>JAGIAK010000153.1 GCA_017744855.1 Microbacterium sp.
AGATGTTGTTCGCGAAGAAGCCGTCGCCGTAGTACGCGGCCTGCTCGGCGATCTCGGGGCTGCGGATCGAGCCGTGCCAGACGAAGGGGGCGACGCCGTCGAGCGGGCGCGGGGTCGACTGGAAGCCCTGCAGCGGCGTGCGGAAGCGGCCGGACCAGTCGACGAACTCCTCGCGCCACAGGCGGTGCAGCAGGCCGTAGTTCTCGATGGCGAGCTCGATGCCCTGGCGGATGTCCTTGCCGAACCACGGGTAGACCGGGCCGGTGTTCCCGCGGCCGAGCGTCAGGTCGACGCGGCCGTCGGCGACGTGCTGCAGCATCGCGAAGTCCTCGGCGATCTTCACCGGGTCGTCCGTCGTGATGAGCGTCGTCGCCGTGCTGAGCAGCAGGCGCTCGGTCTTCGCGGCGATGTAGCCGAGGGTCGTCGTCGGGCTGCTCGAGAAGAACGGCGGGTTGTGGTGCTCGCCGAGCGCGAAGACGTCGAGGCCGACCTCCTCCGCATGCACCGCGATCGTGATGATGTTCTTGATCCGCTCGGCCTCGGAGACCGTCGTCCTCGTCGTGGGGTCCTCGGTGATGTCGCTCACCGAGAAGATCCCGAACTGCATCCCGCTGGCGTCGGGGCGGGTGGGGTTGGTGGCGTTCATCACGCGGTCCTCTCGCTTGCTGGTCCATTCATTTGAATCGATCAGTGCAGTAGAACGTACACGGCGCGCGGCTATTCCCGCGACTTCGATAGGTTCTTCGCATGGGGGATGCGGGGAGCGAGCAGGCATCGAGCTGGGCCGCGCCCGGGCCGCGGGTGATCCCGCCGCCGCCGGTCGCGCCGCCTGCGCCGTCACCCGCTCCGCCTGCTCAGTGGACCCCTCCGCTGCCGCCCGCCCCGGCGCAGTGGGCTCCGCCGCCTCCGCCGCCTCGCGTGCCGCCCAAGGGCTTCCCGTGGTGGGCCTGGCTGCTCGTCGCGGGCGGCGGTCTCGCATTGATCGGCCTCATCATCTGGCTCGCTGCCATGGTCTCCGGTGCGGTGTCGGCGGTTGCAGGACCCCTCGGCAGCGCGTTCCAGGACGGGTTCGAAGAGGGCTACTACGGCGGTCCGAGCGACCCGCTCGAGACGGGTGCGCCGGGAGCGCAGTTCGCCGCCGAACCGGTCGTCTGCCCCGGGGTGTGTCTGACGAACACGGGCGCGCATTTCGCGGCACTGACGGTTGCCACGACCGGCCGCTTCGGCATGAGCGAGCAGTCGATGACCGACGGGGATGTGCCGGCCTTCACGTCCGAGACCGCCTTCAACGACGCGCTCGCGTCCTGGTCGGGCAACAACCGGCAGTGCGTCTTCGTGAACACCTGGGTGCCTGTCTTCGTCTCCTATGACGGCGCGCTGAGCGAGCGGGCGACGGTCGATCTGCTGGGCCAATGGTCCGATGCCGATGCGCTGTCGACCGTCACCGTCGGGACTGCCGTGTTCCCGGACTCCGCCGCGGCCGAGGCGCACATCGGACGCACCGCCGACGCGATCGCCGGTTGCGACTTCTATCAGGTCGGGGACCCCGAAGGCGGCCAGGTCGACGTCGAGGTCAATCCCGCCCCCGCCGTGGCGAATCTGCACCCGACGATCGCGGCGGTCGGCTGGATCGAATCCGGGCCGTACGACCGCTACTACGTTACCGAGTTGCAGCGCGGCGAGATCGTCGTGCGGGTGACGGTCCAGACCTACGGCGGCCTCACCCAGCCGGACGCACAACTGCTCACGGGCATGGTCGCGAACCGGTTCGCCGAAGAGCCGCTGCTCCACGGCTGAGCGCGCGGAGGTCACGACAATGAGCAACGAGGACGGATCGCCTCCGCCGCCCTGGGCACCGCCGCCGGGGTCCGCAGTCCCGCAACCGCCCGCAACCCCGGCATGGCCGACTCCGCCGATGCGAACTCCGCGGCGCGGGCTCGCCTGGTGGGGCTGGCTGCTCATCGGCCTCGGCGCTGCAGCCGTCCTCGCCGTCATCGCCTACATCGCATTGATCGGCATCGGGCTCTCCGCCTACGTCAACCACAGCATCGCCGAGACGAGCCCGGACCAGCCGTTCCTGATCGGCGACCCGCAGGATCCGGTCGCCACGGCGCCGCTGTCCTGCCCCAGCGGCTGCTTCGACACGACGGCCTTCGACGAGATGGCGGTCGACGCCGCCGATGTCGCCCCGCTGGGGCCCCTCGAGGAGACCGACGCGCCGGGATCAATCGATCCGGGAACGGTCGCCCAGCTGGTGGAGCTCACCGCCGAAACGTGGACGAAGCAGGGCGGAGACGCCGAATGCGCGTTCGTCCCGTCCAACGCCCCTTACATCGCGGCGAGGACGGCGCCGGACGCCGACTCCACCGACCCGCTCGTGTGGGTGCAGGTCTGGCGGAGCGAGGCCGAGGTGCTGGACATCTCCGGGCGGGTGTTCCCCAGCAGCGACAACGCCGAGGGCTATCTGCAGGACCTCCACGAGCGCGTCGCGGCGTGCCCATGGCAGGACATGGAAGGCGTGCCGGCGCCAGGCGGCGACACGTCGCTCGTGCAGATCACCGCGCAGGCCGCCATTCCGGTGCCCGACGACGTCGCCGCCGTCGGCTGGACTCGCGAGGGCACGCCGGGCGCGCGCTGGCGCGCCTACGTCTGGGACCTGCAGCGCGGCAACGTCGTGCTCCGCGTCCGCGTGCTCACCGACGGCCGGATCCTCGAGCAGCAGGTGGCGGACTTCGCCGCGACGATGGCCGCGCGCCTCGCCGCGGTCGAGCCGCGCGGCTGAGCCCGTTCGCCCGCCGGTGAACCGGAATGCGGAAGGCCGCCGTCCCGGAGGACGGCGGCCTTCAGAAGACTCGCGTGAACGCGCGGCTCAGCGACGGAGGCCCAGGCGCTCGATCAGCGAGCGGTAGCGCTCGATGTCGATGTCCTGGAGGTAGCCGAGGAGACGGCGGCGCTGGCCGACGAGGAGGAGCAGGCCACGACGCGAGTGGTGGTCGTGCTTGTGCTCCTTGAGGTGCTCGGTGAGGTCCTTGATCCGCTGGGTGAGGATCGCGACCTGGACCTCGGGAGAGCCCGTGTCACCCGGGTGGGTGGCGTACTCGTCGATGATCGCCTTCTTGATGTTCGAGTCGAGTGCCATAGGGCGCCCCACCTTTCTCTCGCTGCGCGGTGCTGTCAGCCTGCTGCTGCAGCGCTCTTGATCCGCGGCCGGTTTCACGGCAACCGAAAGAGTTTAGCGCATCAGCGACCGGCGTCGTGCTCGAGCGTCCGCCGGAGGTCCCGCTTGTCGGCCCAGCGGTGCGCGCTCGCGCGCCGCGGCCGCACGGCGGACTCGTTCAGGTGAAGGATCCGCATCGTCGAGGCGAGGGCGAGCAGGCCGATCCCGATCGCATACGCGCACATGATCGTCGCGTCGTACACGCTCTGCGGGATCCATTCCAGCAGCGACGGCTGGAAGAGCTGCAGGCCCTTCGCGACGGCGGCGACCACGTAGAGGGCGCCGCCCACCCCGGCGACCCAGCTCACGCGGGAGGCGAGCCAGGCCATCGCGTAGGCCACGAGCGCGTACGCCGCGATGAGGCCGATGTACGGGCCGAGCCCCGACCAGAGGACGGCGACCGTCGCGAGGAAGAGCACGAGATACGGGACGAACGTCCACGATCGCCACGGCACCCGGAGCGACCACGCGAACAGCACGATGAGCAGCACATGCGTGAGCCCCGAGGCGAAGATGCCGAGCGTCTCCGGCGGCGCGCTGAAGAACATGTCGGAGAGCCAGGCAGACAGGATCGCGAACTCGAGCAGCAGCATCGGCACGAGCAGCGTCTCGAAGGACATGTCGACCCGGGCCGTGACGAGCACCGAGGCGAGCACGGCGGCGAGCAGCGAGGGCATGAGCGCCGCCTTCGACAGGTAGCCCGGGTAGCCGAGCGCCACGACGACGACATGCGTGACCGCGATCGCCGCGAAGACGAGGAACGGCCAGTACCGACGCATGGGAAGAAGATATCGAAGCCGAAACCGCTCCGAACGCCCGACGCCGGTCCCGGACTACCGAATTGCGCGGAGCCGCCGAAGGACGCCGAAGGCGATGAGTCCCTCGCCGAGGCAGTACGTCGTCATGATCGCGAGGCCGCGCCACGGCTCCTGGAAGAAGCCGTCGAACGGCGTGTAGAACATCGCGAAGGCGAGGATCAGGTCGGAGACGAAGAAGAACGCGCCGCCGACCGCGGCGATGCGGCCGACCCGGCTCGAGGTCATCGCGGTGAGCGCGAGCACGATGCCGTAGCCGACGAGCAGCGGCTTCAGCCCGTCGCTCAGGTGCGGCCAGAGCACCACGATCGCGACGACGAGCAGCACGGGATAGACGAGCGTCCACCAGCGGATGACGTTCGCCTTCGCGGGACCGTTGAACAGGATGATGTAGAGCACATGGGCGAGGGCGAAGAAGCCGAGGCCGGCCTCGAACGACGGTCCGAGGAGCGCGTCGCCCGCGAACGAGGCGGCGACGCCCGCGCTCAGCAGGCCGACGGCCCACCAGCCTCGCCGACCGGGCACCGCGCCGCGCGACGTGACGAGCGCCACGAGCAGCACGGAGACGAGCAGGGCCGGCATGAGCAGCAGCTTCGTCAGGTCGAGCTCCGGCTGCAGCAGCGCGATGCGCACGAGGTGCACGATCGAGACGACGACGTAGATCAGAAACGGCCAGCCCCATCGCATGCCCATACGCTACGGGACATGCCCCGCTACACCGTGCACGCCAAGCCGGGGTCGCGGCGGCCCGGCGTCGAGGCCGGCGACGACGGGACGCTCACCGTGCGCGTCGCGGCCCGCGCCGTCGACGGCGCCGCGAACGAGGCGGTCGTGGCCGCCGTCGCCGAGCACTTCGGCGTGGCGCGTTCAGCCGTCTCGATCGTCCGCGGCCGCACGGCTCGCCGCAAGCTCGTCGACGTCGCCCTCCCCGACTGATCTCGAGCCGTTTTCAGGGACAGAGGCGGGTGCGAGCGCAATACGCGTTCGAACCCCGGCCTGTCCCTGAAAACGGCTCGAGACGGCGGGGCGCCGGCGGAGGAGGCCCAGGGCGACGCGGTGCCGCGTCATGAAATAGTCCGCCTCGTCCGGGTCGCGAATGTCGAACTCCATCTCGAAGTCGAGCGAACTGGTGCCGAAGGCGACCATGCCGGCATGAATGAACACCTGCTTCTCGCCCTCGACGACCTCCTGCAGGATCTGCGGGATGCGCGCCACGAGATCGACCGGCGTCTGGTAGATGATGCCGAGCGCGAACTTGACGCGGCGGCGGGGCAGATGCTGCAGGCTGGTGATCTCCTTCTGCAGCAGATTGGCATTGGAGATGATCTTGCCCTCGCCGGACATGGCGCGCAGCCGCGTTGACTTGAGGCCGATCTTCTCGACCCGGGCCGTGGTCTGGTCATAGGTGATGATCTCGCCGAGGCGGAACGGCTTGTCGAACAGGATGGAGAGCGCGGCGAACAGGTCCGAGAAAATGCCCTGGGCGG
>JAGIAK010000154.1 GCA_017744855.1 Microbacterium sp.
GCACGACGGTCGAGGTCGGCACCCCGATCATCACCTTCGTCACGGATGCCGCGCCCGCGCCCGCGGCTGCGGCGGCGCCCACGCACGCCGAGGGCGCACGGCCGGAGCCGGATGGCGGGGCCTCCCCGGCCGTGCTCGCGTCCTGGCGCATGATGCTGCGCCCGCGCTGGAAGAGTGCCGCCGCGGCATCCGCTCTGCTGCTCGGCGTCGGCGTCGGCATCGGCTGGGCGGCGTTCGCCCCGCACCCTCAGGCCTTCCCGCTCTCCACCGACGAGGTGCACCGACAACTGGCGCTGTCGGAGAAGGGCGGATACGACGCAGGCTCGGTGCGGCCGGCGGCGCGTGACGGCGATGCGCTGGTCTGGTTCGCGACGAAGACGGCGCAGAATCTCGACTGCATCATCCTCGACGTGGGTGAGCAGTCCAGCGCGAACTGCGTCCCCGCCGACGAGGGCGACCTCTTCCAGCTGAGTGCGTCGGTCTTCATCAGAGACTCGGATGACACATCCGGCGGCGGCACGAGCGTGAGCGCATACGGGATGACCGCGACGAACGGCGAACGCCTCGTCTCCGTGCAGCGGTGGAACCCGAACGAGTCGATGCTCGCCCAGTTCGAGGGCGACGAACGCGTCCGCGCTGAGGCCTTGATCGCCGACGGCTACTTCCCCGGTCTCTCGCTGCTCGGCGAGTTCCGTGGGAGCCCGGTCTGGTACGCCCAGCGCGACGGTCAGGCCGGATGGATCGACGCCTGCGTGATCGTCGACGCGACGGGGGACGTCAGCTGCCGCGCGGAGGACGGCGCGGACGACAAGGAGTACACCGTCGAGGGCGCGGATCCGCAGGGTGCGCCGTGGAGCGTCCAGGTGAGACTCACGCGCTGGGGCGCCCCGTACCTGACGATCACGGAGGGGCCGACGGCGGCGAGGACGGTCGTGATCGACACGAAGAGCGGCGATCCCATCGAGGTCACCACGCCGCTGTCGGACCCCGACGGCTAGTCCCGACGGCCGGCTCCGCCTGTCAGGACGGGGTGGCCGCGCCGACCCGGTCGGCGAGGATCGCCACTCGTCGGTCGCCCACGCGGGTGAGGAACAGCGTCGCCGAGGCGTCGCCGCGCAGACCGAGCTTCTTGCGGAACGCGGCAGGGTCGACGTCCATGCCGCGCTTCTTGATCTCCAGCGTGCCGATGCCATGGGCCTTCAGCACGGCGTTGATCGCCTTCGGGTTCGCGGCCATCGTCTCGCGCACGCGGAAGGACTGCACGAACGGACTGGTGAGCGCGGCATCCGAGGTGAGGTACGCGATGCGCTCGTCGAGCATCCCCGCGTCGAGGCTGCGGGCGACGTCGCCGATCAGCCTGGCGCGGATGACCGCGCCGTCCGGCTCGTGCAGGAAGGCGCCCAGCTCGCGCACCGCGGCGTCCTCGGCATCGCCGCCGGCCGTGAGCTCGTGCGAACGGTCGCCGCGCACGACGAGGGCCGCGCGGCGCACTCCCTCGCGGGCCAGTGCCCCTGTCCACACGACCAGTTCCACGACGCTGCCGTCTGCGCTCACCCACTGCGCCTCGGCGTCGGGGGGAAGCGTGTCGCGGTCGTGCGCCGGTCCGAGCTTGATGCCGGTCGGCACGCGGGAGGCGAGGTCGAACGCCCAGTCGAGCGAGGGGGAGTAGTCGTCGGCGGAGACCCGTCGCGTCTCGGAGTGACCTGCGGTGCGGCGCGCGGGATCCATCCACACGGCATCCGCACCGCCCCACCACCTTCCCTCCGCACCGTCTCCGGAATCGCGAGACGAGCCGGCCGGCGCCTCGACGACGGGGTGGCCGGCGAGCCACTCCTCGGCGGTGGCGTGTGCCACCGCGGTCTCTTCGCCGAACGGGGCGAGGTTGTACGCGGCGATCGCCGAGGTGACCTCGTCGGCGTCCACGGCCACCACGGAGAGGCCGGCGCCGGCGAACGCGAGCGCGTCGCCGCCGATGCCGCAGCCGAGGTCGGCCACACGAGTGATGCCGGCGCTCCGCATCCGCTGCGCGTGCCTGGCGGCGACCGGGAGCCGGGTGGCCTGTTCCAGGCCGGCGCGGGTGAACAGCATCCGGTCGGCGAACCCGCCGAACTTGGCCCGCCCCTTGGCCCGCAGATGCGCCTGGCCGACGACGGCGGAGACGAGGTCGGGGGAGTGGCCCGCGGCGCGCAGCCGCGAGACAGCGCGGGCGACCTCGGCGGTCGAGTCGATCTCCCCGGCGGCGTCGAGCAGGCCCAACCCGTCGGGCGTGAGCAGTGCGCGCAGCTCGGACATCTCCACCCGTTCAGCTTAGAGCGGCGCGGGCTGGCACTCGCATTGCGTGAGTGCCAGCCGAGCGCCTAGACTGGCGTTAGCACTCTCGGGTTGAGAGTGCGAACAAGTCTTTCGTGTCAGCGTCAAGAAAGAAGAGGTAGACCGTGTCGGTTTCCATCAAGCCGCTCGAGGACCGCATCGTCATCAAGCAGGTCGAGGCCGAGCAGACCACCGCGAGTGGCCTGGTCATCCCCGACACCGCCAAGGAGAAGCCCCAGGAGGGCGAGGTCGTGGCCGTGGGCCCCGGCCGCATCGACGACAACGGCAACCGCGTCCCGCTCGACGTCGCCGTCGGCGACCGCGTGCTCTACAGCAAGTACGGCGGCACCGAGGTCAAGTTCGGCGCAGACGAGTTCCTCGTCCTGTCGGCTCGCGACGTCCTCGCGGTCGTCGTCCGCTGATCCAGCGCACCGCAGAGCGGAGGGCCCGGATGCTTCGTGCATCCGGGCCCTCCGTCGTCCGCGGCGCCGCCAGCCGACGTCTGATTCCTGCCAATCTGCGCCCGACCGGCGAAAGCGGCCGTCTCCACGGGCATAGGGTTGTGCGGTGAGTCCAGACACCACCCTGCGCGCCCGGAACAGCGCGGGCGTCGCCTACGCGGGCGCCGCCTATCTGCTCTGGGGAGTGCTGCCGCTCTACTTCCTCCTCCTCGTGCCCACAGGGCCGTGGGAGGTCGTCGCGTGGCGCGTCATCCTCTCGTTCGTCTTCTGCCTGCTGCTGCTCACGGTGACCCGCGGCTGGAAGGCGTTCGGCGTGATCATCCGACAGCCCAAGCTCCTCGGCCTCACGGCGCTCGCGGGGGTCCTGATCTACGTCAACTGGCAGGTCTTCCTCATCGGCACGCTCAGCGGCCACGTGGTCGAGACGAGCCTGGGGTACTTCATCAATCCGATCACCACGGTGCTGCTGGGTGTGTTCGTGCTCAAGGAGCGCGTGCGACGGTTGCAGTGGGCGGCGATCGGCATCGCCGCGATCGCCGTGATCGTGATCATCGCCGTGTACGGCAAGTTCCCATGGATCGCCCTGTCGCTCACCGCCTCCTTCGGTGTCTACGGCCTCATCAAGAAGCAGATCGGCCCCGCGGTCGACGCGGTCAGCGGACTCACCCTGGAGTCCTTCTGGCTGCTGCCGATCGCCGCCGTGCAGCTGGTCATCGTGGCGACCACCCCCGCGGGCATCACGATGGGCCAGCACGGACCGTGGCACGCGACGCTGTTGGCGTTCGCGGGCGTGGCGACCGCCGTGCCGCTGCTGCTGTTCGCCGCCGGCACCCGCCGCGTCAACCTCGCCGTGATCGGCATGCTGCAGTTCGTGACGCCCGTCATGCAGTTCGTGATCGGCGTGGTGTTCCTCGGGGAGTCGATGCCCCCGGCGCGCTGGGCGGGGTTCGTGCTGGTGTGGCTGGCCATCACGGTGTTCGTGATCGACCTGCTCCTCGCGGCCAGACGCGGCCGGCAGGTCGATCAGGCCGAGCTCGTCTGACCCTCAGGTGCACGCGTCGCGAGACCCGGTACCGGATCGTTAACGCACCGAAACCTAAGCTCCTACTACGCGCTCCCGCGACGCTCTAGGGTTAGAGCACCCGACACAGTGGTCACAAATCCACGTTCAGTAACGCAAGGGAGCAACATGAACGCACTGAAGAGCTCGCGCACAGCGAAGGTCTTCGCGGGGGTCGCGCTGGTGAGCGCGACCGCACTCGTCATCGCCGGCTGCAGCACGACCTCCGGGGGCGACAAGCCGTCTGGTGGCGACAAGCCGTCTGCGGACCTCACCCTCAAGCTGGGATCGCTGCTGCCGCAGACCGGTTCCCTCGCCTTCCTCGGCCCGCCCATGGAGTCCGGCGTCGGACTCGCGGTGCAGGAGATCAACGACGCCAAGGCCGGCATCACCATCGACCTCACCGCCGAAGACGAGGGCGACACCGACACCAAGGCGTACGAGACCTCGATCACCAAGCTCCAGGGCGCCGGCGTGAGCGCCATCGTCGGTGCGGCTGCGTCCGGTGTCTCCAAGCTGATCCTCGACGGCAACGTCGCCGCAGGCATCCTGCAGATCTCGGCGTCGAACACGTCGCCCGACTTCACCAGCTGGGACGACAAGGGACTGTACTTCCGTACCGCCCCGAGCGACCTGTTGCAGGGCGAGGTGCTCGGCAACCTGATCGCCGAGGACGGCCACAAGACGCTCGGCATCATCTACCAGAACGACGCGTACGGCACCGGCCTCGACGCCGCGATCAAGAAGACGTTCGAGGGCACCGGCGGCAAGGTCGTCGCCGAGGCGTCGTACAACGTCGGCGACGCGCAGTTCGACGCCCAGGTCGAGACGATCAAGGCGCAGAACCCCGACGCCGTGGCGATCGTGTCGTTCGAGCAGTTCAAGACCATCGCGCCGCTGCTGGTGAACGCCGGCATCCCGGCCAGCAAGTTCTATATGGTCGACGGCAACCTGTCCGACTACGGCTCCGACATCCCGGTCTCGCTCGAGGGCGCGCAGGGAACCAAGGCCGGCCCGAAGCTCGCCGACGACTTCACCAAGCGTCTGCAGGACTACTGGACCGGCAAGGGCAACGCCGAGGTGAAGGACTTCACCTACGCCGGTGAGGCCTACGACGCGGTCGTCCTCGTCGCCCTCGCCTCGCTCGCGGCCGACTCCACCAAGGGCGCGGACATCGCGGCCAAGATGCAGGAGGTCTCGGGCGGATCCGGCGACGGCAAGAAGTGCACGTCGTTCGCGGACTGCGCGAAGATCATCAACGATGGCGGCGTGCCGGACTACGACGGCTACTCCGGCGATGTCACGTTCGACGAGAACGGCGACCCGCAGGGCGCCACGATCGGCATCTACAAGTACGGCGCGGACAACAAGATCGCCCGCACCAACTGACACCCGATCGAAGGGCCCCGGATGCCACGGCATCCGGGGCCCTTCTTCGTGCCAACGACCGGGGTGTCGCACCGGCGTCGGTCGTTGAGCGAGGAGCGCAGCGACGAGTCGAAACGTGTCGCGGGGGCGTGGCTCCGGTCGTTGAGCGAGGAGCGCAGCGACGAGTCGAAACGTGGTGAGGGTACGTT
>JAGIAK010000155.1 GCA_017744855.1 Microbacterium sp.
CCTCCGACACCGGCCAGCCGCCCGAGCGGATCTTCGAGGACTCGCTGCACGACCGCTGGTACACCGCGCGTGAGGCGCTCGATTACGGATTCATCGATGCCGTCGTCGACGACTTCGCGCAGATCGCCAGCGAGTTCGACACGATCGCCGAGCTCCGTTCCAGCCTCGCCGAGCGCGTCGCCCAGCAGGGCGTCTTCACGCAGGGTTCCGCCGCCCGCGACAAGCTCGTCGAGACGCTGCTCGAGCAGATCGAGATCCCGGTCCCGCCGCAGCTCATCGAGGACGAGGTGCACAACCACCTCGAGGGCGAGGGCCGCCTGGAAGACGACGTGCACCGCGCCGAGGTCACCGAGGCGAGCGAGAAGCAGTTCCGCACGCAGGTGCTCCTCGACACGATCGCCGAGCAGGCCGACGTGCAGGTCTCGCAGGAGGAGCTCTCGCAGTACCTCGTGCAGTCGGCCGCGCAGTACGGCATGGCTCCGCAGGAGTTCGTCGAGGCGCTGCAGTCCTCGAACCAGCTGCCCGCGCTCGTCGGCGAGGTCGCCCGCAACAAGGCGCTCGCGATCGCCCTCGGCAAGGTCAAGGTCGTCGACAGCAACGGCAAGGCCGTCGACCTGAGCGACTTCATCGTGACCGACGACGAGGCTGAGGCCGAGGCCCCGGCCGAGGAGAAGCCGGCCAAGAAGGCCCCCGCGAAGAAGGCCCCCGCCAAGAAGGCGGATGCCGACGCCGAGGAGAAGCCGGCCGCGAAGAAGCCCGCGGCGAAGAAGGCTCCGGCCAAGAAGGCCGCAGACTCGGCCGAGTGATCGACTGATCGAAGGGAAGGGGCGGATGCTGCGGCATCCGCCCCTTCTCGCATCACGGGAGGGATGGACATGAGCACCTGGGACGAGCGCATCGACGAGGTCTGGACCGAGGCGGCGGGCATCGAGGTCGGAGACGAGATCATCGCGCGGATCGACGCGATCGCAGCGGAGCGCGGCGACGACGACGCCAGGGCGGTGTTCGAGCGCGCCGGCGCCCGGGATTCCGCCGGTCGTGAGGCGGAGGCCGCGGTGCTGTACCGGCGGGCGCTCGATCTCGGACTCGACGAGGACCACCGGGCGCAGGCCGTGATCCAGCTCGCCAGCACCCTCCGCAACCTCGGCGAGTACGACGAGGCCCTCGCCCTCGTCGAGGAGGAGCAGGAGCGGTCGGTGGACGGGCCGTACCGGGACGCCGTCGCCGTCGTGCACGCGCTGGTGCTGGCCAGCTCCGGCAAGCCGGCGCGGGGCCTGTCGATCGCGATCCTCGCGCTCGTGCCGCACCTGCCGAGGTACCACCGCTCGATGACCGCGTACGCGCGGGAGATCGCCGACTCCGACACCTGATATGCCGACGGCGAACACGGCCTGTGCCGCGCGTTGTCGCCGGTAGATTCGAATCACCGAAACACGGAAGCAGGAGCTGACATGGCTGAACCCCTGGTCGCGACGAGCGTCTTCGATCGTCTGCTGAAGGACCGCATCATCTGGCTGGGCTCAGAGGTGCGCGACGAGAACGCCAACGAGATCTGCGCGAAGATCCTTCTTCTCGCCGCAGAGGACTCTGAGAAGGACATCTACCTCTACATCAACTCTCCCGGCGGATCGATCACCGCGGGCATGGCCATCTACGACACCATGCAGTTCGTCCCGAACGACATCGTCACGGTCGGGATCGGCATGGCGGCGTCCATGGGGCAGCTGCTGTTGACCGCCGGCACCAAGGGCAAGCGCTACATCACCCCGAACGCCCGTGTGCTGCTGCACCAGCCCCACGGCGGCTTCGGCGGCACGTCGAGCGACATCCAGACGCAGGCGCAGCTCATCACCTCGATGAAGAACCGCCTCGCGGAGATCACGGCGGCCCAGACCGGCAAGTCGGTCGAGCAGATCAACGCCGACGGCGACCGCGACCGCTGGTTCACCGCGGAAGAAGCCCTCGAGTACGGCTTCGTCGACCACATCCGCGAATCGGCCTCCGACGTCATCGGCGGCGGCGGAACCGACCAGGACGCCAAGTAAGCGGAAAGCGAAGGATCATCATGTACACCCCCACCTTCCAGTCCGCCGGAAACCTCCCGTCCAGCCGCTACGTGCTCCCGCAGTTCGAGGAGCGCACCGCATACGGCTTCAAGCGTCAGGACCCCTACAACAAGCTGTTCGAAGACCGCGTGATCTTCCTCGGCGTGCAGGTCGACGACGCGTCAGCCGACGATGTCATGGCTCAGCTTCTCGTGCTCGAGAGCCAGGATTCCGAGCGCGACATCACCATGTACATCAACTCGCCCGGCGGCTCGTTCACGGCCATGACCGCGATCTACGACACGATGCAGTACGTCGCGCCGCAGATCCAGACGGTCGTGCTCGGCCAGGCGGCGTCCGCGGCATCCGTGCTGCTCGCCGCAGGCGCCCCCGGCAAGCGTCTGGCACTGCCGAACGCGCGTGTGCTCATCCACCAGCCCGCGATGGGGGAGGCCGGTCACGGGCAGGCCTCCGACATCGAGATCCAGGCGGCGGAGATCCTGCGGATGCGCACGTGGCTCGAGGAGACCATGGCGAAGCACACCAACCGCACTGCCGAGCAGGTCAACCGCGACATCGACCGTGACAACATCCTCTCCGCCGAGCAGGCGAAGGAGTACGGCATCGTCGATCAGGTGCTCACCACGCGCAAGCGCGCCTGAGCTCCGTTCACGAGAAGGACGCCGGTCTTCGGGCCGGCGTCCTTTTGTGCATCCTCCCGGCGGTCATTTGCTCATATGAGCAGGCAGGTGCGCGGACGCGGGAATCGTCGTAGGCTGAGTGCGGAAGGAGGATGCCGTGGAAGAAGAGCTGCTCATGGTCCGGGTCGCCGAGCTGTACTACGACGAGGACAAGACGCAGGACGAGATCGGCGCCCTCCTCAAGATCTCACGATGGAAGGTCGGCCGTCTGCTCACACAGGCTCGCGAGCGCGGCATCGTGCGCATCGAGATCGTGCACCCGCGCGCGCGTCGTCTCGGGCTGGAGCGTCAGCTCGTGGAGCGCCACGGGCTCGCCGCCGCCATCGTCGTGCCCGCTCCCGAGGGAGACGAAGGCACTCTCGATCGGGTCGCGCACGCCGCCGCCGACTACCTGACCGCCATGCGCCCCGTGCCGCGCACGCTCGGCGTCAGCTGGGGTCGCACGCTCCGTGCGGTCGCCGAAGCCCTGCCGGACGGCTGGGCGACCGGCGTGACCGTGGTTCAGCTCAACGGCGGCGTCAGCCTCAACCGCCGCTCCGGCGGAGCGGCAGGGCTCGCCGCGACCATCGCGCAGCGGGCGTCCGGTCACGTCTCGCTCCTGCCCAGCCCCGCGATCCTGGAGCGCGTGGAGACGAAGCTGGCGATCGAGTCCGACCGAACCGTCGCCGGAGTGCTCGAGGAGGCCGCGGCCGCGCAGGCGTTCCTGTTCACCGCAGGGCCCTGCGACGCCACATCGGCCCACGTCGAGAACGGCTACCTGACCCCGACCGACGTCGAGGAGCTCGCCAGGCGCGGTGCCGTCGGCGACGTGCTGGGGCGGTACATCGACGCCGACGGCAACATCGTCGACCCTCAGCTCGACGCGCGCACGGTCGGCGTCGACCTGACGCGCCTCCGCGGTGCGAAGAGGGCGGTCTTCGTGACCGCCGGTCCCGCGAAACACGACATCGCGCGCACGGTCGTCACCAGCGGCCTGTGCAGCGTGCTGGTGACAGATGAGAACACAGCCCGAGCATTGTTGGAGGAACAGTGACGACCACAGAACTCAGCCGCCGGTCGGCGGTGGACGTGTTGGGCGGTGAGCCCGACGACGCCACGCTGCGCCGGTTCCTGCACGGCCTCCCCGGCGTGGACGCCGTCGGCCTGGAGCAGCGCGCTGCCGGCCTCGGCACCCGCTCGATCAAGACGACGTCGAAGGCGTGGGCGCTCGACACCATCATCCGTCTGATCGACCTGACCACGCTCGAGGGCGCGGACACGCCGGGCAAGGTGCGCTCGCTCGTCGCCAAGGCGAAGAACCCCGACGCCGCCGACCCGACGACGCCCCGCGTCGCCGCGGTGTGTGTGTACGGCGACATGGTGGGCGACGCCGTCGAGGCGCTCGGCGCACTGCACGGCGATCCCGACGACGGGCGGATCTCCGTCGCGGCCGTCGCGACCGCCTTCCCGAGCGGACGCTCGTCGCTGGCGATCAAGCTCGCCGACACCGCCGAGGCCGTGGCCGCCGGTGCCGACGAGATCGACATGGTGATCGACCGCGGAGCCTTCCTGTCCGGCCGCTACGGCCTCGTCTTTGACCAGATCGCTCAGGTCAAGGAAGCCTGCCGTCGCCCGGACGGCAGCTACGCCTCGCTCAAGGTCATCCTGGAGACGGGCGAACTGAACACCTACGACAACATCAAGCGCGCCTCCTGGCTCGGCATCCTCGCCGGCGGCGACTTCATCAAGACGTCCACCGGCAAGGTGCAGCCCGCGGCGACCCTGCCCACGACGCTGCTCATGCTGGAGACCGTGCGCGACTGGTACCGCGGCACCGGCGAGAAGATCGGCGTGAAGCCCGCCGGCGGCATCCGCGCGTCGAAGGACGCCGTGAAGTACCTGGTGACGGTCGCGGAGACGGTCGGGGAGGAGTGGCTCCAGCCGCACCTCTTCCGCTTCGGCGCGTCGAGCCTGCTCAACGATGTGCTCCTGCAGCGTCAGAAGCTCACCACCGGCCACTACTCCGGCCCCGACTACGTCACGATCGACTGACTGGGATATCGAACATGTCATTTCTGGAATACGCTCCCGCGCCGGAGTCCAAGGCGATCCTGAACCTCCGCGACAGCTACGGCCTCTTCATCGACGGCGAGTTCGTCGACGGTTCAGGCTCGAGCTTCACCACCATCTCGCCGTCGGACGAGAGCCGCATTGCCGAGATCGCGACGGCCTCCTCCGAGGACGTAGACCGCGCCGTCGCCGCCGCTCGCCGTGCGTACGACAAGACCTGGTCGAAGATGAGCGGCCGAGACCGCGGCAAGTACCTCTTCCGCATCGCCCGCCTCGTGCAGGAGCGCGCCCGTGAGCTCGCCGTCGCCGAGAGCCTCGACAACGGCAAGCCGATCAAGGAGAGCCGCGACGTCGACGTGCCGCTCGTGGCCTCCTGGTTCTTCTACTACGCCGGGTGGGCCGACAAGCTCGACCACGCCGGGCTCGGAGCCAACCCCCGCGCCCTCGGCGTCGCCGGCCAGGTGATCCCGTGGAACTTCCCGCTGCTCATGCTCGCGTGGAAGCTCGCCCCGGCCCTCGCCGCAGGCAACACCGTCGTGCTCAAGCCCGCCGAGACCACGCCGCTGACGGCGCTGATCTTCGCGGAGATCCTGCAGCAGGCGGACCTC
>JAGIAK010000156.1 GCA_017744855.1 Microbacterium sp.
CGAGCAGGAGAAGCAGGCGCAATCGCACAGGGCGAGGGCCTTCGTCGAGCTCATGCCACTGCTCGCCGCACTCTAGGCGCTAGTGAGAATCATCCCCATTCCCGACTAGGGGAAACGGCGTCTGACGGCCGGAATCCCGGTCTAGCCTTGGGGCATGCACGATCACGCACCCGCCCCCGGCGGCATCCGCTCCGCGGGTCACCGCCGCCTGCTGACGATCTCGCTGTGCCTCACGGCGACCATCATGCTCGTGCAGGTGGTCGGCGCGATCCTCACCGGCTCGCTCGCGCTCCTCGCTGACGCGGCGCACATGTTCACCGACGCCTCGGCACTCGTGATCGCCCTGATCGCGGCCTCGGTCGCTGCGCGTCCGGCCGATGACCGCCGCACCTTCGGGTACCAGCGCGCCGAGGTGTTCGGAGCGCTGATCAACGCGGTCATCCTCATCGCGCTCGCGCTCTGGGTGGCGTTCGAGGCGGTCGGACGGCTGATCAACCCCGGCGAGGTCGAGGTGGCAGGCGGGCTGATGCTGGTCGTGGCTGTGGTCGGCATGCTGGCGAACGCGGTCTCGATGTGGCTGCTGAGCCGTGCGCAGCGCACGAGCATCAACGTCAGGGGCGCCTATCTCGAAGTGATGGGCGACCTCATCGGCTCGGTGATGGTGATCGTGGCGGCGATCGTCATCGTCACCACGGGATGGATGCCGGCTGACGCCATCGCGTCGATGATGATCGCCGTGCTGATCGTGCCGCGAGCCGTCTCCCTGCTGCGCGAGGTGTTCTCGGTGCTCGCGGAGTCGGCGCCGAAGGGCACGGCGGTGAGCGAGATCCGCACGCACCTGCTCGACTACGAGGGTGTCGTCGGCGTGCACGACGTGCACGTCTGGCAGCTGACCAGGGGTGCGCCTGTGTTCAGCGCGCACGTCTCGGTCGAGCCGCAGCTGCTCGCAGACGGGCGCTCCGCACAACTGCTGAGCGACCTTCAGGCGTGCCTCGCCGAGCACTTCGACGTCGAGCATTCGACGTTCCAGATCGAACCGGCCGAGCAGTC
The DNA here is from genome assembly GCA_017744855.1 of Microbacterium sp. Lineage (GTDB taxonomy): Bacteria > Actinomycetota > Actinomycetes > Actinomycetales > Microbacteriaceae > Microbacterium. Next base: position 1,051 of record JAGIAK010000156.1, read on the forward strand.
GGATTGCGAACCGCACCACGCCTGATCGCCTGAATGCAACTTCAGAGTTGCATTTATCGACGAACGAGTGCAATGCTTGAGTTGCATATCAGTCGTCGACGCAGGAGGTTCGTCATGCTGCTGGAGAACAGGGTGGCCGTGATCCACGGCGCCGGAGGATCGATCGGGGCCGCCGCGGCTCGCGTCTTCGCCAGGGAGGGGGCGCGGCTCTTCCTCGCCGGACGCTCGTCTTCGCGACTGGAGGAGGCGGCCGCGGCTGCGAGGGCCGAGGGGGCGGACGTCGCCACCGCCGTCGTCGACGCCATGGATCAGGGTGCCGTCGATCGGCATGCCGACGAGGTGTTCGCCGCTACCGGCCGCATCGACATCGCGCTCAACGCCGTCGGATTCGATCACGTGCAGGGCCGCGCCATCGGCGAGACCTCGGTGGAGGAGTACCTGCACCCCGTCGACGGCTACCTGCGGACGAACTTCGTCACCGCGAAGGCGGCGGCGCGGCACATGATCCCGCAGGGCAGCGGAGTCGTGCTCACGATCTCGACGCCCGGCGCACGCCTTACCGGTCTCGGCCTGCTCGGCAACGCGGCCCAGTCGGCGGGTCTCGAGGGGTTCTCCCGAGCGCTCGCGGGCGAGCTCGGGCCTGACGGCATCCGCGTCGTCTGCGTGCGTCCGCACGCGATGTCCGACGCCCTCGCCACCTCCTACACCGGCGACATGTTCGCGAGGACCGCGGCGGGCAGCGGCCTGCCGATGGATCAGTGGTTGGGCGGGCTCGCGAGCGGCACCATGCTGGGGCGTCTGCCCGTGCTCGACGACGTCGCGGAGTACCTCGCCTTCGCGGCATCCGACCGCGCGAGCTCCTTGACCGGAGCGATCGCGAACCTCACCGCGGGAGCACTCGTCGACTAACGCTCGACCGAGACCTCGGACGGTGTCTTGTCCGGACGCAGCCCGCGCCAGCGGGAGTGCCGGAGGATGCCGTCCGGGGTCCAGTTCGCGAACTCGACCTCCCCGACGAGCTCCGGGCGCACCCAGAGCGCGTCCGAGGCGTCGAGAGCGGGCACCCCGTGCAGGGGTGCGGTGTCGATGCGCAGCGGCTTCAGCTGTGCGAGGAGGTCCCGCAGCATCCGATCGGTGAAACCGGTGCCGACGCGTCCGACGTAGCGCAGCGCGCGGCCGTCTGGCACGGCGAGGAGGAGAGAGCCGATCGTGCCCTCCCTGTCGCCCTTGCCCGGACGGATGCCGACGATCACCGCCTCCTGCATCCTCGTGTGCTTCACCTTCATCCAGGACGGGGAGCGCTGGCCTGGACGGTACCGCGACCCGCTGTCCTTCACCACGACGCCCTCCAGTCCGAACTCCCGGCTCGCCGCAAGGGCGGCGTCGACGTCGTCGAAAACGGGAGGCACTCGCATCGGCGCGTCGAGGTCGGACACCACATCCTCGAGCAGCGTGCGACGCTGGGAGAGGGGCATGTCGGTGAGGTCGTGACCGTCGAGTCGCAGCAGGTCGAACACCAGATACACGATCGGGGTCCGGACGACCTCGCGCTCGATCTCCCGCGGACGAGTCAGATGCATGCGGTTCTGCAGCAGCGAGAAGCTCGGCCGTCCCTGCGCATCGAACGCGACGATCTCCCCATCGACGACGGCGTCGGCGACCGGCAGGGCGGGGGCGCCGTCCGCCGTGAGCTCGGGGTACCGCGCGGTGATGTCGGTGCCGCTGCGCGCGTGCAGCAGCATCCGTCCTCCCGACCAGGTGCCGATCGCGCGGATGCCGTCCCACTTGACCTCGACCCACGCCGGATCGCCCAGCCCTCTGGCGAGCGCCGGCGTGCCATTCTCGGCGAGCATAGGAGCCACCGAGATCGGCGCCGCGTCGACGGCGGCCGCGCGTGGGAGAGCAGGGCGGCGGTGGCGTGAGGGTGCCGCAGGCGCCGGGGGCTGTTCCCGTGGCGCGAGCAGGCCGGTGAGCGGGGCGACGCCGTCCTCTGCGCGCTGCAGCACGGCGTCGAGGTCGAGCTGCGCGAGGCCCGGGTCGTCGAGCTCATCCCAGGTGCGGGGCGCCGCGACCCACGGTTGCGCGCGCCCGCGCAGGGAGTACGGCGAGATCGTGGTCTTCTTGGCGTTGTTCTGGCTCCAGTCGAGGAACACCCTGCCGCCGCGCACCGCCTTCGACATGACGCTGGTCGCCAGCTCGGGATGCTCGCCCTCGATGAGACGCGCGAGCTCCTTGACCACCAGGGACACCTCCTCGCTGGTCTGCGCGCCGGGAAGGGCTGCGTACAGATGGATGCCCTTGCTCCCGCTGGTGACCGGCACCGGATCGAGTCCCATGTCGGTGAGTATGCTGCGGGCCATCCGCGCGACCTCCGCGCACTGCGCGAGCTCGACGCCGGGGCCGGGATCGAGGTCGAGCACGAGCCGATCCGGCCGTCCGGGGAGACCGTCGGCTCCGAACCGCCACTGCGGCACGTGCAGCTCGATGGCGGCCACCTGGGCGAGCCAGACGAGCGTGGGGACGTCCTCGACGAGCGGGTACTCCTTCGGCCCGTCGGAGTGCACGATCTCCTGTCGCGGGATCCACGAGGGCGCTCCGCGTTCGAGCTGCTTGGTGAAGAAGGCGTCGGCCGGCGCGGCCGCCGTGCCCACGCCCTCGACCCAGCGTTTGCGGGTGACGGGACGGCCTTCGAGCAGGGGGAGGAGCAGCGGCGCGATCCGCGTGTAATAGGCGATGACCTCGCCCTTGGTCGTGCCGGTCTCGGGGTAGACGACCTTGTCGAGATTGGTCACGCGCAGGCGTCGGCCGTCGACCTGCACGACCTGAGCATCAGCGACCATGACGCCAGCGTAGTCAAGGGGCTGGTCGTGACGGGTGTGACTGGTGTCTACTGGTGTGATGAGGACGATCTGGAAGGGCGCGCTCACCTTCGGCCTGGTGAACGTACCGGTCAAGGTGTACTCCGCCACGGAGGACCACGACGTGTCGCTGCACCAGGTGCACGACAAGGACGGCGGCCGGATCCGCTACCAGCGCACATGCGAGGTGTGCGGCGAGACCGTCGCCTACGCCGACATCGACCGCGCCTACGTCGACGACGGTCAGACCGTCGTGCTCACCAAAGACGACCTCGCCGCGCTCCCCGCTGAGAAGAGCCGTGAGATCGACGTGGTCGAGTTCGTCCCGTCGGACCAGGTCGACCTGCTGACCCTCGACAAGGCGTACTACCTGGAGCCCGACTCGAAGTCCCCGAAGGCGTACGTGCTGCTGCGCAGGACACTCGAGCAGACCGACCGGACGGCCATCGTGCGCTTCACGCTGCGGCAGAAGACACGGCTCGCCGCGCTGCGGGTGCGCGGCGACGTGCTCGTGCTGCAGACGCTGCTGTGGGCCGACGAGGTGCGGGAGGCGGAGTTCCCCGTGCTCGACGAGGACGTGACGATCTCCGACAAGGAGCTCGAGCTGTCGGCATCGCTCGTGGAGAGCTACTCCGCCGACTTCGACCCCGAGGCCTTCGTCGACGAGTACCAGCGGGAGCTGCGCACGCTCATCGACGCGAAGATCGAGGCGGGCGACACGTTCGACGTGGCCGAGACCTTCGGCGAGGAAGCGGGAGGTGCCGCCGGCGGGGAGGTCATCGACCTCATGGAGGCATTGCGCGCGAGCGTCGCCCGGTCGAAGGCCGCGCGTGCCGATGCCGCAGAGCCCGAGGAGGAGAAGGCGCCCAAGAAGGGCTCCCGCACGAAGAAGGCCGGCTGACCGCCGGCCCGCCACGCCTCAGTTCTTGTCGTCGCCGTCCAGGTCGAGGGCCAGGCTCTGCGCCTCGGCGGCGTCGGTCACGGTGTCGCCGCCGGCCGCACTGTGCTTCTTGGCCTTGTAACGCTCGGAGAGGTAGTGCCAGAGCGTGACCAGAGCGGTTCCACCGACCGCGGCGAGGAGAATCAGGTCGATGTAGCTCTCGACGAAGTGGGCGACCGGCGGGATGAATCCGATGACGTAGCCGAACATCGTGAGTCCGAAGCCCCACAGGACGGCTCCGATGAGGTTGTAGAGCGTGTAGCGACGCCATGGCATGTGTCCCACGCCCGCCGCGACGGGCGCGAAGGTGCGGACGATCGGCACGAACCGGGCGAGGATCACGGTGATGCCGCCGAACCGCTCGAAGAACGCGTTGGTGCGCTCGACGTTCTTGCGGCTGAATAGCCCGGATTCTTTGCGCTCGAACACCGCCGGGCCTCCCTTGTGCCCGATGTAGTACCCGAGTTCGCCGCCGATGAAAGCGGCCACACCGATGAGCAGCGC
>JAGIAK010000157.1 GCA_017744855.1 Microbacterium sp.
CTTGCCGCCTTCGCGGCGACGCCGTGCACCGGCCCGTTCATGGCCACCGCGATGGGCGCCGCGCTGCTGCTGCCGTCGGGTCTCGTGGGCGTGCTGCTCGTGCTGGGCGGCGACCTGATCGGCCAGTTCGCGCTCGGCGCCCGCTACCCGGTCGGCGTCGTCACGGGCGTGCTCGGCGCCCCGTACCTCATCTATCTGCTCATCCGCACCAACCGCTCGGGAGGCTCGCTGTGACCGAGGCCCACACCCTGTCGGCAGAGTCCGTCACCCTCGCCTACGGAGACCGCACGATCATCGACGGGCTCGACCTCGCGCTGACCCCCGGTCGCATCACGGCGATCGTCGGCGCGAACGGATGCGGCAAGTCGACGCTGCTCCGCGCGCTCGCACGCCTGCTGTCGCCGTCGTCGGGGCAGGTCGTGCTCGACGGGAAGTCCGTGCACTCCCGGCCGACCAAGGAGGTCGCGCGCATCCTCGGACTGCTGCCGCAGTCGCCGATCGCGCCTGAGGGCATCGCCGTCGCCGACCTGGTCGGGCGCGGGCGCCATCCGCACCAGAAGGTGCTGTCGCGCTGGACCGCGCACGATTACGAGGTGGTGGCTGACGCGCTCGACGCCACCGGCATCGCCGACCTCGCCGACCGCAGCGTCGACGAGCTGTCGGGCGGGCAGCGGCAGCGGGTGTGGATCGCCATGGCGCTCGCGCAGGAGACCGACATCCTGCTGCTCGACGAGCCGACGACGTTCCTCGACGTCGCGCACCAGGTCGAGGTGCTCGACCTGCTCACCGATCTGCGCGTCTCGCGCGGCACGACGATCGTCATGGTGCTGCACGACCTCAACCTCGCCGCCCGCTACGCCGACGAGCTCGTCGCCATGAAGGACGGCAGGGTGCACGCCGCGGGCACGCCGCACGAGGTCGTGACCGCCGACCTCGTCGAGCAGGTCTTCGGCCTCGCCAACCACGTCACCATCGATCCGGTGTCAGGCACACCGCTCGTCACACCCATCGGGAGGCATCATGTCCGCTGAGAGCACCACCACGGAGCGACCCACGTACGCGCTCGCGCTCACCGAGGTGCGAGCCGTCGACCGCGTCTCGCCGAGTTTCGTGCGCGTCACGTTCGGCGGCGCCGACCTCGACGAGTTCGGCACCCCCGGTGACGTGTTCGACGCCAGGATCAAGATCATCTTCCCGCCGTCGCCGTACGCGATCCCGGCGATCGACCGCGACACCGACGACTGGTGGGGCTCGTACCTCGCCGTCCCCGAGGAGGAGCGCGGGTCGATGCGCACCTATTCGGTGCGAGAGCTGATCGAGACGGATGCCGGCACCGAGCTGGTCGTCGACTTCGTGCTGCACCTGGAGCCGGGGCTCACGGGACCGGCATCCACGTGGGCGAGCACGGCGCAGCCGGGGCAGCCGGTGTTCATCGTCGGGCCCCGTCGCGGCGTGCCGGCGAGCGCGCACGGCGGCGCCGAGTTCGCCCCGGGCTCCGCACGGTCGGTGCTGCTGGCAGGAGACGAGACGGCCGCGCCGGCGATCGCGCGCATCCTCGAGGACTCGCCGCGCGACCTCCGCGGCACCGCGTTCATCGAGGTGCCGACGGCATCCGACATCCTGTCCATCGATGCGCCGGCCGGGGTGGAGGTGACCTGGCTGCCGCGGCAGGAGGGTGAGCTGCATGGGACGGCGCTGATCCCGGCGGTGCTCGCCCACCTGGGCGACGCGCACGCGCGCGGGTCGGTGGAGGTGCGTGACATCGACGGCGAGGAGCTGCTCTGGGAGACGCCGGTGTACTCGGGCCTCGGCGAGGAGATCGCCGCGACCGATGCTCCGGCAGACCGCTACTTCTGGATCGCGGGCGAGAGCGGCGTCGTCACCACGCTGCGCCGGCACCTCGTGAAGGACCTCGGCGTCGACCGCGCGCAGGTCGCCTTCATGGGCTACTGGCGCCGCGGTGTCGCAATGCGCGGCTGAGCTGTCGTCTCGCGCGGACATGCGCGGCGCGACACCGTGGTGAGATCAGGAAGACCGCTCCAGAACAGGACGGATGCCGTAGGGCTTCCTGTTCTGGGGCGGTCTTCCTGTTCTCGGCTACTCAGGGCAGCGCGCGCGACCGAGCTGGGCGACTCCGCGCGCGGCGACGCAGCGGGCGTCAGAGCACGAGGCGGTAGCCCATGCCGGACTCGGTGAGCAGGTGCTCCGGAGCGCCGGGCGACGCCTCGAGCTTCTTGCGCAGCTGCGACATGTACAGCCGCAGGTAGCCGGAGTCGGCGACCTGCTCGCTGCCCCAGATCTCCTTCAGCAGATCCTGCCTGGTCACGAGGGCGCCGGGATGCCGCGACAGGTGCTCCAGCATCCGCCACTCCGTGGGCGTGAGGTGCACGCGCGTACCGGCGCGGGTGACGGTCTTGGTGGCGAGGTCGACGAGCACGTCGCCGAACCCGACGGTCGACTCGCCGCCGGATGCCGCGCTGCGACGCGCGAGGGCGCGCAGACGCGCGAGGAGCTCGTCGACCTGGAACGGCTTGGTGACGAAGTCGTCGGCTCCGGCGTCGAGCGCCTCGACCTTGTCGGCGGAGCCGGTGCGTCCGGACACGACGATGATCGGCGCCGTCGTCCAGCCGCGCAGCGCCTGGATCACCTCGACCCCGTCGAGCCGCGGCATCCCCAGGTCGAGCAGGATGATGTCGGGATGCGTCTGTGCGGCGACCGCGATGGCGGCGGCGCCGTCGGCCGCGACGACGACCTCGTACCCGTGTGCCGAGAGCGTGATGCGCAGCGCGCGCACCATCTGCGGGTCGTCGTCCGCGATGAGCAGCTTCATTCCGCCTCCGGCTCGTGGACCCCTGCGAGCGGCAGGGAGATGACCATGGTGAGTCCACCGCCGGGGGTGTCCTCGGGTGTCAGGCTACCGCCCATCCCCACGGTGAACCCGCGCGACAGGGCGAGTCCGAGTCCGAGTCCCGTGGTGTTGTCGGTGTCGCCGTAACGCTGGAACGGCTGGAACATCTGGTCGCGGCGCTCGACGGGCACGCCCTCTCCACGGTCGATGATGCGGATCTCCGCCCTGCCGCCGAGAGCGCTCGTGGAGATGAGGACGCGCGTGCCGTCCGGCGCGTGCCGGTGCGCGTTGGCGAGCACGTTCACGATCACGCGCTGCAGCAGCACGGGGTCGGCGTGCACGGGCGGGAGGTCGGCGTCGAGGGACAGCTCCACGTCGGCGGGACCGAGTCCCAGTTCATCGACGGCGGCGAGCACGGTGCCCGCCGCATCCATCGGCACCGCCGACACGGCGAGCACCCCGGCCTGCACACGGCTCACGTCGAGCAGGTCGGTGACCAGGGCCGACAGCGTTGACAGGCTCTCGTCGGCGGTCTCCAGCAGCTCCTCGCGGTCGGATGCCGACAGATCGTGGGCCCCGCGCAGTCCGCCGAGGGCCGCGACCGCCGAGGCGAGCGGGCGCCGCAGGTCGTGGCTCACCGCCGAGAGCAGGGCGCTGCGCACCTGGTCGGTCTCGGCGAGGGCTTCGGCCTCGCGGGCCGTGGCGCTCAGGTCGGTGTGCTCCAGCGCTGCCGAGATCTGTGCGGCGATGGCGTCGAGCAGCCGGCGCTCCGGTCCGTCGAGCGGTTCGCCGTTGAGCTCGAGCAGGGCCCGGGGGCCGCCACCGGGTGTCGTGCCGACGGGGACGGTGGTGGCGCGGCCGTCGGCCACGGGCTCGCCGTCGCTCGCGAGCAGCTCGCCGTCGGGGGCGAGCAGGCGAACGCCACTCAGTCCGAACGCCTCGCGGGTGCGGCTCACCAGGGCGAGCACGGCGTTGTCGCCGCGCAGCACGTTGCCGGCCACTGCGGCGAGCAGCTCGGCCTCGGCGGCCGCGCGCTGGGCGATGCGCGCACGACGAGCGGCCTGGTCGACGATGAGGCTCACCAGGATCGCGATCACGACGTAGAGCGCGAGGGCCAGCACGTGCAGCGGATGGGCGATCGTGATCGTGAAGAGCGGGGCGACGAAGAGGAAGTCCAGGGTGATGCCGGAGAGCACGGCCGCGAACACCGCGGGACGGATGCCGCCGATCAGCGCGACCACCACCACGAGCAGCTGGTACGCCAGCACCTCGGCGGTGATCGACTCGGGGCTGCGGAACGTGAACATCACCCACGACAGCAGCGGGCCGAACGCGAGCGCGACAGCGAGCCCCAGCAGCTGCCGCCGCCAGCCGAGCGCGCCGCCCGTGATGCGGGGCAGGGCAGCTCGTCCGCCGGCCGCGGCGTGCGTGACGATGTGCACGTCGATGTCGCCGGAGCTGCGGATGACCTCGGAGCCGATGCCGGGACCGGTGAGCGCGGCGGCGATCCTGCTGCGTCGGCTCACGCCGATCACGAGCTGGGTGGCGTCGGCTCCCTGGGCGAACTCGACGAGAGTGCCGGGAATGTCGTCGCCGATGATCTGGTGGAAGGTGCCGCCGAGCGACTCCACGAGGGAGCGCTGCGCAGCGAGGGCGCCCGGCGTCTCGTCGCGCAGTCCGTCCTGGGCGCTGACGTGCACGGCGAGCAGTTCGCCGCCCGCCGATCGTGCGGCGATCCTCGCCCCGCGGCGCAGCAGCGTCTCGCCCTCGGGGCCGCCGGTGAGGGCGACGACCACGCGCTCGCGCGCCTGCCAGCTGCCCTCGATGCCCTGTTCGGCGCGGTACGAGCGCAGCGCGTTGTCGACCTCGTCTGCGAGCCACAGCAGCGCGAGCTCGCGCAGCGCGGTGAGGTTGCCGAGCCGGAAGTAGTTGGAGAGCGCGGCGTCGATGCGCTCCGCCGGGTACACGAGGCCGGCGGAGAGTCGGTCGCGCAGCGATTGCGGGGCGAGGTCGACGACCTCGATCTCGTCGGCCGCGCGGACCACGGCATCCGGAACCGTCTCCCGCTGCACCACGCCGGTGATCTTCTCGACGACATCGCCGAGCGAGGCGATGTGCTGCACGTTCACGGTGGTGATGACGTCGATGCCCGCGTCGAGAAGGGCGTCGACGTCCTGCCAGCGCTTCGGATGCGCGGAGCCGGGGATGTTGGTGTGGGCGAGCTCGTCGACGAGCGCGATCTCGGGTGCGCGCTCGAGCACGGCGTCGAGGTCGAGCTCGGTGAGCTCAACGCCCCGGTGCTCGGCGGTGCGCCGTGGCACCTCGGGGAGGCCGATCGCCTGCGCCAGGGTCGCCGCGCGCCCGTGCGTCTCGACGACCGCGATCACCACGTCGCGGCCCTCCTGCAGCAGCCGGCGCCCTTCGGCGAGCATCTCGTAGGTC
>JAGIAK010000158.1 GCA_017744855.1 Microbacterium sp.
CGGGTTCCGACTTCGTCGAGATGTTCGTCGGTGTCGGCGCTTCCCGCGTGCGGGACCTGTTCAACCAGGCCAAGGAGAACTCTCCCGCGATCATCTTCATCGACGAGATCGACGCGGTCGGCCGTCACCGCGGCGCCGGTCTCGGCGGCGGCAACGACGAGCGCGAGCAGACCCTCAACCAGATGCTCGTCGAGATGGACGGCTTCGACCCCAACGCGAACGTCATCGTGATCGCGGCCACCAACCGTCCCGACATCCTCGACCCTGCGCTGCTGCGTCCCGGCCGCTTCGACCGCCAGATCGGCGTCGACGCCCCCGACCTCAAGGGCCGCCAGCGCATCCTCGAGGTGCACGCCAAGGGCAAGCCGCTCTCGAAGAGCGTCGAACTCGAGGTCGTCGCCCGCAAGACCCCGGGGTTCACCGGCGCCGATCTCGCCAACGTGCTCAACGAGGCCGCGCTTCTCACCGCCCGCTCGAACGCGCAGCTCATCGACAACCGCGCGCTCGACGAGGCCATCGACCGCGTGATCGCCGGCCCGCAGCGCCGCACGCGTGTGATGAAGGACAAGGAGAAGCTCATCACGGCGTACCACGAGGGCGGTCACGCGCTCGCCGCGGCGGCGATGAACTACACCGACCCCGTGACCAAGATCACGATCCTCCCGCGAGGTCGTGCGCTCGGCTACACGATGGTGCTGCCCCTCGACGACAAGTACTCGGTCACCCGCAACGAGCTGCAGGACCAGCTCACCTACGCCATGGGCGGCCGCGTCGCCGAGGAGATCGTCTTCCACGACCCGACCACCGGCGCCTCGAACGACATCGAGAAGGCCACGTCGATCGCCCGCAAGATGGTGCTCGAGTACGGCATGACCACCGAGGTCGGCCCGGTCAAGCTCGGCTCTGAGGGCGGAGAGCCCTTCGCCGGTCGTGACATGGGTCGCGGCCGCGAGTACTCCGAGCGCGTCGCCGAGCGCGTCGACGCCGAGGTGCGCGCGCTCATCGAGCAGGCGCACAACGAGGCGTACACGGTGATCAGCGCGAACCGCGACATCCTCGACCGCCTCGCCCTGGCGCTGCTCGAGGAGGAGACCCTCGACCACCACCAGATCGCCGAGATCTTCACCGACGTGCAGAAGCTGCCGGAGCGTCCGCTGTGGCTCTCCAGCGAGGACCGCCCCGTCTCGGAGCGCCCGCCGATCGAGGTGCCCAAGAAGGACGTGTCCCTCGCGGCATCGGTCGAGGCGCCCGCTGCGGCCCCCCGCACGCAGCAGGGATCGGCAGGCGCCGGCCAGGCTCGTCCCGCGACGGCCTGACCGTGTCCGTCGACCGCGAGAGGGTCGCACGCCTCACGCACGAACTGCTCGAGGCGATCGGCGAGGATCCTGACCGCCCGGGGCTCAAGCAGACCCCGACCCGGATGGCCGACCTCTATGCGGAGTTCTTCTCCGGCGTGGGGGAGGACCCCGCCGAGCCGCTCGCGCACACGATCAGCGTGACGAGGGGACCCGCCCCCGACACGCTCCCCTCCGGCGCCGTGCTGCTGCGCGACATCCGCTTCCGCTCCGTCTGCGAGCACCATCTGCTGCCGTTCGCCGGCCATGCGCACATCGCGTACCTCCCCGGCGAGCAGGTCGTCGGCCTGGGCGCCCTCGTGAAGGTGGTCGAGATCCTGGCCGCCCGCCCGCAGGTGCAGGAGCGCCTCGGCGAGCAGATCGCCGACACCATCTCCGAGCACCTCGACACCCGCGGCGTGCTCGTCGTGCTCGACGCCAGCCACGGCTGCGTGACGATGCGCGGCGGACGCCAGCCGGAGGCGTCGACGCTCACTATCGCCGCACGCGGGGAGTACACGGATGCCGTGGCGCGCGCCGAGCTGATCGCGCTGATCGGCCGGGGCGCCGAATGACCCGCATCTGGGGCATCGTCAACGTCACGCCGGACTCGTTCAGCGACGGCGGCCGCTACCTCGACGTCGACGCGGCCGTCTCGCACGGTCTGCGCCTGCGGGCGGAGGGCGCCTCCGTGCTCGACGTGGGCGGCGAGTCCACCCGTCCGGGAGCGGAGCGCGTCGGCGCGGAGGTCGAGCAGCAGCGCGTGCTCCCGGTGATCGAGCGCCTCGCCGCCGAGGGCATCCCCGTCAGCGTCGACACGCTGAACGCCGCCACCGCCGCCGCCGCCGTGCGCGCCGGCGCCCGCATCGTCAACGACGTGTCGGGCGGACTCGCCGACCCCGACATGCGTGCGGCCGTCGCCGAGTCCGGCGCCGACTACGCCGTCGGGCACTGGCGCGGATTCTCCTCCGACATGTACGCGAGGGCAGAGTACCGTCGCGCTGCACGCGAGGTCGCGGGGGAGCTCCAGGAGCGCATGGGCGAGGCCGCGGCATCCGGCATCGCGCCTTCGCGGCTGATCCTCGACCCCGGCATCGGCTTCGCGAAGGCCGGGGCGCAGAACTGGGACGTGCTGCGCGGACTCGACGAGATCATCGCCCTCGGGCCCCGCGTGCTGATCGGCACCTCGCGCAAGAGATTCCTCGCCGAGACCCTGCGCACTGCCGAGGACGACGACGTGTCGGAGGGCCGCCGTGACCTCGCCACCGCCATCACCAGCGCACTCGCCGCGCGGGCGGGCGTCTGGGCCGTGCGCGTGCACGACGTCGCGGGCACCCGCGACGCGCTCTCGATCGCGCACGCCTGGGACGGTGCGTGACCCGCGCCTCGGCGGCGCCGGACCGTACGCTGGAACCATGCAGCACCTCGACGAGATCTCCCTGACCGGGCTCACCGTGTTCGGTCGGCATGGCGTGTACGACCACGAACGACGGGACGGGCAGGAGTTCACGGTCGACGTGCGGTTGCGGATGCCGCTCACCCGGGCCGCCGCCTCTGACGACGTCGCCGACACCGTGCATTACGGCGAGCTCGCCGAGAAGGTCGCCGCAGTCGTGGCCGGAGAGCCGGTGAACCTCATCGAGACGCTGGCCGAGCGCATCGCCGACGTGGCGCTCGACGACCCCCGCGTGCACGAGACCACCGTGACGGTGCACAAGCCGCATGCGCCGATCCCCCTGTCGTTCGCCGACGTGTCGGTGACGGTGCACCGCAGTCGACTGGAGGTGCCGGTATGAGCCGCAACCTGACGATCCCGCCCGACATCCCGCCGTCCAGGACGGGACGGGAGGACGCCGTGGCCGTGATCGCCCTCGGAGCGAACCTCGGCGACCGCGAGGCGACCATCCGCGCGGCGGCCGAGCGTATCGGCCGCCTGCCGCTGGTGAGCGACGTGCGGATGTCGCGGCTGTTCGAGACCGTGGCGCTCCGGCTCGACGGGCCCGATCCCGACGCGCCCGGATACGTGAACGCCGTCGCGCTGGTGACGACGCGTCTCGCGCCGGAGATCCTGCTCGGCATGCTGCACGCCATCGAAGACGAGAACGGTCGCGAGCGCCGCGAGCGCTGGGGCGACCGCACCCTCGACCTCGACCTCATCGCGTACGGCGACGAGGTGTCCGACGACCCCCGCGTGCTCGTGCCGCACCCGCGTGCGGCCGAGCGCCTGTTCGTGCTCGAGCCGTGGCTCGAGGTGGACCCGGACGCCGAGCTCCCCGGACACGGCCGGGTGGCCGACCTCGTCGCGGGGCTGCGCGCCGAGGAGGACTGATGAGGCGCACCTCGGCGGGACTCCTCGTCGTGCTGGCCGTGCTGGGCCTGGGCGTGGGGTTCCTCGTCGACCAGATGCTCACGGCCACCGGTCGCGCCACCTTCACGCCGTCCCTGCTGCTGCCTGTGCTGCTCGTGATCATCGGGGGCGCAGCGCTGGCGCTGGCCTGGCCGGTGCGACGCAGCGTACGCACGGGCGTGCGCATCGATCCGTTCCGCGCGCTGCGCGCCGTCACCCTCGCCAGGGCGTCCAGCCTGCTCGGCGCGATCATGGCGGGCTTCGGCGGCGGGCTGCTGCTGTTCCTCCTGTCGCGTCCCGTCGCTCCGCAGGTAGGGTCGACTGTGGCGATGATCGCGCTGATCGCGAGCTCGGTCGTGCTCGTGGTGGCCGCGCTCGTCGCCGAACAGCTCTGCACCCTTCCGAAGGATCCCGATGACTCAGAACCCGCTGACCCCGATCCCGCAGCCCCCGGTGCAGGGTACTGATCCCGGCGCCCTCGACCGCGGCACCTACGCCCAGCTGCGCGAACCGCGCAACGCCGCGCGTCTCGAGCTCGACGGCGTCTGGCACCAGATCTCGCCCCGCTACGTCGTCTCGCAGATCGTGCAGAACCTGATCTTCATCGCCGTCGTCGTGGTGGTCGCCCTCGTGCTCGCGTTCGGCATCGAACAGCGGTGGGCGCTCATCCCCGCCGGCGTCATCGTGGTGATCACGCTCGCCACGCTGATCATCCTGCCGCGGCAGGCGAAGGCGATCGGCTACATGCTGCGCGCCGACGACATCGTGTTCCGCAAGGGCATCCTGTGGCAGCGGATGATCGCCGTGCCCTACGGCCGCATGCAGCTCGTCGACATCACGCAGGGTCCGCTCGACCGTGCGTTCGGGGTCTCGCAGCTGAAGATGGTGACCGCGGCAGCGACCACGGGCGTGCAGATCCCCGGGCTCACCCCCGAGGCCGCCGAGGCCCTGCGCGACACGCTCATCGAGGTCGCCGAGACCCGCCGGACCGGCCTGTGAGCGCGCCGCAGCCCCACACCCCCGCGCCACCGCAGACGGATCCGAGCTCCCTCGCAGACGGCGAGTGGCATCGGATGCATCCGCTGACCCCGCTCTTCAAGGGCGGGCTCGCGTTGATCATCGTCGGCGGTTTCGTGATCGCGAACCTTCGCGACCGACTCATCGCCTGGGTCGTCGACCTGTTCGAGCCCGATGCGCATTACGAGAACTACAACGGCGGCGACCCGGTCGACTGGGTGGTCGCGAACAACCTCGCCCTGTTCGTGCTGCTCGGTGTGCTGGCGCTGGTCGTCGTGCTCGTCGCGGTGTTCTGGGTGATCTGGCGCTTCCAGCAGTTCCGCATCACGGGCGATCACGTCGAGGTGCGCAAGGGCATCGTCTTCCGCTCGCACCGGCGGGCTCCGCTCGACCGCGTGCAGGGCGTCAACCTGACCCGTCCGTTCCCGGCGCGGCTGATCGGACTGACCAAGCTCGAGGTCGTCGGCGCGGGCAACGACGCCAACGTCGAGCTGGAGTATCTGGCGACCACGCGTGCCGAGTCGGTGCGCGCCGACATCC
>JAGIAK010000159.1 GCA_017744855.1 Microbacterium sp.
CTATCAAGGCGAGCGAGCAAAGGGGCGAGGCGAATGGCAGGCGTCCCATCCCGTGTCACCGGCGCCGACGTCGCCCGTGCCGCCGGCGTCTCGCAGGCGACCGTGAGCTACGTGCTGAGCGGCAACACGCGGCAGAGCATCCCGGCGACGACCCGGAAGCGGATCCTCGACGCCGCCGACCGGCTCGGCTATGTGCCGCATGTGTCGGCCAGGGCCCTGCGCACCGGTCAGAGCAGCGTCGTCGTCCTCACGCTGCCGGTGATGTCGGACTCGCCGACGATGTCGGACATGATCGAGTCGGCGTCGGCCGCCCTCGGTCGGCAGGGGTTCACGCTCCTCACCTATGTGGGCGGGGAGCGGCCCTCAGCGGCCACGCTGCTCGCCAGCGTCGCTCCAGCCGCCGTCCTGGCGCTGCGGCCCTTTCCCGCCACCGAGCTCGCTCGATTCCGCGGCGCGGGTGTCCGCCTCGTGGTGCCCTACGCCGAGACGACGCGCGACGGCGGCTGGGCCGACTGGATCGACTGGGGTCCGACCGCGCAGTTGCAGGTCGATCATCTCATCAGCCGCGGGCGCCGCCGGATCGGCTTCGCCGCCTCGGCGGAGTTCGGCGATGCGCCGGTGGTGCGTCGGCGCATCGCCACGATCAACCACGCGCTGGAGGAGCACGGGCTCGAGCCGGTCAGCCTGCGCACCATGCCGAGCGACCCGGCGGCGATCATCCGGGCGCTGCGCGAGTGGCGCGAGGACGTGCCGGACCTCGATGGCATCTGTGCGCACACCGACAGCATCGCGATCGGCGTCCTGTACGCCGCTCGGGAGCTCGGCCTCTCGGTGCCCGACGACATCGGGGTGGTCGGCGCCGACGATCTGCCCTTCTCGGCCATGGTCGTGCCGGCGCTCACCACGGTCCGCCCGAACAACCTGGCGCTCGGCGAGAACATCGCCACGGCGGTGGTCAACTATCTGCGCGAGGATCGCACGCTTGAGGCGGGGCGCAACCCGATCACCGTCAGTCGACCAGTGTCGCTGGTGGTGCGACAATCCGCATAGCCCGGCGTCCCTGCAGGAAGAGGGCGGCCGCAGCGGTGAGCGTCACCACGCCGAGCCCGATGGCCACGGTGTAGACGGTGTGAATGCCGCTCGCGTACGGCTGGACAAGCCTGGCGCGCGCCACGGGGTCCAGCAGCGCGAGGTCCGCCGGAGTCAGGTCCGTCGGGACCTGGTCGCCCGAGGCGGCGAATGCGGCGGCGAGCGCTCCGGCGAGCACCGCGCCCAGCAGCGCGCTGCCGAGCGACATGCCCATGGAACGGCTGAAGGTCGCCACGGCGGTGGCGGCGCCGACGTCGGCGCGCGGCGCCGAGTTCTGCGAGAGCGCGAGACCGAGCTGCATCGTCACCCCGAGCCCGAGGCCGTAGACCAGGAGGACCACGCCGGCGGCCCACAGCGGGGTGTCGGCGCGGAGCGAGGACAGGCCGACGAGCCCGGCAGTCATGAGCAGTCCGCCGACGATCGCAACGGTCCCGACGTGCCGGCTGCGGACGAAGAGGTGCCCGGTCAGCATGTTGCCGGTGAGCATGCCCGCGGTCTGCGGCAGCTGCATGAGCCCGGCGGTCGTCGGCGTCATGCCCTGGACGAACTGGAAGTAGAAGGGGATGAACGTCCCGATGCCGAGCATGCCGATGCCGGCGCAGGCGGCGAGGACGGTGGAGATCCGGAAGGTTGCATTCCGGAACAGCCGCGGGGGGATGATCGGGTCTGCGGCGCGCCGCTCACGCAGGACGAAGAGCGTGGCGCCGAGCGCCGCGACGCCGCCGAGCACCGGGATCATCGGAGAGCTCCACGGGATCGTCGTGCCGCCGAGACTCGTGAGCAGGATGATCGAGCCCACCGTGCAGAGCAGTAGCAGGGCGCCGAGGTAGTCGACGGCGGCCGAGGAGCGCCGAGTGCGCTGCGGGATGGTCAGGGCGGCGAGGATCAGGGCCGCGAGCGCGACCGGGATGTTGATGTAGAAGATCCATCGCCAATCGAGGGCGTCGACGAGGAACCCGCCGATGAGCGGGCCGATGACGCTGGTCGCGCCGAAGATGCTGCTGTTGATCGCGAGGTATGTGCTCCGCCGGGCGGGTTCGACCAGGTCGGCGATCGTCGCCTGGGCGTTCACCATCAGGCCGCCGGCGCCGATGCCCTGCAACGCCCGGAAGCCGATCAGCATCCAGAGGCTCCCGCTCGCGCCGGAGAGCAGCGAACCGCAGAAGAACGTCGCGATCGCGATCATGAAGATCCGCTTGCGGCCGAAGAGGTCGCCGAGCTTGCCCCAGATCGGCGTCGTCATGGTCTGGAACAGGATGTACGACGTCACCACCCACGCGATGTGCTCGGTCGCGTCGAACTCGGAGACGATCGTTGGCAGCGCGCTGGCGAGGATCGCCCCGTCGAGCGCCGCGAGGAAGACGCCCATCATGAGCGCCGTGATCGCGGCGCCGAGTCGGCTGCCGTGCAGCGCGGGAAGGTCGTCGTCCGCGGATGGACGCGCGTCGCGAGTCGAGGACGTCATGCCGTTGTCTGCCTCCGTACTGCCGTGCCGAATCACTTAAACAATTCACAAACCGGTAACAGAAGCGACTCGCTGTCGTGATTTTTGGCCTAAACCATGGAGTGAAGCGTACTTCAACGATTCAGTAAATCCAAACCAGTGAACGGATCCCGCGACGTGATGCATCTGGCGTTCGACATGTCTTTCACCCATACGGACGGCCGTTGGCGTCTGCCGGGCGGGTGGGCCGGGCGCACCTTCCCCGATCTCAAGATGTATGCGGAGATGGCGCTCATCGCCGAGCGGGCCAGGCTCGACATGCTGTTCTTCGGCGACGGGACCGGGATCCCCGACACCTGGCAGGGCTCGCCCGACGGGGCGGTCCGATGGGGAGTCGGCTGGCCGAGGCAGGACATGAGTCCGTACATCGCGGCGCTCGCGCAGCTCACGACCGGTCTCGGCTTCGGGCTCACCTATTCCTCGACGTTCATGCACCCGTTCTATGTCGCCCGGCTGCTCACCTCGCTCAACCACATCAGCGACGGCCGGATCGCATTCAACGTCGTCGCGTCCTCCCGCCGGGCCGACGCCGCGAACTACGGCTACGACGAGCTCATGGCGCATGACCAGCGCTACACGCGGATGAACGAGTTCATGGACGTCTGCCTCGGGCTCTGGCGCAGCGTCACGCCGGAGGCGATCGTGATGGACCCCGAAACAGGGCAGTTCGCCGACCCGAAGCAGGTCCATCAGCTCCACCACCACGGTGAGCACTTCGACGTGCGCGGGCCGCTCAGCGCCGCCCCCGCCGACGTCGTGCGACCGGTCCTCGTCCAGGCGGGGGCATCGCCGGAAGGCATTGCCGCGTCCGCGCACTTCGCCGACCTGGTCTTCGCCCAGGGCGGCTCGATCGCGGCGCATGTGCAGCATCGTGCGGCGCTCGACGCCGAACTGACCCGGCAGGGCCGGCGCCCCGACGAAGTGGGCGTCATGTGGTCGAAGGACGTCATCGTCGCTGAGACCGAGGAGGTGGCGCAGCACCGCCGCAGCCAGCTCCTCGACATATGGACGCCGGAGATGGTCGCGGTGCAGCTCTCGAACGGAGCCGGCTTCGACCTCGCGACGCTGCCGGACCGGTTCCCGCTCGGCGAGATCGGCGAGCGCATCGCCAAGGCCACCGGCTCGAAGTCGGGACACTTCAACCGGCTCATCGCCGAGTACGGCGTCGACCACGTCATGACCAAGGATGAGCTCTTCGAGGAGGGGCGCGACCGGATCAGCGGCTACTCGGGGGTGATGGCCGGCACGCCCGAGGCGATCGCCGACCACCTCGAGGAGGCGTTCGAGGCGACCGGATCGAACGGGGGGTTCATGCTCAGCTCGCATGGGGCGATGCCGCGCGCATTGGCCGACATCGCCGATCTGCTCGTCCCCGAGTTGCAGCGCCGCGGCCTGTTCCGCCGGGAGTACGAGGGCAGCACGCTCGCCGAGAACCTGCTCGGCAAGCACATGCGGGATATCGAGAACACAACGCTGGTTGGCAGAGAGGTAGGCGTTTGACCATGAGTGGCAAAGAGATCGAGCTGGGAGTGTTCCTGCCCATCGGGAACGGCGGCTGGATCATGTCGCGGAACACCCCGCTCCACTTCGAGCAGATCTACGACTACAACCGGACGGCGGCGCAGATCGCGGACCGGGTCGGCATGGACTTCGTGATGTCGATGGCGAAGTGGCGCGGCTATGAGAGCGAGACCGACCACTGGAGCCGGACGCTCGAGTCCATGACCATGATGTGCGGGCTCGCGGAGGCGACCGAGCACGTCGGCGTCTGGGCCACGATGCACACCACGGCGCACCACCCGCTCGTCGTCGCCAAGCAGCTGTCGACGCTCGATCAGATCAGCCACGGCCGCGCCGGGATGAACATCGTCGTCGGCGGCCGGAAGCTCGAGCTCGAGCAGCTCGGCCTCTGGGGTCCGCAGCACCTCGAGCACGACGACCGCTACCGCTTCACCAAGGAGTGGCTCGACGTCATCGAGGGCGTCTGGGCCAGCGACTCCTTCGACTACGAGGGCGAGTTCTTCTCGCTCGAGGACGTCCGGCTCAAGCCGGCGCCGTTCACCCGTCCCCGGCTCATCTGCGCCGGCAACTCGGACGTGGGGCTCGACTTCACGACCTCCCGGGCCGACGGCGCCTTCGTCAGCGGATCAGAGCTGCCCGTCCTCGGCGAGCAGGTCGCGAAGGTCCATCGCCTCGGCGAGGAGAAGGGCCGCGACGTCAAGGCCTACATGATGCTCACCCTCGTCATCGAGGAGACGGACGCCGCCGCGGAGCGCCGGGTCGCCCACATCCAGGAGGGCGCCGACCTGCAGGGCGTCCAGTCGATCGCCGCCGCCTACCGCCAGCGGCCGAGTCGCGAGGACACGCTCCGGACCGCCGACGTGCTCGAGCGCCGTCAGGGCTTCAACACCGAGATGATCGCGGGCGGTCCCGAGACCGTGCGGGAGAAGCTCGAGGAGCTGCTGACCTCGACCGGGCTCGACGGCATCATGTTCACCTTCGCGGACTACCACAACGGGCTCGAGCTCTTCGGCGCCGAGGTGCTGCCGCAGCTCCGCTCCGGCGCGTTCATCGCGCCGCAGCCGGTGGGCGCCGCATGAGCATCCTGGAGCG
>JAGIAK010000015.1 GCA_017744855.1 Microbacterium sp.
CTCCTCGACCATCCTCGCCGCGCCATCGTCGAGCGCAGGGCAGAAGACAGCGTAGTGCGTGGAGCGTCGGAAGGGAACCGGTTCCATACTGTCGGCGAGGGAGCGCTCCCATCACGGCATCCGCTTCCGCGTCAATGGTTGCGAGCTTGTGACACTTCCCCATTGTGCCGGGATGTCGCGCGCCGGTAGGTTGGCGTGGAATCGGTTCCCGATCGCGCCGCTGAGGGGCGTCGTCCGAGGTAGGGGCCTAGTAACTCGAAGAGGAGAAACCACATGGGTCTGTCACAGCGTTCCCGGCGGCTCGTCCCGCTCGCCCTGCTCGGGGTTGCGGGCGTCGCCCTCGCAGGTTGCGGAGCTCCAGGCGCACCGAGCGGAGGTGGCGGCGGAGGCTCCGACGACAACAAGACCGTGACCATCTACGGCACGATCGTCGACGACGAGGCGAAGCTCCTCCAGGAGACCTGGGCCGACTGGTCCAAGGAGAACGGCATCACCATCAAGTACGAGGGCAGCCAGGACTTCGAGACGCAGCTCGGCACCCGTGCCCAGGGCGGCAACCCGCCGGACATCGCGATCTTCCCGCAGCCCGGTCTGTTCGCCGACTTCGCCTCGCGCGACTTCCTCAAGCCCGCTCCCGACGCGGTGAAGAGCAACGCCGACAAGTACTGGACCAAGGACTGGGTGAACTACGGCACCGTCGACGGCACCTTCTACGGCGCGCCGCTGATGGCCAGCGTCAAGGGCTGGATCTGGTACTCCCCGGCCAAGTTCAAGGAGTGGGGCGTCGAGGTCCCGAAGACGCTCGAGGAGCTGAACACGCTCACCGCCACCATCCAGTCGAAGACCGGCACCCCTCCGTGGTGCGCGGGCTTCGAGTCCGGCACCGCCACCGGCTGGCCGGGCACCGACTGGATCGAGGACTACGTGCTGCGCCAGTCGGGCACCGACGTCTACGAGAAGTGGGTCAAGGGCGACGTCAAGTTCACCGACCCCGAGATCAAGAAGGCGTTCGACTCCGTCGGCCAGATCCTGCTGAAGCCGAGCTACGTCAACGCCGGCTTCGGCGACGTGCGCTCGATCAATTCCACCGCGTTCGGCGATGTCGCCCCGAAGGTCGCTGACGGCTCGTGCGCGCTGACGCACCAGGCGTCGTTCCTCTCGGGCTTCTTCCCGAAGGGCACGAACATCGCCGAGGACGGCGACGTGTGGGCGTTCATGCTCCCGGGCGAGAAGCCCGGCGAGACGACCGTCACCGGCGGTGGCGAGATCGTGGGTGCGTTCAGCGACTCCGAGGCGACGCAGAAGGTGCTCGAGTACCTGTCCAGCCCGGAGTGGGCGAACAAGCGCGTCAGCCTGGGCGGGGTCACGAGCGCCAACAACGGCCTCGACCCGGCCAACGCGAAGGATCCGATCCTGCAGGAGACCATCAAGATCCTCCAGGACCCGGACACCACCTTCCGCTTCGACGGCAGCGACCTGATGCCGGGAGCCGTCGGTTCCGGTTCGTTCTGGAAGGGCATGGTCGCGTGGATCAACGGGACGCCCACCGACGAGGTGCTTCCGCAGATCCAGACCGCCTGGCCCTCGAGCTGATCGGTGAGGAGGGCCGCCCTGTGGGGCGGCCCTCCTTCTCCCAGGGCCCACGCACCGTCGCGGGGGCCTTCGATCCGCTCTGCGTCGTGAAGGGGATTCCATGACCGCAAAAGACTTCTTCCACTGGGTCGGCGGGTTGCCGCCGATCCTTCAGGCGGTGATCGTCGTCATCGCGTTCGCCGTGGTGGTGGCCGTCATCCTGCTCCTCGTGGACATCGCTCCACGCAAGGGCACGCTGTACACCGTCGTCCGGCTGGCGATGTGCCTGCTCATCCCGCTCGCCGTGATGTGGTTCTTCCAGTCCTACTACTGGGCGATGGGGGTCGCGGTCGTCGTCGGCGCGGTCTTCTTCTTCCTGGACTACCGCTCGCGGGATGGCGCCGGATATCTCATCCAGCTCGTCGCCTTCATGGCACCCGCCATGCTCCTGCTCCTCGTGGGGCTGATCCTGCCCTCGATCCAGACGATCTACACGTCGTTCTGGGACGGGCGGGGGAAGTCGTTCGTCGGCTTCTCCAACTACTCGTGGATCTTCACGCAGTCCGACGGCAT
Organism: Microbacterium sp.; assembly: GCA_017744855.1. Lineage (GTDB taxonomy): Bacteria > Actinomycetota > Actinomycetes > Actinomycetales > Microbacteriaceae > Microbacterium. Next base: position 2,146 of record JAGIAK010000015.1, read on the forward strand.
CACCTCCGTGATCAACTCGATCATCTGGGTGCTGCTGGTGCCGACCGTGTCGACCCTGGTCGGGCTCGCCTACGCCGTCTTCATCGACCGCACCCGCGGCGAGAAGATCTACAAGGTGCTCGTGTTCATGCCGATGGCGATCTCGTTCGTCGGCGCCGGCATCATCTGGCGGTTCATGTACGAGTACCGCGGACCGGAGTTCAAGCAGATCGGTCTGCTCAACCAGATCCTCGTCTGGTTCGGCGGCACCCCGCAGCAATGGCTGCTGAACCAGCCCTGGAACAACCTGTTCCTCATCGTGGTGCTGATCTGGGTGCAGACCGGATTCGCGATGGTCGTGCTGTCGGCATCCATCAAGGGCGTGCCTGCCGAGCTGCTGGAGGCCGCCGAGCTCGACGGCGCCAACGCCTGGGAGCGCTTCTGGTCGGTGACGGTGCCGTCGATCCGCCCCGCGCTGATCGTCGTGCTGACCACCATCTCGATCGCCTCGCTGAAGGTGTTCGACATCGTGCGCACCATGACCGCCGGAAACTACGGCACCAGCGTGCTCGCCAACGAGATGTACACGCAGTTCTCGAAGTTCGAGGCCGGCCGCAGCGCGGCGCTGTCGGTGATCCTGTTCCTCCTGGTGCTGCCGATCGTCATCTACAACGCACGTCAGATCAAGAAGCAGCGGGAGGTGCGATGAGCGCCGTGACCACCGAATCGCAGAGCACACGTGCGATCACCACGGGCGGGCGCCTGGAGGCCTCCGCCGGCCGTACTCGCAAGAAGCTGTCGCGCCCCTGGGCGTCGATCGCCTCGATCATCATCGCGTTCCTGTGGACGATCCCGACCCTGGGACTGTTCATCTCCTCGTTCCGCCCTCGTGACCAGATCCAGTCGAGCGGCTGGTGGGAGTTCTTCACCAACCCGCAGGTGACCCTGGAGAACTACGCGCAGGTGCTGCAGTCGGGCACCACCCAGTTGACCATCGTCGAGTCGTTCGTAAACTCGATCGCGATCACCATCCCGGCGACCGTGATCCCGCTGATGATCGCTTCCATGGCGGCCTACGCGTTCGCGTGGATCGACTTCAAGGGGCGCAACGCGCTGTTCATCTTCGTGTTCGCCCTGCAGATCGTGCCGATCCAGATGGCCCTCGTGCCGTTGCTCAGCTCGTTCTCGCGGGGGATCAACCTGTTCGGCGTGCAGATCACCACCCCGCTCGCCGCTTCGCAGGGCTATGCGCAGGTCTGGATCGCGCACACCATGTTCGCGCTGCCGCTGGCGATCTACCTGCTGCACAACTTCATGTCGGAGATCCCGGGCGAGATCATCGAGGCCGCGCGCGTCGACGGCGCCTCGCGCGGGCAGATCTTCTTCCGTGTTGTGCTGCCGCTGACGATGCCGGCGATCGCCTCGGTCGCGATCTTCCAGTTCCTCTGGGTCTGGAACGACCTGCTCGTCGCCCTCGTCTTCGCAGACGGGGCGGCGGCGCCGATCACCAAGCTGCTGGCGGAGATCACCGGCACGCGTGGCAACGACTGGTACCTGCTCACCGCGGGCGCCTTCGTGTCGATCATCATCCCGCTGATCGTGTTCTTCTCGCTGCAGCGCTACTTCGTGCGCGGCCTGCTGGCGGGATCCACGAAGGGCTGACGCGCTCCGTAACGAGGAGGCCAGGGTGGCGGAGGCCGACGTAGTCTGAATGACATGTCGGATCACGCCTTCGCCACCCGAGCCATCCACGCCGGACAGTCGCCCGACCCCACGACGGGGTCGATCATCCCGCCGATCTACCAGGCGTCCACGCACGTGCAGGACGGCATCGGCGGCTTCCGCGAGGGGTACGAGTACAACCGCGCAGGCAACCCGACGCGCTCGTCGCTCGAGGTGCAGCTCGCGGCCCTCGAAGGCGGCGCGCACGCCCTGTCCTTCGCCTCCGGCCTCGCCGCCGAAGACGCGCTGCTGCGCGGCATCCTTCGTCCCGGCGACCACGTGGTGCTGGGCAACGACGCCTACGGCGGCACCTACCGCCTGCTCACCAGCGTGCTCGCTCCCTGGGGGATCGACACGACGACCGTCGAGCTCTCGGACGCGGATGCCGTGCGCGCAGCGATCCGCCCCGAGACGAAGATCGTCTGGGTCGAGACGCCCAGCAACCCGCTGCTGAAGATCGTCGACATCGCGCTGCTCGCCGAGATCGCGCATGCAGCAGGTGCGGTTCTCGTGGTCGACAACACCTTCGCGTCGCCCGCGCTGCAGCAGCCGCTGGCGCTCGGCGCCGACCTCGTCGTGCACTCGACCACCAAGTACCTCGGCGGGCACTCCGACGTGCTCGGCGGCGCCGTGGTGTTCGGCGACGACCGGTTCTTCGACGTGATCAAGTTCCAGCAGTTCGCGGTGGGCGCCGTGTCGGCGCCGCTCGACGCCTGGCTCACCACCCGCGGCATCAAGACGCTCGCCGTGCGTGTGCGCCAGCACTCGGCCAACGCGCAGGCGATCGCCGAGTGGGCCGCCGCGCGACCCGAGTTCGAGACCGTGTTCTACCCCGGACTCGCCTCGCACCCCGGCCACGAGATCGCGGCCAGGCAGATGAGCGGGTTCGGTGGGATGCTGTCGCTGGCGCTCGCCGCAGGGCCGGATGCCGCGCGCGCGTTCGCCGAGTCGACGTCGCTGTTCCAACTCGCCGAGTCGCTCGGGGGAGTGGAGTCGCTGATCGGGTACCCGCCGGACATGACGCACGCCTCGGTGCGCGGCACCGCGCTCGCCGTGCCGGAGAACGTCGTGCGCCTCTCGGTGGGCATCGAGGACGTCGCCGACCTCATCGCCGACCTCGAGCAGGGGCTCGCCCGCATCCGCTGACCCCTGGAAACCGTCGGCTGGGCATGCAGCGGGGGGAGTAGTGAGGGAGACGGGAGAGGTACGATGGACCGTTCCCCTGTTCGAATCGATTCGAACCTCCCGAGAAAGCAGAACGTGTCCGACGCGCCCCGCACCGACCCCGTCCCCACGAGCGCGCCCAGTGAGCGCACCGCCACCGGCAGCATCCGCGTGCCTGGCGCCACAGGGGCGATCCGCACCCTCGGCTCGAACCCGGCGACCGCGCCGATCATGCTGCACCCGGGCGACTCGATCTCGAACGGGCGACGCGCGCTCTACATCGTGCTGCTCGGTGCGCTGACCGCTCTCGGTCCGTTCACGATCGATCTCTACCTACCGGCGTTCCCGGTGCTCGAGCAGGACTTCGACACCACGGCGGCGGCGATCCAGCTCACCCTCACCGGCACGATGATCGGGTTCGCGCTCGGTCAGCTCGTGGTCGGGCCGCTCAGCGACAAGGTCGGACGCCGTGTGCCGTTGATCGCGGTCACCGCACTGCACGTGCTGGCGAGCGTCGCGGCCGCGGTGGCGCCGAACCTGCCGCTGCTGGCCGGCGCCCGCGTGCTGATGGGGATCGGCGCCGCGGCGGGCGGTGTCGTGGCGATGGCGATCGTGCGCGACCTGTTCGGCGGCAAGCGGCTCGTCGTGATGCTGTCGCGCCTCGCTCTCGTATCCGGCGTCGCGCCGGTGGCCGCTCCGCTGATCGGCTCGTGGTTGCTCACGCTGATGCCGTGGCGCGGCATCTTCGTCGTGCTCGCCGTCTACGGCGTCGTGATGCTCGTCTCCACTGTCGTCTTCGTGCCGGAGACCCTTCCCGTCGCTCGCCGGCAGGAGAAGGGCGGAGCGACAGCCATGCAGCGCTACCGATCGGTGTTCAGCGACCGGGTCTTCATCGGCGTGCTCATCATCGGCGGCATGACCTTCTCCGGGCTGTTCTCGTACCTCTCGGCCTCGCCGTTCCTGTTCCAACAGACCCACGGACTGAACGCCCAGCAGTACGGCCTGCTGTTCGCCGTGAACTCGCTCGGCGTCGTCGCCGGGGTGCAGACCGCCTCCCGCCTCGCCGCCCGGTTCGGGCCGCAGTGGGTGATGGCATGGTCGACGGCCGTGCTGCTGCTGGCCGGCATCGCGATCATCGTGACCGACCAGCTCGGGCTCGGGCTCTGGGGCACCATGATCCCGCTGTTCGTGTTCATGACGGCCTGCGGCTTCACGTTCCCGAACGTGCAGGTGCTGGCGCTCGACCGGCACGGCAAGGCCGCAGGCACCGCGGCATCCGTCATCGGCGCCACGAACTTCGGCGTCGCCGGCCTGATCTCCCCGATCGTCGGCTGGATCTCGCGCGGCGCCGGCACGACCGCCACGACGATGGCCTCGGTCATGGTCGGCTGCGCGGCCATCGGGGTGCTGGCGCTGTGGTTGATCGTGCGTCCGCGCACGGTCGGCATGCTCGCGCCCTGAGCGTTCTCCCTGCCGCCTGCAGGGAGAATGGGGCGATGAGAAGACGGATGCTGCTCTGGTGGGGCGTCGGACTGCTGGCCGCCGCCGTGGTGCTCGGTGCTGTCATCGTCTTCGGATACCGTGAGCCGCCGGGGTTCGACAGCTGGTGGAACGACCTCGTGTCGAGCCACCGCGACGACGGGATGATCGACTTCGCCCTCGTGCTCAACGCGATCGGCGGCGGGTGGATCGCGATCGCGCTCGTGCCCGGTCTCGTCGTTCTCTCGTTCCTGCTCGCGCGGAGATGGCGGTCGGCCGTCTTCGCCGCGTCGTGCTTCGCGGTGAGCGCCGGGGGAGTTCAGGTGCTCAAGCACCTGTTCGGGCGTGCGCGTCCCGACGACATGATCGTCGCCAGCGACTTCGGGTCGTTCCCGTCGGGGCACACGGCCAACGCCGCGACCCTCGCGCTCGTCCTCGTCGTGCTGCTCCCACGCGTATGGACCGTGCTCGTCGGCGCCCTCTGGATCGTGGCGATGGCGCTCTCGCGCACCTTCCTGTCGGTGCACTGGGCGACCGACACCCTCGGCGGCGCCCTCGTCGGCGCGGCGGCGGTGCTGCTGCTCGCGGCCTGGCTGCTGCCGTGGGTGCAACGTCGGCCCTCGCCGGAGCCCGCGCCGATAGGCTGAGAGGACCCGACCTCCGAGGAGCCTCTGTGTCCGTCATCCGCCCGTATCGTCCCAGCGATCGCTCCGCGATCTACGACATCTGCGTGAGGACAGCGGATGCCGGCAAGGACGCGACCGGCATCCTCTCCGACGACCGGCTCTGGGGCGACTTGTTCGCCGTGCCCTACGTGGAACGGCATCCCGACCTCGCCTGGGTCGTCGAGTCGGAGGACGGACGCACCATCGGGTACGTCGTCTCCACCGATGACACCGACGCCTTCTACACCTGGTTCCGCGACGAGTGGTGGCCCGCGTTCCACGAGCGCTACCCGCGGCCCGCCGAGGTCGTCACGCGCGAGGACCGCATGATCGAGTACGGGTACACGCGTGCCCCCGGCGCCGACGCGAACACCGCAGAGTACCCGGCGCATCTGCACATCGACCTGCTGCCAGAGACGCAGGGCCAGGGCCTCGGCCGCACTCTCATCGAGACGCTGTTCGCCGAGCTCGCCCGTCGCGGCGTGCGCGGGCTGCACCTCGGCATGGACCCGAGCAACACGGGCGCCGCTGCCTTCTACGAGCGCCTCGGCATGGTCTCGCTGCCGTCCGCGCCGGGCGGACAGGCGTACGGAGTGTCCTTCGGCTGACTAGCAGGTTCCGCCTCGGAAAGATAGGGGCTGCTGCGATCGGGCGCGATGTGGGAGCGTAGTCTCATCCCCACAGAGCGATCATTTCGGTTGCGCCTCTTGGCAACGGGTTTCCGTGGAGCCGAACAGAGGAACGTCCACATGGGCAAATTCATCTACGAGGGCGGACCGAAGGTCGATATCGAAGACCGCGCTCTCACTCACGTCCAACTCGTCATGACCGCGAAACTGCGGCGCGGCGAGCCCTTCGGATTCTCCTGGCGCGAGGACGCCAGCGTCGGCGGCGGGCGCACGACGGTCTGGATCCACGCCGCCAGCTCGATCGTCTTCAAGTACTACGGCAGCAGGCAGCCCGCCATCAACCGCGCCTGGGTCGACGCGCTCGCCTTCACGGCGAACTCTCCCTCGGGCATGTACCTGACACCGGAGCCGTCCGACACCGGATCGGCCGAGCCGGTGCGGGAGTTGGCCGCGGTCTGAGCCGCGCGATGACGGACTCCGGTGACGGCGGAGGGCGGTGACGGCGGGACTCCGCTCTTCGCTGCGCTCGGGGCTCCCCGAATCCCCAGCACTCAATAGAAAAGCCAGAAGGGCCCCCGCTGGCGCGGAGACCCTTCTGGCTTTTCTGGCGGTGACGGCGGGATTCGAACCCGCGGTTGCTTGCACAACACACGCTTTCCAAGCGTGCTCCTTCGGCCGCTCGGACACGTCACCAGGGAACAACCTGAACAGTCTATCCGATCAGCCGGGGCGCTCGTGACCGCGGTCAGGCGGCCGGCACCTCGTCGAGGGAGAAGTAGACAGGCAGACCGCGCTCGCGGGCGATCCGCACGTCGGTGTCGGCCCCCGACGACTCCCCGGGCAGCCGCAGCACGGCATCGCAGTGCTGCAGCAGGCGGGCCGCCGTGTCGTACATCACGTCGGACTCTGCGGCCTCGGCATCCGAGAGCCCGCGCAGCGTCGGCAGCGCCACCCACTCGCCGATCATCGGCACGTGTCCCAGCCGGTGGAGGGGCGCGGCGGCCTCCTCGAGTCGGGCGAGGTTGCGGGCGATCGCCGCGGGATCGCCGTCGGTGCCGGAGCGGTAGGGGCCGGCGATGAGGATGAGGAGTGGCTTCGTCATGACGGACACTGTAGCGTTAACCGTGCAAGATCGTGCAACAACAGGAAGAAGTGCGAATGCTCGGTGCGCAGCGCAAGGACCATCTCCTCGGCCTCCTCGCTCGTGAGGGGCGCGTCGTCGCGAAGGACGTCGCGGCGACCCTCGAGGTCTCGGAGGACTCGATCCGACGCGACCTGCGCGAGCTCGCTGACGCCGGCCTGTGCATCCGCGTCTACGGCGGCGCATTGCCCGTCCCCGCCGCCGACGCTCCCGAGGCGACCCGCCGCGGCATCGCCGCCGACAGCAAGGAGCGTGTGGCCAGGGCGGCTATCGAGCTCGTGCGCCCCGGGTCCACGATCGTGCTGGATGCCGGCACCACGACGCTCGCGATGGCGCGGATGCTGCCGCACGGCGCCGACCTCACCGTGATCACCCCGAGTCCCGCCGTCGCGCTCGCCGCGCTGGAGGGGTCGCGCGCCAGGGTGCTCCTGATCGGGGGAGAGCTCAGCCGTCACTCGGCCGTGGCCGGCGGAGGGCTCGCGCTGGAGGCGATCGCGCACCTGGCGGCCGATCTGTTCTTCCTCGGGGTGACGGGAATCGATCCGGACCACGGACTCACTACCGGTGAGCTCGATGACGCTGTCACGAAACGCGCATTGGCCGCACGCAGCGCCGAGACCGTCGTGCTCGCGAGTGCCGAGAAGGTCGGCGCGGCATCGCGGTTCCCCGTGCTCGACCTGGCTGATGTCGCTGGGGTGGTGTTCGATCCCGAGGACGAGAATCCGCTGGTGGCGGGTGCCTGGGCGCGGGCCCTGCGGGTGTCGCGCGACGATGCCCCGGCCTAGCCTTCGGCGCGACTTCGCCGCCGTAAGGCGGCGCGGTCAGCTGCCTATCATTCGCTCGCGACGTGTTCGTGCGCGGGGTGCCTACGTCGGCGCCGTTCGACGAGCCCGCGGACACCGCTGACGAACAGGGCGATGCCCAACAGCATCACGATGGCGAAGAAGAAGAACTGCCACCATTCGCGAGCGGCGATCACAAGGGAAATGCCGTAGAGGAGAGCTGCGACGGAGAGGAGCAGCTTCGCCTGATCGAGGCGGCTGGTCTCTTTGTCGTCTGCCGTCGGCAGCGCTCGCACGCTGGTGGCGTCGTCGGCGGCCGCGCCGTCGTGGTCGTTCGCAGGGGCGATCATCCCCACAAGGTAGCACCGCGTCAGGGCCGTTCCATCCTTCGGCGGACGTGCGAGCTCCCGGCGACGCGGAGCCGCTCTCATTGAATATTGCATCGCTTTTGCGCGAGTGAATATCCTCAAAAAGAGGCATAAAGTCCTCATTTGTGTACCGGATGCTTAAACTCGGGGGGAACTGAGTTCGGCTATCCGCAGGCTATCTGGGGGGACGGACGTGAGTTCGACGACGAGGGCGCTGCCGCCCAATCACCGCTCGGCTGCGGCATTCGAGCAGTACGTGAGCGGGCACCGTGCGCTCGATGACGGTGTTGTCTTCCTGCTCGAGTCGGGAGACGCGTTCGAGACGGTGCGGAGAGCGGCGGAGCCGGGCGACGTGATCTTCGCGCCCGACGAGGAGACGACCCACGACACCACGGGTGTGACCGTGATCGGCTATCACGGGCGCTTTCAGCATCCGGGCGATGAGGTCACCCTCGACGGGAGGCACACCTTCGAGCTGCAGGACTATCTCGCAGCGCCGTTCATCTCCATCGTCGGTCTCACTGTCGTGCGTCAGGGCAGTGCGGAAGGGCTGGCCGCCTACTTCGCCGACGCCGATACGGCCCGTCGTTCCGGGGTGTTCGTCGAACAGCTGCTGCACCGGGCAGTACTGCTCGATTCGCGTGCATCCTTCGGCACCCCGGATGCGGCATCCGACCTGGTGCGCGTGCACGTCACCGCCGACGGCGCACTGCGTGACGGTCCGGACGGACACTTCCTCGGAGAGGCGGGTACCGGGCGGTGTGAACTGCTGGCGGCGGCCGAGTCAGGGGAAGGGGCGGGGAGAGCGTTCGCGCGCATCATCGAGCAGGATGACTTCGACGCGGCGATGGGCGCGCGACCCTGGATGACTCGCTATGCCGTGGCGCTCGACCTGTTGCGGCACGGCGAACCGTCGGCAGCGCGCCCCCAGATATCGGGGTTCGGCGGCTACCTCGCTTCGGCGCTCCACGACACCGATCTGCCTGACGTCGTCGACGCGGACGCCCCGTTCCTGCTCTGGGACGACGACGGCGATCACACTCTCATCGACCCGCGCACCCGCCGCAGATTCCGGCTGGGCCGAGAAGCAGCGGTCGCCGTCGAATGCCTGATCGCGGCCGGCGAGCGAGAGGCCGCCACCGACCTGTTCGCCGTCGAGCTGGGCGCGACCGCGGCCACCTCGGTGGAGGCCGTGGCCGAGATCGACCGCCGATTCGCAGGCGTGGGTATCGACCTGACCGCATTCGGGAGAGGCGCGTCGTGATGGCCACCCCGACCCGCCGTCACCCCGTCTGGGAAGGGCTGACGGCTCGCGGTACCTGGGGCGATCCCTCGACGCAGCCGGTGGCGGCCGAGGGCGTGCGAGTGCTCGAGGCCGACGGCTCTTCCCTCCTCTGCGCGACCAGCGGTCTGTGGAACGTACCTCTGGGATACGGCAACGAGGCAGTGGTAGATGCCGTGGCCACGGCCTTGCGCACCGCGTCCTATCTCTCGCTGTTCCGTTCGACCCACGCCTACGCACAGGAGACAGCCGAGGCGCTGCTGGGCCTTCCTTCTGCAGATCGCTTCGAGCGGGTGATCTTCTCGACCTCGGGTGCCGCGGCGAACGATCTCGCCATGAAGCTCGCCCGACAGTGGGCCGTGCTCCGCGGGGTACCTCAGCGCGGCATCGTCGTCGGCCTGACGGGCGGGTATCACGGTCTCACCTACGGCGCCCTCGCGCTCAGCGGGGATCAGCTCGGGCAGGCGACGTACGGTGCCGATCGGCGCGCGGTGCGTCACGTGTCTCCTCACGACGGCGGGGCGCAGTTACGGCAGCTGTTCTCTCGGGAAGGGAATCGGATCGCGGCTCTCGTGCTGGAACCGGTGCTCGGATCTGGAGCCTTTCCGCTGAGTCCGGAGTTCCTCGAGGCCGTCGCCGAGGTTCGTGCCGCCTTCGACATCGTCCTGATCGCCGACGAGGTGGCAACGGGCTTCGGCCGCACGGGTGCCTTCTTCGCCTCGGAGTCCTGGCCGGTGCGTCCCGATGTGATGCTGCTCTCGAAAGCGCTCACGAACGGCGCCGCTGCGGCATCCGCCGTGCTCGTCGCTCCGGAGGTATGCGAGGTTTTCGACCGGTCGGATGCCGTGTTCGTGCATGCCGAGACACAGGCGGGCACCCCGGCATCCTGCGCCGCGATCCTCGCCACACTGGCAGAGCAGCGCCGCCTCGACGCTCTCGGCCTCGCGCGACGACTCGCGTGTGCCCTCGAACGCACGCTGGCCCGGATCTCGGAACATCCCGCAGTCGTCGCGACACGGGGGATCGGCTGCTTCCGGGCGGTCGAGCTCGCCCGCGACGGCTCCCCGCTCGACAGTGCTGAGGTGACCGCCGTGGTCGCCGCGATCCGCCGGGCCGGAGCGATCGTACAGCCGGGGCCGAGCAGCATCCAGCTCGTTCCCGCCTATGTCTTCGAGGACGAGCACCTCGCCGAGCTCGAGTCCGCCGTGCTGCACGGGCTCGACGATAGCTGGGGCATGGTCGCATGATCCCGGTGTCCGAGGTCGGAGGAGACACGCGGCTCACCTCCGGTGCGGGCGCCGCCGCAATAGCACTCGCGCGATTCCCGCTCGGCGGGCGCCCGCTGGTGCTGCACGATGCGGCAGTGGAGTTCGCCGAGGCGCGGTTTCCCGCTCGGACCATCGAGATCGCCGTCGATGCCGCGCGCATCGATGACCTCCTCGTGCCGGATGTCGCCGCAACGGCGAGGGACGCGACGGCGGTCGTAGGCCTGGGCGGCGGATCGACCCTCGACGTCGCCAAGATCGTGCGTGTGCTGCGTGAGTCTCCCCATCTCGCCGCGCTGCTGCACTCCCATGGGGAGCGGAGCGGATTCGTGCGGGTGCCGGACGTATCGGTCGCTCGTCGGGACCGCGTGCCCCTGCTCGCGATCCCCACCACCTTCGGCACCGGCGCCGAGGTGAGCAGAGTCGCGTGCCTGGCCACCCCCTGGGGGCGCCGGCTGCTGTCGGGCGGTCGGCTGCAACCCGATCGCGCGGCACTTGACCCCCTGCGCACCTCGTCGTTGCCGCGTCGCCTGCAGCGGGAGGGGCTACTCGAGGTCGTGCTTCGCGTGCTCGGCCCGGCGATCGGGAGCCCCGCCGCGCTCGCGGCCGATCACGACGCCGCTGCCATCGTCGCGGCTGCTGTGCGGCTCGGTGAGCGGCTCCGTGTCGGTTTCCTCGGCCCGGACGAGCGGCTGTTCGCTGCGCAGTTGAGCTCCGCGAGTCTGCGCACCTGGGCGCTGGTGGGCCGGGAGACGTACGCCGCCAAGCACTGGTACCTCGCGAACGAGCTCTCCTGGGTGACCGGCACGCGCAAGATTCCGGCGACCATCGCGATCCTCCCCGCTCTGTGGCGACGGATCACCGAGGGCGAGAGCACCTGGGGGTCGGCGGAGCGCCTCGCGGAGGCATGGTCGTGGGTGCGCACGGCCGTTCCCGAGCTGTCGTCCGATGCGTCGGACGGTCTGCGCGAGCTGATCGGCCGATGGGGGCTGCGACCCATCCCTGCACCGACCGAGGCGCTGTTGCGTGCCGCGACGACACGCGCTCACACGTCGTGGGGTGGATCGCTGCCCGCCCTCGCTCGGATACGGCCGGAAGACATCCACCGGATTTTCACCGAGTCATTCGCCGAGCGCGCGAATGCCGACATCGAGCGAGGAGAGGGGGTGATGCAGAGATGACGCACGCACTCGACCTTCAGATCGAAGAGTTGCCGGTGATGGACGCCCCCTCGGAGTGGACCGACTTCGTGAACGGAGTGCTGACCGGGATCGCGATCGTCACGATCGGTGCCGCGGTCACCTGATCCGCGGACCACGTGACCGGAAAGACCTCGAGAGGAGGTGAGAGCACATGGAGATCTCCACTGAACTGCGTTTCGAGGAGCTGGAGTCGATGGACACCCCTGACTTCTGGACCTGGTACGCCGCCGTCAAGATCGGCGTCGTCGTCGGCCTCATCGGCCTGGCCGCGACCTGACGCCTGTGTCTCCGAGAACACCCTGAGGAGGTGAGCACATGGACCTGAGCTTCGAAGAGATCGAGGCGATGGATGCACCCGAACCGTGGTACATCATCGTCGGCGACATCCTCATCATCATCGGCGCTGCCGTGGCGATCACCTGACGGCATCGAGGGCATAGCGGATGCGATCTCCCCGGGCAGGAAATTCGTGCACCCGCTATGTCCTCGACGTCCCCTCAGCATTCCATGAGAAAGGAACGGCGACGTGACCGACCTTCGACTGAGCCCTTCCGTGGCTCGGCTGCTTGCCCTGATCGATCCCGAGACCGTGATCGACGAGCTGTACGGCGATCTGGGATCCGACGTGTACGACGCCATGACCCGTGCCGATGACAGCGAGGTGCGTGAAGTGCTCCGCGCCGCTCGTCGCACCAGCGGGCGCATCCTCGAGCTCGCCTGCGGCTCTGGTCGGCTGACGCTTCCGCTGGCGCGGTTGGGGCGAGAGATCACGGCGCTGGACAGCTCACCGCGGATGCTCAACCTGCTTCGGGCACGCGCCACGGGGATCGCCGGCGTCCGCATCGTCGAGGCCGACATGAGCGACCTCGTCCTCGACGGAGAGTTCGGTCTGATCGTGCTGGCGACCACCTCGGTCACCCTACTGACCCCGCCGCAGCGCGCCAGACTGCTCGACGGCGTGCGACAGCGCCTGTCCGCCGACGGACTCTTCCTCGTCTCGGTGCATACGACGCGTCCCCGGGCGGGAGGGACGACGATCGTTCCGCTGCCCGACGAGGCCTCCGGCGTCGTGATTCTCAGCGAGGAACCGGATCGGGAGGACGAGCACCGCGAGATCTCGGTGCTCCACCTGCGCAGCGAGCTGGGGCGCACCCGTGCTCGGGCGTATGCCTCGCGGGTGGCCCTGCTCGACGAGCCTCAGCTCTGCGAGGAACTGCGGGAGGCGGGCTTCACGGTGGTCTCCGCCTCCCCGGTTCGGGTCGCCGGTGGCGGCATCGCCGTGTCCATGATCGAGGCCGCACGATGACGCCCGCCCTGCAGACCCTCGATCCCGCAGTCGGCATCGCCAGGAGCTTCGCTATCCTGCCGCCGGAGCGTGGCGGTGAACTCTGGAAAGTGCTCGTCGACATCGGTCTCGGCGCGGTCGACGACTACCCCCTCGCCAGCGTCGGCGCCTATGACCTGACCCGCCGCGGAGCGGTGGAGCGCGCGGCGGGGGAGGCGGTCGAGCGGTTCGCCCTCGCCGCTCACGCCGATGCCGTCGCGTACGGCACACCCGAGCGGGCGCGGGTGGATGCCCGGATCGAGGTGCGGACGCCGCGTGCTGTCGACGGCCTCCCGCTCGACAGCGCCTGGTACCGAGCGACGGTGCTCTCCGACGCGACCGAGGTGCTCGTCCCTGCCGAGGCGATCGACGACGACGGAGGGCGTCGGCACGAGGCCCTCGGTGGTACCGACCCCTTCGATCCGTCACCGTCGGGGACGGCGGCAGGCCTGAGCCTCGAGCGCGCGACACGGGCTGCGCTCCGGGAGATCATCGAGCGGGATGCCGTGCTGTGCGCCTGGGCGACGCGCATCGGCGTGCGGCATACGGCGCCCGCCAGCGGCGACGGAGACCTGCGCAGGCTATGCGACGGAGCGGAACGCCGGGGATTGCGTCCGTGGCTCGGCCTCATACCGACCTCGGTGCCCGGGGCGCAGGTGGTCTGCTGCGCGATCATCGACCGCACAGTGGACGGGCCGCTGGTGTCTTTCGGGTCCAAGGCCGCGGCATCCGTCGTCTCCGCGACCAAGGGCGCGTTGCAGGAGGCGCTGCAGATCCACGAGCTTCTCGGCAACCTCCGCCGCCGCCTCGAACGCCCTCGCGCATTCGATGTCCCGTCGCCGGCGCTGGTGACCGACGACGTCGCCAGGGCCTGGTGGTGGACGACGCCTGAGGCCGCGGAATCGATGGTCGAGTGGATCTCGACCTGGGGGACGGCGGAGCCGGACGATCGGGGGCCGGAGGCGGAGGGCACGACGTCGATGGACCTCGTACGCGGCATCGTCGACGACGGCGGTGAGCCGCTGCGCGTCGATCTGACCTCACGGCTCGGGGAGCTCGCGCAGAACCTGGGGTGGCACGTCGTGAAGGTGCTGTGCCCCGGTTACCAGCCGCTCCGACTCGACGAGACGCTCGCCGCGACATGGGACCTCGAACGTCTCGCCGCGTGGTCGCACCGATACGGACTCGACGCGCAACTGCGCACCGACCTTCCCCACCCACTGATCTAGGAGCACGGCATGACGCAGATACGCAGGGACGCCGAGCGGCGCACCCCCGCGCTCGCGCCCCTCGTCACGGTCGACGAGCCGCTCGGGGCGGGCGGCTCGTGGATCATCGCGCACGACGGCACGCCCAAGGCGCGGGTGTCCGGCGCGGTCGCAACCGCTGCCGCTCGATTCACCGGCGGTCGCACTGCCGCCGAGATCGCCGCAGAGCTCGGATCGCCCTGGACGGCCGCCGAGGTCGAATCCATCGCCGGGCGCCTCGCCGCGGCAGGACTGCTTGCGGAGACGGATCCCGGGGCACGCAGACCTCGCCGCGCCGCCGGGCGGATTCGCTTCCGTCCACCGTTGACCGTGCAGTGGAGCTTCGGCGACCCGACTGCGCTGTTCAGGATCCTGAGGCCTGTCGCCCGGGTGGTGATGGGCGCGCCAGGGGCGATCGTCGGCGGGATCGTCGTGCTCGCAGGCGTGGTCTCCGCCATCTCCGGATGCGCGGATGCCGTGGCCGTGCTCGAGCGCCCCGTGCCGCTGTCCGTCGTCGTCGCGCTCACCGCGGCGATCGTTCTCACCACCGTCGTGCACGAACTCGGGCACGGGGCCGTCCTCAGCCTCTTCGGCGGCTCGCCGCGGCGCATCGGAGCCATGCTCTTCTACCTCGCGCCCGCGTTCTTCTGCGACGTCACCGACGGCTGGCGGCTCTCGCGTCGAACCCAGCGGGCGGCTGTGGCGCTCGCCGGGCCCGCGGTGCACCTGCTGTGCGCGGCGATCGCCGCGATCGCCGCGCACGTCACCACGGCATCCGAACTGCGTGTCGCGTTGGTGCTCTACGCGCTGTCGTGCCTGGCGATCTGCCTCCTCAACCTGCTGCCCTTCGTGCAGCTCGACGGCTATCTCGCACTGGTGGCGGTGCTGGACCATCCGTACCTCCGCCGCGACGCGCTGCACGCGGCCGATGTCGCGGTCGCCAGAGCGGTGTTCGGTATCCGACTGACCGCGGACGGAGTCACGGCCGACGCCCCAGCACTGCGCGAGCGCAGGGGATTGCTCGTGTGCTTCGGTGTGCTGTGCCGGCTCTTCCCGATCGCCCTGGTGGGAGTCGTGCTGCACCGCTACGTCACCTCGATCGCGGGTCTGGGAGTCCTCCCCGCGCTCGCTTACTTCGCGCTGCTCGCACTCGTGGTGGGTGTCGCGATCCGCACCGCGATCCGGGGCGTCCGTGCCCTCATGGCTCGACGACCGACGCTGTTGCGCAGCATCATCGGCACTCTCGTCATCGCGGCGGTGGGAACGGCATCGCTCCTATGCCCGGTGCGGGCCTCGCACCAGGGGGGAGTCCTCGTCGACGGCGATGGCGACGGTGCGCGGCTCGTGCTCACCGACGGGCAGACGCCGCCGCCTGCCGGCACCGTCGTCCAGATCGAGAGCAACGGCGTGCTGCTGTCGGAGCATCTCGGTGCGGCGACGGTGTCGGCCGCCGCTCCACGACGGGAGGAGGCCGATCTCTCCGCGCTCGTGCCGATCAGCGCCGCGGGTCTGACGACCGCGGCGGTCACCGTCGAGCTCGATCGGATCGACGCCGACCTTCCCCGATATGCACGCGCTCGTATTCCCGACCCCGGGGTGCGCATTGTGGCGGACTGGTTGCTCCATACCTTCCTCCTTCGCCCTCTCGACGCGTTCGGAACGGAGCATGGATGACCGGCGAACCGCAAGCGACGGAGCAGCGTCGGATGTTGCAGCACGCGCTCGTCCGCATGGCCGGCGATCTCGGCGTCGTGCCAGAGGGTGACGCAGTATCGGGATGGCACGATCGCTCGATCGGCACGCTCGTCTCCCGTGGGGAGGAACGGTTCTGGTTGCGGCTGGCGTGGGCGCGACCGGAATGGGCGCGGGGGATGTGGTGGACGGGCAACGCCGATTCCTCCGTGCTCGTCGGCATCCCGAAACCGGCCGTGATCGAGGTGGCCGAGCAGGTCCAAGGGCCGGTGGTGGTCCGAGCCGAGCTGATGAGTCTCGTGGGCGGGTCGCCGGCAGCACCTGAATCGGTGCTGCGCGCAGAGGCCGCCGTCGACGAGGAGTGGTGGCTCGGATTGCAGACCGGCCTCGCCGCGCTCGCTTCGACCCCGACGACCCGCCGTGCGCTCGACCCCGACGGCGTCCGCCGACGAATCGCCGTGTTCTTCGGGGTCGATCTCGACGTCGATCAGGGGCGCTGGGTGGCGAGCCACGGCGATCTGCATTGGAACAACCTGCACACGGGCCCGCTGGGGATCCTCGACTGGGAGGCCTGGGGTCTCGCCCCGCGCGGATACGACGCCGCCTTCCTGCTCTGTCACTCGTTGGCCGTTCCCGCTGTCGCGGCGGAGATCTCCCGCCGGTTCCACGACGACCTCGGCACCGAAGACGGACTCGTGGCGCAACTGCACGTGCTCACCAGGCTCCTCACCCGTGCAGACGGCGGCGAGAATCCCGATCTCGTCGAGCCGCTCCACCGTCACGCCGACTCCCTGCTCGGCAGGATCCGCACCCGCAGAACCCACCCCTCACATCAAGGAGAGAACGCATGACCCCGGTCGTCAGCTTCCAGAACTTCGGCAAGAGTTACGGGGGTGATGCCGTCGTCAGAGACCTGAGCTTCGCCGCGCAGGCGGGTGTCGTGGTCGGACTGCTCGGCCCGAACGGCGCGGGCAAGAGCACCGCGATGCGCGGGCTGGTGGGGCTCCTGCACCCGACCAGCGGATCGGCCACGGTCTTCGGCGCCGCCTACGGCTCCCTGCGCGATCCGGCTCGCCGCGTCGGTGTCCACATGGACGGCCTGGGGTTCGAGACAGGCATCACGGCGGCCCGGCACCTCGACATCTACCGTCTCGCCGCTGGCATGCCGAAGGGCAGGGTCGAAGAGGTGCTCGACCAGGTGGATCTCTCCGGTCAGGCCGGAAAGAGAGTGAAGCAGTTCTCCACCGGTATGCGACAGCGGCTCGGACTCGCCACCGCCCTGATCGGAGACCCCGAACTGCTCGTGCTCGACGAGCCGGCGAACGGCCTCGACCCGAGCGGTATCCGCTGGCTTCGGGGATTCCTCCGCGACTTCGCGGCTCGCGGAGGCACCGTGCTGATCTCGAGTCATCAGCTCGCCGAACTGGAGCAGACCGTGGACCAGGTGGTGGTGATGCGCCGGAGGATGCTCTTCCACGGCCCGCTCGGCGATCTCACGTCCGGTGGCACGGCGAGCCTGGAAGAGGCGTACTTCGGCCTCATCGACGGTGCAGAAGGGGACTCCCGTGCGTGACTTCGTCCGGAGCGAACTGCTGCGCAGCCTCAGCGGCACCGCGATGCTGGCCATCGCCTCGTTCACGATCCTCATCCCCGCACTGATGCTCGGTGTGGCTCCGTCCCTCGAAGGGCTGCGGAACGTCGACGACGAGACGGCCACGCGCATCGTCTTCGGGCTCATTGCATCGATCGGCATCGTGGCCATGTACCTCGGCAGCTACGTGGTGTCGCGCGAGCACTACTACCGCTCGATGACGCGCTCGCTCGTGATCGGATCCCGGGGCCGGGTGTTCACGGCCAAGCTGATCGCCGCGGCGGTGACGAGCACGGGGCTATGCATCATCGGTGCGGGGATATGGGCGATCGTCTCGGCCTTCGTGCTCTCGGCGCATGGTCGACAGCTTCAGCTCGGAGGGGCGTTCTGGGCGATCGTGGTCGGCGCGGCCATCTGCGCGATCTGCGGAAGCGCGATCGGGGTGGCGCTCGGCTGGATCGTGCGCGAGTACTACTCGGTCACCGCCATCGTGCTTCTCGTGCCGCTCATGCTCGAGCTGCCGTTGCTGCTCAACCTTTCGATTCTGGAAAGGTTCCTCCCTGTCGGGTTGTTCGCGGGCGTCACCGACGCTCCGATCGAGGGAGTGCTCCCGTCGTGGCTGAGCGCGCTCGTGCTGCTCGGGTGGAGCGTCGTCACCGTGTCGACGGCCTGGTTGGTGCTGCGAGGGCGGGAGTCATGAGTCTCGTGGCGCGCGACCAGCTCGAGCGTGGTGAGGTGCGGCGCGGCGGGGCGGCGCGCGGGGCGGCCGCCGAGTTCCGACGTCTGCGCGGCGACCCCCTGCTCTGGGCGCTCCTCCCGCTCGCCCTGCTGTCGGGCCTGTCGATGCTGGCGACGCTTCCCCCTGATCTGGGCGAGGCCCCGACGACGGTCGTCGACGCGATCGGAACCGCACTCGTCGCCTCCGTCGTTGCGGGGCAGTTGATGATCGCGGCTGTGCTCGGCGCACTCGGCGTGACCGTCGCCGACCGCACGGGAATGCTGGCACGCACTCATCTCTACACATCGGCCGCGGTGGTGTTCGGAGCTAGGGCATCGTCCACGATGCTCGTCGCCTTCGTCTTCGGGGCCATGAGCGCAGCGGTCGTGCAGACCGTCTTCTTCGCGACCACGGGGCAGGCTCTGATGGGGCTGGGGACGGCGGTGCTCACGGCCGTGGCGTCGGCAGCATCCGGTCTGTGGGGATTTCTCATCGGGGTGCTCGTGCGTAATCCGATCCTGGCGCTGTTCGTGGTGCCGGCGACGCTCGCGCCGGGGATGCTGCTCGCCGAGCGGATGCCGGAGGTCGCGGAGTCGCTGCCGCTGGGATCGATGCTGGTCTTGGCCGACGCAGGTACCGCCGAGCCCTGGACCGGTGCAGCGCTGACCGCAGGATGGGTGCTCCTTCTCTGCACGGCGACCGCAGGGGTTCTACTGCGGCGCGACCGGCTCTGAGGGCTCGCGCACCGACGTAAAATCTCTGGGTGGCAACACCCAAGATCATCCTCTTCTACGTCTTCACCCCGCTCGCCGATCCCGAGGCGATCCGGCTGTGGCAGCGCGAGCTCGGCGAGTCGCTGGGGCTGCGCGGGCGCCTGCTGATCTCGAAGGACGGCATCAACGGCACGCTCGGCGGCGATGTGATCGCGCTCAAGCGCTGGGTGCGCCGATTCCGCGAGTATGCGCCGTTCAAGGGCGCCGACATCAAGTGGAGCGAGGGGACAGGGGTGGATGCCGAGGGGCGCAGTCTCGACTTCCCCAAGCTCAGCATCAAGGTGCGTGAGGAAATCGTGTCGTTCGGGGCGCCGGGAGAGCTGAACGTCGACGAGAACGGCGTGGTCGGAGGCGGCACGCGACTGAGCCCCGAGGGCCTGCACGAGCTCATGGACGAGCGCGGCGACGACGTGGTGTTCTTCGATGGACGCAACGCGCTGGAGGCGCAGATCGGCCGCTTCCGCAACGCCGTCGTGCCCGATACGGAGACCACCCGCGACTTCGTGCGGCTGCTGGACTCCGGCGCCTACGACGACCTCAAGGGCAAGCCGGTCGTCACGTACTGCACCGGCGGCATCCGCTGCGAGGTGCTGTCGAGCCTGATGACCTCCCGCGGTTTCAGCGAGGTGTATCAGCTCGAGGGCGGCATCGTGCGCTACGGCGAGAAGTACGGCGACGACGGGCTCTGGGAGGGATCGCTGTACGTGTTCGACAAGCGCCGCTCGGTCGACTTCTCCGACCACGCCGCGGTCATCGGCGTGTGCGCCGGCTGCGGCGCCGCGACCAACCGCACGTCGAACTGCCCCGATCCCACCTGCGTCTCGCAGTCGGTCGTGTGCGAGAGCTGCGACGCGGTTCCCTGCCGCGCCCACGCCGCCTGACCCGGGGCACGGATGCCGGACGCGACCCGCTCGCCGAGGAGTCAGGCGAGCAGCGGGGCGTCGGCTCCACGGCTCGCGAACAGCGACACCGGGAACAGCGCCGCGCGCACCCTGGCCGGTCGGTCGACGCTGCGGTGCAGCCGATGCAGCACCTCGTCGAGCGCACGGGTGAGGTCGTCGCCACCGCCCCCGGCGCGCGCGTAGCTGGCGCGCTCCACGGCATCCGTCAGCGTGCGCATCGCCTCGGCGTCGACCCCTCTTTCTGCGACGAGGGCGGCGCCGCGACGGCGCGGGCTGTCGGCGTCTGACACAGGCAGCTGCAGGTCGATCATCGTCGCGCGCAGCTCCTCCCACGCCGCTCCCGCGTCTCCGCGCCGCGCCCGTGAGCGCCGCGCGGAACGCACACCGGCGCGCACGAGCGCCGGAAGCACGAGCACCAGCAGCACGCCGCCCGCGACGAGCGCGACCGGGGTCGGGTCGAGGCGCCGGAGCGTGTCGACACCGCCCGCGTTGCCGCCGGGATCGTTCTGCTCGGCCTGTGGTCCCGACGTCTGCGGCGCTCCTGGCGTCGCCGTGGGCGCGGGGGTGGACGGGGCCGTCGTACCGCCGCCGCCGGTCGTCGTCGCCGGGCTGAACGCGGTGGGCACGCCGAGCGAGGCGGTCGGCTCGAAAGGCACCCAGCCGATGCCGGGGAACAGCACCTCCGGCCAGGAGTGCAGCTGGTCGCTCGTGACCGAGTACACCTTCTCGGCGCCGCGCTTCTCCTCGGTGCGCACGCCGGGAAGATAGCCGACGACGATGCGCACGTCCATGCCGAGGGTCTCCGCCATCAGCGCGAACGCGCCGGCGAA
This sequence comes from Microbacterium sp., assembly GCA_017744855.1. Lineage (GTDB taxonomy): Bacteria > Actinomycetota > Actinomycetes > Actinomycetales > Microbacteriaceae > Microbacterium. Next base: position 22,901 of record JAGIAK010000015.1, read on the forward strand.
GTGCACGCAGTACCCCGAGCGCACCTCCAGGAAGCGCTCGACGGCCTGGGCTCCTGTGCCGTCGAAGCCCTCCTCGACCGGGGTCTCCAGCGAGTAGGTGAACTTCGTGCGGAACCAGCTCTGCAGTGCGACGAGGCGGTCGTAGTCGTTGGTCGCGTCAGCGGTCACCTCTACGGCGGTGGCGCCGATCACCTCGGGCAGCTCGACCGGCGGGGCATCGGGGTCGACCACGGGCTCAGCGGCCGACGCCGCACGGATCTGCTCCAGCGTGGGGGTCACCCGCTCCGACGCCACCGTGTAGTCGTTGCCGATGGCATCCGACGTCCTCGAGGTGAGCGTGCGGTTCTCCGGCACGATCTTCCACGCGCCGGCCAGCCCCTCCACGCCCGTCGCGGGGTAGGGCACCGGCAGCCAGGCGCTCGACATGCGCAGCACCCTGATCGAGGTCGTCACATCGGTGGTGGCGACCTCCTCGCCCCACTCCGCGGGACCGAAACCCTCGCTCTGCGCACGGGACTCGCTCTCGTCGGGCAGCCACACCCGTCCGTTGAAGCGCGACAGCGTGGTGAGGCGCAGATAGGGGGCGGTGTCGGACTTCGTGGCGAGGGTGAGCACCTCGACCGGGTTCGGCTGGCGCAGGTCGTCGCCGAGGCGGAGCGAGGCGTCGACGATGACGCCGGCGCCGGTGCCGGACAGCGTCGCCGACACCGGGAGGGCAGGGGCGACGATGACCGTCGCGGCGATCGCCACGGCGCCGACACCCGCGGCGACGACCGTAGACGTGCGCCGCGGCGACTGCGGATCGCGGTTCGCGGACTGCCGGAACAGCAGGAGGACGAGGATGCCGAGCAGCACGAACCACACGACGTTCGCATCGCCGAGCGTGACGATCATCGGCACGGCCCCGACGACGGCGGTGAGGATGCTCGCGAGCACGGCGTTCCGCACCGCGAGGAGGTGATCGAGCAGGATCGCCACGGCCGCGAAGCCGAACGCCATGACCACCCGGATGCCGGGGGTGGCGTCGATCGGCGCGGCGCCGTACACGACCTCCTCCCAGGCGGTCCCGGCCAGGGTGCCGAACGTCGCGAAGGTCGTCTGCGACGGGATGAGGCCGAGGTACGCGGTGTCGGCGGCGACGAGCATGGTGATAGCCACGAGCACGACGGCCACCTGCGTCGCGAGCGTCGCGACGTCCGTCACCCACGCGGGGCGGCGTGCCAGCAGCACCCGCATCCCCGTGCCGGTCGCGGCGACGAGCACGACGACGACGAGAACGGCGAACGACCAGGTGCCAGGAGCGATCACCGACGTGTACGGCCACAGCGCCACCAGGGCGGCGGCCCCGGCCAGCGCAGACGGGGCGAGACGGCTCGGCCGCTGCTCGCGGTCACGGTGCCAGGTGAGCAGCGGCGCCTTGCCGCTGCGCTCAGCGCGCGACATCGCCGATCCCCGTCCGTGCGGGGAGCGCGTCCTCCCAGGCGGCGGCGATGTCCTCGCCCAGGGCCACCGCGTTCCACCCGCGCTGGGCCGCGGTCTCGAGCACGCCGTCCGCCGGCGCGGTCGCGAACAGCATGGGCGCCGCCGCTCCCGCTGGACGCAGCAGTGCGGCGTCCTCCTCGTCGAGCGAACCGGTGATGTACACCAGCGGACCCGGCGGGGTGCCGCCGACCAGGGACGTGAGGTCGCGTGCGGCGCCGCGCGGCGTCACGAGCGCCAGGGCGACCAGCATCCCGTCGCGGTCGTCCTCGTGTCCGCGCAGGGTGCCCAGCGCGGTGCCTGCACTGTCGATCACGTCGACGCCGTAGCCCTCCTGCACGAGGTGCACGGCGGCGGAGGCGCACAGCGACACGGCGGCCTCGAACGCGGGGTCGGCCTTCTCGCCGGGCTCGGGCCAGTGCAGAGCGCTGCGATCGAGCACGACGAGGGCGTCGGGGCTCGACTCCTCCTCTTCCTGACGGACCATGAGCTGACCGCGGTGCGCCGTGGCGCGCCAGTGGATGCGGCGCATCGAGTCGCCGGGGATGTAGCGGCGCGGCGACAGGTTGTCGCTGCCCTGGCCGAGGCGGCTCGACGAGGTGCGGGCTGTGCCGCCGGCCGCGCCGACCTTGACCGTGAGCGGCGCGAGGGTGAAGATCTCGGGCACGACAGTGACCGTGCGGGTCTCGCCGAACGCCTGCTCGCGCTGGGCCAGGCCGAACGGGTCGACGGTGCGCAGCACGAGCGGCCCGATCGGCCAGATGCCGCGGCGCACACCGGTGATCAGGTAGCTGAGCTGTCCGGACTCCGATGGGAACTCGCCGGCGGAGTCGCCGGCCACGGCATCGGGGAGCACGTCGCGCCACAGTCCGTGGGGCACGCGGATGGCGCGCAGCGCGAAGCGCACGGTCACCCTGGACGCTTCGGACACGGTGAGCAGGTCGGTGGAGATCTGGCGCGTGACCGATCCGGAGCGTCGCGGCAGTCGCACGACGAGGAGCGAGACGAGCGTGAGCGCGATCAGGAGGATGCCGACGTAGACGAGGATCGCGGCGCCGACGAGGTTCGCCGCGATCAGGCAGCCGATCCCGGCGAGGAGCGTGGCGGTGCCCCGGAGGGTGAGCGAGCGGCGTCGACGCATGATGGGTCGTCAGGCGCGGGTGGCGACGGGCACCCGCACACGCTCCGCGATCTGCCGCAGCGCCGCTTCGACGGGCTGCGCGCCGGCGCGGTGCGCGCCGCGGGCGGGGAGCAGGCGGTGAGCCAGCACGGGGATGAGCAAGGACGTGACGTCGTCGGGGATCACGAAGTCGCGGCCGTCGAGGGCGGCCCAGACCTTCGCCGCCCTGATCAGCTGCAGGGTGGCCCGCGGGCTCGCGCCCAGGTGCAGGCTCGGGTCGGAGCGCGTCGCCTGGCAGAGCGCGACCGTGTACTCCTCGATCGCCGGGGCGACGTGCACCGAGCGCGCCCAGGTGATGAGGCCGGAGATCGACGAGGCGTCGGCCACGGCGGTGACACCGGCGAGGGGGTTCACCGCGTCGCGCTGGCGGATCATGAGGGCTTCGGCCGCGGCATCCGGGTAGCCCATCGAGATGCGCATCATGAAGCGGTCGCGCTGCGCCTCGGGGAGCGCGTACGTCCCCTCCATCTCGAGCGGGTTCTGCGTGGCCACGACCAGGAAGGGCTCCGGCAGGAGGTGCGTGGCGCCGTCGACGGTCACCTGGCCCTCCTCCATCGCCTCCAGCAGCGCAGACTGGGTCTTGGGCGATGAACGGTTGATCTCGTCGGCGATGACGATATGCGCGAACACCGCGCCCTGCTTGAACTCGAACTCGCGGTCGACCGGGTTGTACACGCTGACGCCGGTGACGTCGCCGGGGAGCAGGTCCGGGGTGAACTGGATGCGGCGGACCGTGGCGTCGACGCTGGCGGCGAGCGCCCGTGCCAGCATCGTCTTGCCGACGCCGGGTACGTCTTCGATGAGGAGGTGCCCCTCGGCGAGGAGGCAGACGAGCGCGCTGCGCACGGCATCCGGCTTGCCGTCGATGACCTGGCCGACGGAGCCGAGGATCGCGGCCGTCTGGGCGGCGAACTGCTCGGCGGTGACGGGGGCCCGATCCAGGGGGGAGTTGCTCGACATGCGTACCCTCTCGCGTGGCGCGGCTGTGCGCGTGAACCGATCGTAACCCGCGGAACGCCGATCAGCCCCAGATCCGTCCACGGGGTTCGACGTCGTCGAGGCGGGACTCGCTGCTGCGGGCGACGCGCAGCAGCGCGAGGCCCTCGATGCCGCTCAGCTCGGTCAGCGTGCAGATGCCGATGAGGCGCTGCCAGTGCTGCTGGAACCTCTCCGCATCCGCGCGGCGGCGGGCGATCAGCCGTGGCACGGGGAGCAGGGTGCGTCCGGGGGAGAGTCGGTCGGAGAGCCGTTCGAACAGGCCGGATCGGGGACCGGCGCCGCGGTCGGTCCGCAGCAGGAAGCGCGGCGTGCGCACCGGCCCGAAGAGCTCCTCCAGTGCGTCGGCGACCACGCGGCGGTCCTGTTCGGCGCCGCCGAGCTCGATGCGCACGCGGCCGTCGCCGTCGGGGTGCGCCCGCACCGCCGACTCGTCGACGGGGCCGATGCGACCGGCATCGTGCAGTGTGAGGGCCACCGCGACCGCCGCGTCGCGGTAGACCTCGGCCGGGCGCGTGCGGTCGCGCAGAGCGCGCATCAGCGGGGGCAGGGCGGATGCCGCCGCGCACAGCACCCCGCCGACCGCCGCGGTGGCGAGGCCGGCGAGCGGGGCGAGCTGCAGCCCCTGGGTGCTCGCCGCCATGAGGAGCACTCCGGTGCCCGAGCCTCCGATCACGAAGGCGCCGAGCGAGCCGGCGCTCGCCGCCGGTGCGGTGCGCAGCAGGGGTGCGCTGCGTACCCGGCGCACCGACACGACCTCGCGCTCGCGCGCCGTGTACTCCTCGCCGATGCGCCACTCGGTCCGCGTCCGCGCGCGGGAGGGCCAGTGCGCGGCCAGCGTCGCATCGAGCGCGGCGATCGAGGAGCCGGGCGTCTTGTCGACCACACGTGCGAGCTCCTGCGCGGCCGGCCCAGGCAGGAGGTGGGCGAGGCCGTCGACGATCGTGCCGTCGCCGTCGGCGCTGAGACCCCACAGATGCGAGTGCTTGCGGCGCAGGCGATTCGGCTCTGTGACGTCGTCGAGCGCGATGTCGGCGGGGATGAGGCAGGCGACCGACCAGTTGTGGGCGACCTTGTCCGGCCAGTCCGGGTCGAGGCGAAGGGTGCGCCCACGCAGCTGCTGGGTCGCCGACGACGTCGCGACAGCGGTGAGGTCGATGAGGGTGTTCACGGCGGGGCAGTCCCACCCCTCGCCGAGCAGGCCGCGCGTGCCGACGAGCAGACGGACCTCGCCGCGCCGGATCAGCTCGGACACCGCGGCGACCGTGCGTCCTCCGACCGTGGCGTGCAGGTCCCTGGTCGCGCCGAACCCCTCGCCGACTGCGACCTCGTCGTCGAGCAGCGCGCTCAGCGACGCGGCGATGGACTCGGCATCCTCCGCCCGTACCCGCAGATGTCTGGCGGTCAGCAGCACGGGGCGCATCCGTGACGTGACCGGGTCGACGGCGAGCAGGTCGAACGCCCGCAGCGCCCCTGCCGCGGCGTCGCCGAGCTCGCCGCGGTGGTTGCCGTGCTCGACGAAGTCGGTGACCACCACTGCGCGCACCCGGTCGCCGTCGGGTGACGCGAGCTCGCGGTGCAGGATCTCGACCGCCGCGTGGTCCTTGGCCGCCGAGTAGGCGAGGGTCGTCTCCAGCGGGTCCCGTCCGCGCCGCAGCCCGCGATCGGTGAGCAGGTAGCCGAAGTCTGCAAGCGCGCGCCGCACGTACTCCCACTGGTTCCGAGCCGTGGGATCCGCCAGCAGGCGCGTCTGCGCGAAGCGGGTGAGCACCGTGAGCAGATCGGACGTCTCGCAGCGGTCGAGCAGCACGGAGGGGATCGCGGCGACGAGCGGATGCGCTGGCGCGACCTCGCGGAGCACGACGGCGCACGAGCGGGTGAGGGGGAAGTCGGCGGAGAACGCCCGATCGATGCGGACGAGCAGATCCTCGCCGTCGGCGCCCTCCGCTGCGTCGGCGTCGGACTCGTCGCCCTCCGGCTGCAGCTGCTCCTCGAGGTATCGGATGCCGTCGGGCGTGGAGAGCAGCTGCATCAGCAGGTCGTGCAGCAGGGCCTCGTGGCGGCGGATGAAGGCGGCTTCCGGCGGTGTCGGCTCGGTGAACAGCACGTGGTCGCGGTAGGGCGCGAGATGCCCCTCCTTCACGACGGCGGGGGTGGGCACCTCGTAGTCGACGGGTCCGAGCAGTTGCGAGTAGTTCTCGTACTCTGCCTCGTCGTCTGGCGACGGCAGCGTGGCGGTCAGCCCGATCAGCAGGGGAGCGGTGCCGCGCTCGCGGATGCGGGCGGCGAGGTAGGCGACCACGAGGGCCCAGTGGTCGAGCAGATGGTGGCACTCGTCGAGCACGACCGTGCGCACGCCGGCCTCGACGAGGCGGTCGATGAGCGCGACCGCGTTCGGGTGCAGCACCCTGGCGAGCTCGTCCGGACGACGGCGGGCGAAGCGGGTGCGCAGCCGGCGGACGCGACGGCGGATGCCGGAGCGGTACGACGCGGCGTTGTCGACGGCGAGCTCGGCGAGCCAGGTCGCGGCATCCGATTCCGTGCGCCCGGACTCGACCAGCTCCTCCGTCCATACCGCGCGGGCCAGGTCCTCGAACGGCGACCCGTCGCCGGTGACGCTGAGCAGTTGATAGGTGAGCACAGTGAGGTCGCCGGGCCGTGCGGGGTCGTCGGACACGACGGCCGCGTCGGAGGAGAGCGTCTTCGCGGTACGCACCCACTGCTCGCGGATGGTGACGGTCGGAGCGAGCACCAGCGTGCGATGACCCTCGCGCGCGGCGAGCAGGAGTCCGAGCAGGGTCTTGCCCGAACCGGGAGGCGCCACGACGTGCAGCGGACCGCCCCCGCCGACGGGGAGCTGCGCCAGCGCCTCGGCCTGATACGTGCGCAGCGCGCCGGTGAATCGCCAGTCGCGCAGCGGGGCGGTGGTCGTCGGCTGGTCCATGGCCGTCCCAGTCTGTCAAAAGGCAGGTGCGATGATCGGCTAGACTGGTCGACGGCTCTCCGCGTGGCGGCATCCAGGCCAATTCCCCCAGGGCGGAAACGCAGCAAGGGTAACCGGGCTCTGCTGGGTGCGCGGAGGGTCATTTCCTTTGCCCTCCGGGTGCGGCGTCGCCGATGAAGGGGCAGGGCGACCGCTCAGGCTCGGCTGCGAGAATCGGGTCGTGACCATCGAGCAGCAGGCGGCGACGAGCAGACTCGGCCGCTTCTTCCCGCCCGTCGCACTCCTCGCGCTGATGTGGGTCGTGCAGCTCGCCGACGCGATCCTGCCCGGCTCGTTCTCCGGTCTCGGCATCCGCTCCTGGGACCCCGCCGGTCTCGTCGGCATCCTGTTCGCGCCGCTGCTGCACGCCAACTGGCCGCACCTCGTCGCGAACTCCGTGCCGTTCCTCGTGCTCGGGCTGCTCGTCGCAGCCGAGGGCGCGCGGCGGTTCTGGGCGGTCACGGCGTTCGCCGCCGTCATCGGCGGCCTCGGCACGTGGATCGTCAACGCGCCCGGCACGCTCACCGTCGGCGCCTCCGGGCTCGTGTTCGGCTACTTCGGGTACCTGGTGCTGCGCGTGCTCGCGCCGGGCCGGATGTCGCACCGCATCCTCTATGCGGTCGTCGCGGTGATCGTGATCGGCGTGTACGGGGCGGCCATGCTCTCCGGCGTGTTCGCGGCCGGCGCCGGCGTCTCCTGGCAGGGGCACCTGTTCGGCGCGGTCGGAGGCGGCGCGGCGGCGTTCGTCGGCCGGCGCCCGGTGCGCGCGACATGAGCACCGCCCGCCGCACGCGACGACCGGGCGCGACGAAGAAGCGCCGCCGATCGTCGAGGCGACGGCCCACCGCGAGGCAGCGCGCCGTCGCGCGGTCGCGGCGGAAGCGGATGCTGCTGCGCATCGCGCTCTCCGTCGGCGCCGTCGTCGTGGTCGCGGGTCTGGCGGTGCTGATCCCGCGCGGGCTCGCCGGCGAACCGTCGTACTGCGCCGCCGAGCCGCTGGATCTGCCCGCCGACGGCATCGAGGGCTGGCAGGGCGAGCAGCTGCAGAATGCCGCGACCATCATGACGACGGCGACCGCCCTGGGGTTCGGGCGTGACGGCCAGATCCTCGGCGTGATGACCGCGATGGGGGAGAGCAGCCTGCGCAACATCGACTACGGCGACTGGGAGACCAGCGGCTTCACCAACCCCGACGGCTCGCGCACCACGAGCATCGGACTGTTCCAGCAGCAGGACTGGTGGGGCAGCGTCGAACAGCGGATGGACCCGGCCGCGGCGGCGACGCTGTTCTACCAGCGCCTGGCACGGCTCCCCGACTGGCAGCAGCTGGCGCCGACGCTCGCGATCCACGGGGTGCAGGTGAACACGGACGCCGAGTACTACGCGCGCTTCCAGCCCGATGCGACGGCCGTCGTCGACGCCCTCACCCGCGGCTGCTGACGCCCGTACGGCCCCCGCCCTCCGCATCGCGGACGCGTAGGCTGGCAGCGTGGCGCGGAGCATCTACATCACCTCGGCCGAGGGGCACACCGGCAAGTCGACGATCGCCCTGGGAGTGCTCGACGCGCTCATGCGGGTCACCCCGAGGGTCGGCGTGTTCCGCCCGATCGCCCGCTCCGTCGCCGAGCGCGACGAGATCCTCGAACTGCTGCTCGCCCACGACGGCGTGCAGCTCGACTACGACGACTGCATCGGCGTGAGCTACGACGACGTGCGCGACGATCCGGAGCACGCGCTGTCGACGATCGTCGCGCGCTTCAAGGCCGTCGAGGCGCAGTGCGACGCCGTGGTGATCGTCGGCAGCGACTACACCGACGTCGCCAGCCCCGCCGAGCTCGGCTACAACGCCCGCATCGCCGCGAACCTCGGCGCGCCGGTGCTGCTCGTGCTGTCGGGGCGGGACCAGCAGCGGCAGGCCGAGCAGCTCGGCACCACGACGGCGCGTACCGCGGCCGCCGTGGGGCAGATCGCCGCCCTCGCGCTCGCCGAGTTGGAGGCCGAGCGGGCGGAGCTGTTCGCCGTGATCGTGAACAGGGCCGACCCCGACGCCCTCGCCGAGATCGCCGCGGCGGTGTCGGCCGTGCGCCCCGCCCGCGACATGTCGGTGTGGGCGATCCCCGAGGACCGCACCCTCGTGGCGCCGTCGATCCGCGGCATCCTGTCGGCCGTCGACGGCCGCCTCCTCAAGGGCGATGCCGACCGGCTCGCCCGCGAGGCGCTGACCATCGTCGTCGCCGGCATGTCGATGGTGAACGTGCTGCCGCGGCTCACCGAGGAGGCGGTGGTCGTCATCCCCGCCGACCGCACCGAGGTGCTGCTCGCGACCCTCCTTGCCGACGCCGCAGGCACCTTCCCGCGCGTGGCCGGCATCATCCTCAACGGACCCTTCCCGCTGCCGGAGCCGATCGTGCGGCTGCTCGACGGCTTCGCGTCGACGGTGCCGATCATCACGACCGACTACGGCACCTACGACACCGCGCTGCGCGTGATGGGCGCCCGCGGACGCATCTCGCCCGACTCCCGCGCCCGCTACGACCGTGCGCTCGCGCTGTTCCAGACGCACGTCGACTACACGGCGCTGACCACGCAGCTCGGTCTCGCCGAGTCGCGCGTCGTCACGCCGCTCATGTTCGAGTACGGCCTCATCGAGCGCGCCCGCGCCGACCGCCGCCGCATCGTGCTGCCGGAGGGCGACGACGACCGCATCCTGCAGGCCGCGGCGACGCTGCTCGCCCGCGAGGTCGCCGACCTCACGATCCTCGGCGACGAGGCTGCCGTGCGCGCCCGTGCGATCGAGCTGGGCATCGACATCGACGCCGCCCAGGTGCTCAGCCCCACCGACCCCGCGCACGTCGAGCGGTTCGCCGCCGAGTACGCGCGGCTGCGGGCTCACAAGGGCATCACGCTCGCCCAGGCCGCCGACACCGTGACGGACGTCTCCTACTTCGGCACGATGATGGTGCATCTCGGGCTCGCCGACGGCATGGTCTCGGGCGCCGCGCACACCACGGCGCACACCATCCGTCCGTCCTTCGAGATCATCAAGACGAAGCCGGGCGTCGAGGTCGTGTCGAGCGTGTTCCTGATGGCGCTCGCCGACCGCGTGCTCGTGTACGGAGACTGCGCGGTGATCCCCGATCCCACGAGCGCGCAGCTCGCCGACATCGCGATCTCGTCCGCGGCGACGGCCAGGCAGTTCGGCATCGACCCACGCGTGGCGATGCTCTCGTATTCGACGGGGGAGTCGGGGTCGGGTGCGGACGTCGACAAGGTCAGGGCCGCCACCGCCCTCGTGCACGAGCGTGCTCCCGAGCTCCTCGTCGAGGGGCCGATCCAGTACGACGCGGCTGCCGATGCCGCGGTCGCCAAGGCCAAGCTGCCAGACTCCGCCGTCGCCGGCCGCGCCACGGTGTTCGTCTTCCCCGACCTCAACACGGGCAACAACACGTACAAGGCGGTGCAGCGCTCGGCGGGCGCCGTGGCCATCGGGCCCGTGCTGCAGGGCCTGAACAAGCCGATCAACGACCTGTCGCGCGGCGCCCTCGTCGACGACATCGTCAACACCGTCGCCATCACGGCGATCCAGGCGCAGGGCCGAAGCTGACCCCGGCACGCCGTTAGGCTTCTCGCATGACGACGACGACCGCGGAGATCCATCAGCAGCTCTCGACGCCCGAGGCGTTCGCCAAGGCGGTGTCGCCCAAGCGCACCGCATACGGCTTCGCGATCACCGCTCTCGTGCTCAGCGCGATCGGCCTCGCCATGAACCTGTTCCAGCTGGGCTCCGCGAGCGACTGGCGGTGGCGGCTGATGTTCCGGTACTTCTTCGATGCGCAGGCGATCGAGTTCACCGGCAGCAGCTCGGGTCGGGCGGAGGTGTGGCGCTTCCTGTACGTGTGGGGGCCCGTCGTGCTCATCCCGCTGGCCGTCGTCCTGCTCATCGTGCACTTCTCCACCCGTCGCAGCGCAGGAGCCGCCCTGTTCGCCGACTTCCAGGCGCGCGGCTGGGTTGCCTGGCAGCTGCTCCCTGGCCTCACGGTGCGCAACGGCAACAGCACGGTGGGCGTCGCGCTCCTCTCGCACCCCAGCATCCCGCTCCCCGAGTTCGAGGCTGCGGTGCGCCGCTACGCCGACCACCTCGCCACCCTCGACAAGAAGTCCCTCAAGGCCGTCTCGGCCGCCGCGCTGAAGGCGAAGGTGCTGAACGGCGTCAGCGCCACCGTGCTGTCGCCCGAACTCCCGGCGGCGATGCTCGCCACCCAGGTCGTCGGCAACGTGCCCTACGTGATCGTCGTCCCGCCCCTCGTGGCGGGCAGGGGCTCGCTGCAGGTGCTCCCCATCAAGCTCTGAGGCCGTCATGAGCACGATCCTCGTCATCAACAGCGGCTCGTCGTCGCTGAAGTACAGCCTCATCGACGTCGAGCACGAGCGGGAGCTCGCGGGAGGGCTGATCGAGCGCATCGGCCAGGAGTCCAGCCCCGTCGCGCACACGGTGCGGCAGTGGGCGGATGAGGATGCCGTGCCGGCGATGCTCGACGCCACGTACCGCAGCGAACGGCGGATCGCCGATCACGACGAGGCGTTCGCGGTGATGCGCGAGCAGCTCGTCGCGCACGGTCCGTCGCTGATCGAGCACCCGCCGGTCGCCGTCGGCCACCGCGTCGTGCACGGCGGGGCGCGGTTCTTCGCGCCGACCCTCGTCGATGCAGACGTCGAGCGGCAGATCGAGGAGCTCTCCGTGCTCGCTCCGCTGCACAACCCCGCCAACCTCGCCGGCATCCGCGCGGCGAAGGCCGCGTTCGGCGATGTGCCGCACGTCGCCGTGTTCGACACGGCGTTCCACCAGACGCTGCCGCCGGCCGCATACACGTACGCGATCGACGCGGACCTCGCCCGCGCGCACAGGGTGCGGCGCTACGGCTTCCACGGCACCAGCCACCAGTTCGTCAGCGAGGCTGCCGCGGCGTTCCTCGGGCGCGACCTGCGCTCCCTCCGGCAGCTCGTGTTCCACCTCGGCAACGGCGCGTCGGTGACGGCGATCGACGGCGGCCGGTCGGTGGAGACGTCGATGGGTCTCACCCCGCTCGAGGGGCTCGTGATGGGCACCCGCTCGGGCGACATCGACCCGGCCGCGCTGGTGCACCTGTCGCGTCGCGCCGGCCTCTCCGTCGACGAGCTCGACGCGATGCTGAACACCGGCAGCGGGCTGAAGGGGCTCGCCGGGCGCAGCGACATGCGCGACATCCTCGCCGGGCGCGAGGAGGGGGACGAGGCGGCGACGCTCGCCTTCGACGTCTACATCCACCGACTGCGCGCCTACGCCGGCGCGTACATCGCGCAGCTCGGCGGCGTCGACGTGATCTCCTTCACTGCGGGGGTCGGCGAGAACGCCGCCGCCGTGCGCGCCGAGTCGATGGCGACCCTGGGATTCGCGGGCGTCGAGATCGACCCCGCGCGCAACGAGGCCCGGGAGCGCGGCATCCGTCGCATCTCCACGGACGCGTCGCGCGTGATCGTGCTCGTGGTGCCGACGAACGAGGAGCTGCAGATCGCCAGGCAGACCGCCGCGCTGCTCTGACGCGTGCCGCGGGGGTTACGTCGCCCCATCGGCGCGACTACGCTGGCACGTGGCACGGAGAGGTGCCGACCCCCTCGCCCCTTCTCCCGGAGGTTGCCGTGCCCGACGCCCTTCCCGACCTGTTCCGCGCACAGGGAGTGCTCTTCGACCTCGACGGCGTGCTGACGCCGACCGCCGAGGTGCACATGCGTGCCTGGAAGGCGGTGTTCGACGACGTCTTCGCCGCCTGGGACATCGAGCCGCCCTACACGGATGCCGACTACTTCGACTACGTCGACGGCAAGAAGCGCTACGACGGGGTCTCCAGCCTGCTCCGCCACCGCAACGTCGAGATCCCATGGGGGAGCGTCGACGATCCGCCGGAGGCCGACACCGTGTGCGGCATCGGCAACCGCAAGAACGCCGCCTTCGCCGCCTCCCTCCGCGCCGAGGGCATCGCCCCGTTCCCCGGCTCGCTCGCCCTCGTGCAGGCGCTGCACGCCGCGGGAGTCCCGCTCGGCGTGGTGTCGAGCTCGAAGAACGCGGAGGAGGTGCTGGCCGCCGCCGGCATCCGCTCGTACTTCCGCGTCGTCGTGGACGGTGTGGTGGCCGAGAGGGAGTCGCTGGCGTCGAAGCCGGCGCCCGACATGTTCCGCGCCGGTGCCGTCGCCCTCGGCGTCGACCCTGCCCTGAGCGTCGCCGTCGAGGATGCCACGTCTGGCGTCGCCTCAGCGGCGGCCGCCGGCTTCGGCGCGGTGGTCGGCGTCGATCGCGGCGCAGGGGCCGACGCGCTCCGCGAGGTCGGCGCGACCGTCGTGGTCGACGACCTCGACGCCTTCCCGACGACGGATGCTGCGGCATCCGCGTCGGCGGAATCCGACTCGGCGGCATCCGCGTCGGCAGCATCCGACTCCGCAGCTCCCACAGAATCCGCAGCATCCATCGACTCCGCATCCGACTCCGAGGAGACCGCATGATCGACCGCGACCGCTTCCCCGTCGACCCCTGGCGCCTGGTCGAGACGCGCTACTCCGAGGACGGCGTCGGCGAGACGCTGTTCGGCGTCGGCAACGGCTATCTCGGTCTGCGCGGCAACCACATCGAGGGGCGCGGCGCGCACGAGCACGGCACCTTCATCAACGGGCTGCACGAGACGTGGCCGATCCGGCACGCCGAGCAGGCGTACGGGTTCGCCGAGGTCGGACAGACCATCGTGAACGCGCCGGACGCCAAGGTCATGCGCGTCTACGTCGACGACGAGCCGATCTCCTTCGACGACGCCGACGTGCGCGAGTACCGCCGCACGCTCGACATGCGCACCGGCGTGCTGGAGCGGGTCGTGGTGTGGGAGACGCCGTCGGGCAAGCGCGTGCGCATCCGCGACGAGCGCATCGTGAGCTTCGAGGAGCGCCACCTCGCGGTCCTCCGCCTCGAGGTGGTCGTCGAGAACTCCGACGCCCCGGTCACCGTGAGCTGCCAGCTGCTCAACCGTCAGGACGGCGCCGGAGTGTACGCGGGCACCCCCGCCGAAGCGAAGGGCGCCGGATTCGACCCCCGCAAGGCCGAGAAGATCGCCGAGCGGGTGCTCGAACCCGCGGAGCACTGGCAGGACGGGCTGCGCTCCGCCCTGTCGTACCGGGTCGCGGCATCCGGGATGACGGTCGCCGTCGTGGCCGACCACGTCGTCGAGACCGAGAACGAGTACAGCGCCCGCACCCTGATCGAGGCGGACATCGCCAAGAACGTGTTCCGCGTGCAGGCGAAGGCCGGGGTGCCGATCCGCATCACCAAGCTGGTCAGCTACCACACGTCCCGCGGCGTGCCCCCGCGGGAGCTCGTCGACCGCTGCCGCCGCTCGCTCGACCGCGTCGTCGTCGAGGGTGTCGACGAGCAGTTCCGCCGCCAGGAGGCCTGGCTCGCCGCGTTCTGGGAGCGCAGCGACGTGCAGATCGGCGGGCGCGACGACCTGCAGCAGGCGACCCGCTGGTGCCTTCTGCAGCTGGCGCAGGCGTCGGCGCGCGCCGACGGCACCGGCGTCGCCGCCAAGGGCGTCTCCGGCTCCGGCTACAGCGGCCACTACTTCTGGGACACCGAGATCTATGTGCTCCCATTCCTCACGTACACCTCTCCGCAGTGGGCGCGCAACGCCCTCCGTGCGCGCGTGCTCATGCTGCCGGCCGCGCGGCGTCGCGCCGCTCAGCTGAACGAGGCGGGCGCGCTGTTCCCGTGGCGCACCATCAACGGCGAGGAGGCGTCGGCGTACTACGCGGCCGGTACCGCGCAGTACCACATCAACGCCGACGTGAGCTTCGCTCTGGGCAAGTACGTGCGCGCGACCGGCGACGAGGAGTTCCTGCGTCGCGAGGGCGCGGACATCGCGATCGAGACGGCGCGGTTGTGGGCGACCCTCGGGTTCTGGCGCTCGTCCGCCGACGCGGGGGAGACGTTCCACATCCACGGCGTCACGGGACCGGACGAGTACACCACGGTCGTGAACGACAACCTGTACACGAACGTGATGGCGCGCTACAACCTCCGTTACGCCGCGAAGGTCGTGCAGGAGATCCACGACGTGTTCCCCGACGACTACGCGCAGCTGGTGGAGCGCACGGGGCTCATGCCCGGTGAGGCGGCCGAGTGGGAGCGCGCCGCCGCGGCCATGTTCATCCCGTACAGCGACGCCCTCGGCATCCACCCCCAGGACTCGCTGTTCCTGGAGCGGGAGGTGTGGGACCTCGCGCACACGCCGCGGGAGCAGCGTCCGTTGCTGCTGCACTTCCACCCGCTGGTGATCTACCGGTTCCAGGTGCTCAAGCAGGCGGATGTCGTGCTCGCGCTGTTCCTGCAGGGCAACCACTTCTCCGCCGAGGAGAAGCGCGCGGACTTCGACTATTACGACCCGCTGACCACCGGCGACTCCACGCTCTCGGCCGTGGTGCAGTCGATCATGGCCGCCGAGGTGGGCTACCAGGACCTCGCCCTGGAGTACTTCGAGCAGTCGATCTTCGTCGACCTGCACGACCTGCACCACAACGCGGCCGACGGTGTGCACGTCGCATCGGCCGGCGGGGTGTGGACCGCACTGGTCTGCGGTTTCGGCGGCATGCGCGACTACGGCGGGGAGCTGAGCTTCGACCCGCGTCTCCCGGCGGACTGGCCGTCGCTGTCGTTCCCGCTGCAGTGGCAGGGGTCGTCGCTGCGGGTCACGGTCACCAGGGGCGAGTTGCGGATGCAGGTGTTCTCGGGGCCGCCGGTGCCGTTCACGGTGCGCGACACCGCGTACATCGCCAGCGTCGATGACGAGGTCGTCGTGCCGCTGCCCGACCAGGGGCCGATCATCGCGGGGCGGCCGACGCTGCGGCAGTTCGAGGGTGCCCGCCGCGACGACGGCACGCGTCTGTCGGCGTCGGTGCCTGTCATCACGACGGCGATCCCCGTGATCGAGGTCGAGGACTGATCGCGAGCCGCGGCAGCGGTTCGCGCCGCTGAGGTCGTCGACACCCCATGGGTGACTTCGCCGACGCCCCACCTGGCCGCCGACGCCCCACCTGAGGGACGTCGCTCAGGTGGGGCGTCGTCGCGCAGGTGGGGCGTCGGCGGGCGGCGGGTGGGGAGCGGATGCCGCGGGCGGCGAGCTTGCGCCGGGGAATGCCGAGTGTCCGTGGCACGCCGTAGGCTGGTCTGGTGACTACAGCCCTCTATCGCCGCTACCGGCCCGAGTCGTTCGGCGAGATGATCGGGCAGTCGCAGGTGACCGATCCGTTGATGACCGCTCTGCGCGGCGACCGGGTCGGCCACGCCTACCTCTTCTCCGGCCCCCGCGGCTGCGGCAAGACGACCTCGGCCCGCATCCTCGCGCGCTGCCTCAACTGCGCCGAGGGCCCGACCGACGTGCCCTGCGGCACGTGCGACAGCTGCGTCGAGCTGTCCCGCGACGGCGGCGGATCGCTCGACGTCGTCGAGATCGACGCGGCCAGCCACAACGGCGTCGACGACGCGCGCGACCTGCGCGAGCGCGCCACGTTCGCCCCGAGCCGCGACCGCTACAAGATCTTCATCCTCGACG
>JAGIAK010000160.1 GCA_017744855.1 Microbacterium sp.
GGTGCTGCCCGCCGAGGAGATCCTCGCCGCGATCAAGGAGTGGTGGGAGCCGCTGCTGCGTCGCGCCCGCGCGATCCGCAACGGCGTGGGCGGCATGGTGCGTTTCCGCATCGGCGAGCTCGACATGGTCGTGGACTTCCCGAAGGCGAAGCTGCGCGAGTACGCCGGCGAGGAGTGCATCTACTGGTACACGATCCCCGCCGACCTCGTCTCGACGAACATCCGCGACCACGAGATCGACTGGTCGAACTCGATCTTCCTGTCGATGCAGTTCTCGGTGGGGCGCAGCGGCAAGTTCAACGAATTCCTCACCACGTTCCTCAAGTGCCTGTCGGTCGACCGCATCGAGTACGTCGAGAACTGGTACCAGGAGCAGACCGATCAGACCGAGGACGCCGAGATCGGCGACTGGGTCGTGCAGCGCCGCTGCCCGCACCTGCGCGCTGACCTCACTCGCACCGGCACGGTCGACGAGGACGGCGTGCTGACCTGCAGCATGCACGACTGGAAATGGGACCTCACGACGGGCCGCTGCCTGTCCACGAGCGGGCACCCGATCCGGTCCTCTCGGATCATCGAGACCGGGCGGGCCGCGGAGGTCCAGGCGGCACGCTGACCGCGATAGACTGACAGCACCGAAAGCAACCTTTAACACCGTCCTGTGAGGCGGAGAAGGGAGCGGCTGATGAGCACGCGCACCGTGCTGCAGCAAGCCGACGTGTCGCGGGCATTGACCCGCATCGCACACGAGATCCTCGAATCGAACCGAGGCGCAGAGAACCTCGTCCTGCTGGGCATCCCGACCCGCGGAGTCACTCTCGCCCATCGTCTCGGGCTTCTCATCAGCGAGATCGCGCAGACGCCCGTCCCGACGGGATCGCTCGACGTGACGCTCTTCCGCGACGACCTGGCGCGCCACCCTGTGCGCTCTCCGCGGCCCACCGAGATCCCCGCCGGCGGCATCGACGGCAAGACCGTCGTGCTCGTCGACGACGTGCTCTTCTCGGGGCGCAGCATCCGCGCCGCCCTCGACGCGATCCAGTCGATCGGCCGCCCCGCGGTGATCCGACTCGCGATCCTCGTCGACCGCGGACACCGCGAGCTCCCCATCCGCCCCGACTTCGTGGGCAAGAACATCCCCTCGTCCCGCCAGGAGCGCGTCAACGTGCGCCTGATGGAGACCGACGGGGACGAGGGGGTGACGATCGAGGCATGAGGCACCTCCTCGACACCAGGACCCTCGACAGGGCGACGGCGCTCCGCATCCTCGACGTCGCCGAGGACATGGCCGACACGCAGTCCCGCGAGGTCAAGAAGCTCCCCACGCTGCGTGGCAAGACCGTCGTGAACCTCTTCTTCGAGGACTCGACCCGCACCCGCATCTCCTTCGAGGCCGCGGCCAAGAGGCTGTCGGCCGATGTCATCAACTTCGCAGCCAAGGGCTCCAGCGTCTCCAAGGGCGAGAGCCTCAAGGACACCGCCCAGACTCTGGAGGCCATCGGCGCGGATGCCGTGGTCGTGCGGCACCCGGCGTCCGGCGCCCCGCAGACCCTCGCCACCAGCGGATGGATCTCCGCCGGCGTCGTGAACGCGGGCGACGGCACGCACGAGCACCCCACGCAGGCGCTGCTCGACGCGTTCACCATCCGCAAGCGTCGCTACGGCGCGGAGAGCCGAGGCCGCGACCTCAGCGGCATCAGCGTCGTCATCGTCGGCGACGTGCTGCACTCGCGGGTCGCGCGGTCCAACGTCTGGCTGCTCAGTACGCTGGGCGCCGACGTCACGCTGGTCTCTCCGCCCACGCTGGTGCCGCAGAACACCTCGCTCTGGCCGGCGCGGATCGTCTACGACCTCGACCAGGCCCTGGCGATGGGCCCGGACGCGGTGATGATGCTGCGCATCCAGCTGGAACGGATGAACGCCGCGTATTTCCCTACTGAGCGGGAGTATTCGCGACGCTGGGGGCTGGACGCGCTGCGCGTGGCCGGTCTCCCGGACGGTAGCATTGTGATGCACCCCGGTCCCATGAACCGCGGCCTGGAGATCTCCTCCGAAGCTGCGGATTCCGACCGCTCCACCGTGCTCGAGCAGGTGGCGAACGGCGTGTCCGTGCGGATGGCGGTGCTGTACCTGCTGCTGGCAGGAGAACGAGACGACGAACGAGGGGGAGACCTGTGAGCGAGACCCTCGTCATCACCGGTGCACGGCTTCTCGGCGCGGAGAGCGCCGACATCATCGTCGAGGACGGGGTGATCGCCGAGATCGGCTCCGGCCTCAGCCGCTCGGGAGCGCGCGTCATCGACGCCGACGGCCTCGTGGCGCTGCCCGGGCTCGTCGACCTGCACACCCACCTGCGCGAGCCGGGCTACGAAGCCTCTGAGACCATCCTCACCGGCACCCGTGCCGCCGCGGCCGGCGGCTTCACCGCAGTCTTCGCCATGCCGAACACCTCGCCCGTCGCCGACACCGCCGGCGTGGTCGAGCAGGAGCTGGCGCTCGGCGAGGCGGCGGGATTCGCGACCGTGCAGCCGATCGGCGCCGTCACCGTCGGCCAGAAGGGCGAACGCCTCGCGGAGCTGGGCGCCATGGCGACCTCGCGCGCCCAGGTGCGCGTCTTCAGCGACGACGGCTTCTGCGTGTCCGACCCGCTGATCATGCGCCGCGCACTGGAGTACGTGAAGTCGTTCGACGGCGTCATCGCGCAGCACGCGCAGGATCCCCGGCTCACGGAGGGCGCCCAGATGAACGAGGGCACCGTCTCTGCGGAGCTCGGGCTCGCCGGCTGGCCCGCCGTGGCCGAGGAGTCGATCATCGCGCGCGACGTGCTGCTCGCGGAGCACGTGGGCTCCCGCCTGCACGTCTGCCATCTCTCGACCGCGGGCTCGGTGGACATCATCCGATGGGCCAAGAAGCGGGGGATCCCTGTCACGGCCGAGGTCACGCCGCACCACCTGCTGCTGACCGACGAGCTGGTGCGCGGCTACGACGCCCGCTACAAGGTCAACCCTCCTCTGCGCCGCGAGGAGGACGTGCTCGCCGTGCGCGAGGGGCTGGCCGACGGAACCATCGACATCGTCGCGACCGACCACGCCCCGCACCCCAGCGAGCACAAGGCGTGCGAGTGGCAGGCGGCGGCCAACGGCATGGTCGGGCTCGAGAGCGCCCTGCGCGTGGTGCACCAGGCGATGGTGCAGACCGGGCTCATCGGCTGGGCCGACGTCGCCAGGGTGATGAGCTCGACCCCTGCGCGCATCGGCCGGCTCGCTGGCCACGGCACGTCGCTGGAGGTCGGACAGCCCGCGCACATCGCGCTGTACGACGACGCCGTCGACGGCGTGTTCACCGAGGCCGACCTGCACGGCCGCAGCGCGAACTCGCCGTACCTCGGCCGTCCTCTGCCCGGGCGCGTGCAGTTCACCCTGCACGGCGGTCGCATCACCGTCGCTGACGGCGCGGTGCTGGCGGAGCTCGGCGCATGACCACGCGCGATCTCGCCATCGCGATCACCATCGCCGTGGCGCTGCTGGTGCTGCTGGCGATGCTGTTCGCCTGGCGACGACGACTCCGACGCGACTCCGCGCTCAGCGCCCCTCTCGGGGTGCCTGAGCACGCCGAGGTGGTGGACCGCCACGAGGTGCTGTACGTGTCGACGACACGGCACGACCAGCCCCTCGAGCGCGTGGCGCTGTCGCCCCTCGCGTACCGGGCCCGCGGTGAGGCCGCGGTGACCGATCGCGGCCTGGCACTCTGCCTCGACGGGTCTCCCACCGTGTTCATCGCCTCGCCCCGCCTCGTGGGCGTCGACCGCGCGACCGTCACCATCGACCGCGTGGTGGAGCCGGGCGGCCTCGTCCGGGTGGCCTGGAACGCCGACGACACGACGGTCGTCGACTCCTACCTCCGCATCGCCGACGGCGACCCCACGACCTTCATCTCTGAACTGCAGCGGCTCGTGCCCGCCGCCGACGACCGAGGAGCAACCTCATGACCTCCCTCCCCGAACCCGCCGTCCTCGTCCTGGAGGACGGCACCCGCCACGTCGGGCGCGCCTACGGCGCCCTCGGCACGACCCTCGGCGAGGTCGTCTTCGCCACCGGCATGTCCGGCTACCAGGAGACGCTCACCGACCCGTCCTACGCCGGCCAGATCGTGCTCCAGACGGCACCGCACATCGGCAACACCGGTATGAACGACGAGGACCCCGAGTCCCGCCGCGTGTGGGTGGCCGGCTACATCGTGCGCGACCCCTCGCGAGTGGTGTCGAACTGGCGCGCGAACTCGTCGCTCGACGAGGTGCTCGTGCAGGACGGCATCGTCGGCATCAGCGGCATCGACACCAGGGCGATCACCCGCCACATCCGCTCCGCCGGCTCCATGCGCGGCGGCATCTTCTCCGGCGAAGCCGCGGCGCTGGAACCCGAGGAGCAGGTGCGCATCGTGCGCGAGGCCCCGGAGATGGCGGGCCAGAACCTCTCCGCACAGGTGTCGGTCGACGTCGCCACGGTGACGACGGCGCTGGGCGAGCGGATCGGCAACCTCGCCGTGCTCGACCTCGGCGTCAAGCAGGCGACGATCGACAACCTCGCCGCTCGCGGCTTCGAGGTGCACGTGCTCCCGCAGTCGTCGACGTTCGCCGACATCAGGGCGATCGATCCGGTCGCCGTGTTCTACTCGAACGGCCCGGGGGACCCCTCCGCGTCCGACGCCCAGGTGTCGGTTCTCCGCGAGGTGCTCGACGCCAAACTGCCGTACTTCGGCATCTGCTTCGGCAACCAGCTGTTCGGTCGCGCGCTCGGTCTCGGCACGTACAAGCTCACGTTCGGCCACCGCGGCATCAACCAGCCCGTGCTCGACAAGGCCACCGGCCGCGTCGAGATCACGGCGCACAACCACGGCTTCGCCGTGGAGGCGCCGATCGAGGGCTCGTTCGACAGCCCGAACGGCT
Source organism: Microbacterium sp. (assembly GCA_017744855.1). Classification (GTDB taxonomy): domain Bacteria; phylum Actinomycetota; class Actinomycetes; order Actinomycetales; family Microbacteriaceae; genus Microbacterium. The sequence continues at coordinate 4,946 of JAGIAK010000160.1, forward strand.
ACGGCCAGGTCGAGGTGAGCCACGTGGGGCTCAACGACCAGGTGGTCGAAGGACTCCGCGCCCTCGACATCCCCGCGTTCTCGGTGCAGTACCACCCCGAGGCCGCCTCGGGTCCGCACGACGCCGCTTACCTCTTCGACCGCTTCATCGAGCTCATGGAAGCCGAGAGCGGCCAGACCAACCAGAAGGACAAGGACGCCTAAGCATGCCGAAACGTACAGACCTCAAGAGTGTCCTGGTCATCGGGTCCGGAC
>JAGIAK010000161.1 GCA_017744855.1 Microbacterium sp.
CCCTCGTCGAGCATCGCCTTCATGATCACGGGGATGCCGCCGTGTCGGTCGACGTCGTTCATGACGTACTTCCCGAACGGCTTCATGTCGGCGACGTGCGGCACGCGGTCGCCGATGCGGTTGAAGTCGTGCAGGCTCAGCTCGACCTCCGCCTCGCGGGCGATCGCGAGCAGGTGCAGCACGACGTTGGTGGAGCCTCCGAGCGCCATCGCCAGTGCGATCGCGTTCTCGAACGCCTCCTTGGTGAGGATGTCGCGCGTGGTGATGCCCTGGCGCAGCAGCTCGACGACGGCCTCGCCTGAGCGGTGCGCGTAGTAGTCGCGGCGGCGGTCTGCGGCGGGCGGAGCCGCGGAGCCGGGGAGGCTGAGGCCCAGCGCCTCGGCGACCGACGCCATCGTGTTGGCGGTGTACATGCCGCCGCACGCGCCCTCGCCGGGAGCGATCGCGCACTCGATGCGCTTGAGGTCCTCCTCGCTCATGAGCCCGGCGCGGCAGGCGCCGACGGCCTCGAACGAGTCGATGATCGTGACGTCCTTCTCGGTGCCGTCGGAGAGCTTGACCCATCCGGGGGCGATGGAGCCCGCGTACAGGAAGACGCTGGACAGGTCGAGCCGGGCGCTCGCCATGAGCATGCCGGGAATGGACTTGTCGCAGCCCGCGAGCAGCACGGAGCCGTCGAGGCGCTCCGCCATCATCACCGTCTCGACCGAGTCGGCGATGACCTCGCGGGAGACCAGCGAGAAGTGCATGCCCTCGTGCCCCATCGAGATGCCGTCGGAGACCGAGATCGTGCCGAACTGCAGGGGGTAGCCGCCGCCGGCGTGCACGCCCTCCTTCGCGCCCTGCGCGAGCCTGTCGAGGCTGAGGTTGCAGGGGGTGATCTCGTTCCAGCTCGAGGCGATGCCGATCTGGGGCTTGTCCCAGTCGGCGTCGCCCATGCCGACGGCGCGGAGCATCCCGCGCGACGTGGTGGCTTCGATGCCGTCCGTGACGACGCGGCTGCGCGGCTTGATGTCGATGGAGGGGTGGTTCTCGGATGCGTTCGAGGACATGACGGAAGTCTATTCCCGTCCGCCCGCTCGCTCGTCCGCGAGCACCCCCAGAAGCAGGGCCATCTCTTGTGGGTTCTGCACACGGAGCGTCGCCGCGCTGTCGCCCGGTCCGACCCGCACGCCGATGTCGTCGGCCGTGAGTACGCGCATCGCGTCCTCGTCGGTCACGTCATCCCCGGCGAACAGGATGCCGGTCGCATCGAAGTGCGCGCGGAGCGCCGCCATCGCGGCATCCTTCCCCTCTGTGCGCGAGGAGAACTCCAGCACCCGGTGCCCCTGTCGACGCCGCCAGTGCGGGAAGCGCGCGGCCACGAGCTCGTCGACCTCGGCGAACACCGCCTCCTCGATCTCCGGCGTCGCGGCGCGCGTGTGCACGCCCATGCCGAACGTCTTGGGCTCCAGCTCTGCGCCCTCGTAGCGGTCGATGATGGGCCGGGCCGCTGCCCACAGCTCCTCGCGCGTCCCGTCCAGCGCGGCCTCGGAGTCGGCGTCGGCATCCCCCGACCCGGGGAACCAGTACTGCGCGCCGTGCGAGCCTGCGAGCGCCACGGGCGACTCGTCGTCATGTTCGGTGATGATGCGCAGGTCGTCCATGCTGCGACCGGACACGTACGCCACCAGCGTGTCGGGCAGGGCGGCGAGCCGTTCGACCTGGGCGGCGATCTCGGGGATCGCCCTGGCCGCCATCGGGTCGAGGACGAACGGTGCAGCGGTGCCGTCGAAGTCGAGGGCGACGACGAGGCGCGGGGTCGTGGCGACGGCGCTCAGCGCGGCGTCGGACGTTCCTGGGGTCCAGGTGCGGGTCACGGGGAGACTCCTCTCGGGGCGTCTCTCCAGTATGGCCGCAGCCGTCAGTGCGGATGGACCTCGTCGAGGGCGCGGAGGAAGGCCGAGGACCACGCGCTCACGTCGTTGTCGAGCACGCGGCGGCGCAGCGCGCGCATCCGACGCGACTGCTCCTTCGGCGTCATCTCGACGGCCTCCATGATCGCGTTCTTGAGCCCCTCGATGTCATGCGGGTTGACGAGCACGGCCTGGCGGAGCTCGTCTGCGGCGCCGGTGAACTCGCTGAGCACCAGCACTCCCCTGTTGTCCGCGCGCGTGGCGATGTACTCCTTGGCTACGAGGTTCATCCCGTCGCGGAGCGCGGTGACGAGCATCACATCGGCGGCGAGGTACAGCGCGACCATCTCCTCGCGGGGGTAGCCCTGGTGCAGGTACCGGATCGCCGTGTGCCCCATTGTGTCGTTGTCGCCGTTGATGCGTCCGACGGCCAGCTCGATCTCGTCGCGCAGGTGCACGTAGGCGTCCACGTGCTCGCGGCTGGGGCTCGCGACCTGCACCAGCGTGACATCCTCGACGCTCAGGCGCCCCTCGGACAGCAGCTCGCCGTACGCCTTGATGCGGTGGCGGATGCCCTTCGTGTAGTCCAGCCGGTCGACGCCGAGCAGGATGCGCGACGGATTGCCGAGGCTCTCCCTGATCTCCGCCGCACGGGCGCGCACGTCGGGACGCGCCGCGAGCTCGAGGTACGGCGTGGTGTCGATGGAGATCGGGAACGCGCGGGCCATCGCCGTGCGGGTGGACCCGTCGCCGAACGGCACGGTCACGGCCGCCCCCTTCACCTCGTACCGGAGGCGTCGGCGGACCGCGGTGAGGAAGTACGTGGCGTCCTGCGCGCGCTGGAACCCGATGACGTCGGCGCCGAGCAGCCCGCGCAGCACCTGGTCGCGCCACGGCAGCTGCGCGTACAGGCCGTGCGCGGGGAACGGGATGTGATGGAAGTACCCGATCGTCACGTCGGGGCGGAGCTCGCGGATCATCTGCGGCACGAGCTGGAGCTGGTAGTCGTGCACCCAGACGGTGCCGTTCTCTGCCACGGCTTTCGCCGCGGCCTCGGCGAAGCGGCGGTTCACCTCGACATACGCGTCCCACCATTCGCGGTGGTACTGCGGGGGCGCGATGACGTCATGGTAGAGCGGCCAGATGGTGTCGTTGGCGAAGCCCTCGTAGTACTCGGTGACCTCCTGGGCGCTGAGGGGAACAGGGATCAGATCGATCCCGCCGATCTCGAACGGATCGAGGTGCAGGTCCGCCTGGCCGGGCCAGCCGACCCACGCGCCATGCGCGCGGCGCATCATCGGCTCGAGCGCAGCGACCAGCCCGCCAGGAGACGTGCGCCATTCCTCCTCGCCGTCGGGACCGACGATCCGGTCAACGGGGAGCCTGTTGGCGACGACGACGAAGTCTGAGACGGACATGGTGGGCTCCTCACGCCAACGGGATCGGTCTCCCCAGGCTACCCATAGCGTTCAGGCGGCGGCTGTGCGCGGCGCGGTCGCGCTGAGCGGCCAGTTCACGATGCCGGCGATGAAGGCCACGGCCGCCGCGACGATCGGGAGCACGATCGCCGCGGAGGTGCCGGCCGACTCCGCGATGCCGCCGGCGACGGCCGCGCCGATCGACTGCCCGACGACGATCCCGGAGCCGAGCATCGTCATCACGGTCGCCGAGCGGCCGAGCGGGCTGCGCGCCGCACCGAAGCTGTACTGCGTGACGAGCGTCGGACCGATGCCGACGCCCATCACTGCGAGGGCGACCATCATCGTGCCGGGCGAGTCCGCCACGAGCAGCAGCAGGGTGCCCGCGAAGAGGATCCCGGAGAACACCAGCCAGCGCGCGCGCATCGTGAAGCGGGCGGGGAGCCACGCCACGCCCAGCGCGAGCACGGCCGAGCCCACGCCCAGCACGCCGTAGAGCAGGCCGGCCTGCTCCGGGGCCCCGCGGTCGGCCATGAAGGACGTGAGCGAGGTGAGCATGGTGCCGAAGAACATGCCGACGCCGAGGATGCCGAGCACGACGACGAGCAGACGCGGCGTGAACAGCTCGGACACGGCGGAGGGCGCGCGTCCGTCGGCGTCGCGATGCTGCGAGATCGCTCGAGCGCTGGGGTGCAGCGCGAACGCGCCGACGAACAGCACCGTCAGTGCAGCGGCGCACACCAGCGGCGCCCACGGGGCGATCGCCGAGGCGAGGATGCCGACCAGGAACGGACCGAACACGAACACGGTCTCGTCGGCCGCCGACTCGTAGGCCATGGTGCCGGAGATCGTGCGCGGGCGGCGTGCCTCCGGCATCCGTTCGGTGATCATCGTGACCAGGCGGGAGCGCGACATGGGGGCGACCTGCGGCGCTGTGGCGCCGATGCCGAAGGCGGAGAGGAGCACCAGCGCGTCGCCGGCCGCGCCGTAGACGACCACGGTGAAGAGCACGAGCATCGCCCCGTTCGCGACGGCGAGCGTCGCCAGCACCCGCCGCTGACCGAACCGGTCGGCGGCTGCGCCGAGCAGCGGGCCGAAGCAGGCGGTGCCGAGCCCGACGGCGGCGGACGTGAGTCCGCCGAGCGAGATCGATCCCCGTGCCGAGACGACGACGGTGAGCACTCCCACGACCATCATCGCGAACGGCAGCCGCGCGATGAATGCGATGAGGAAGTACGGAAGGCCCGCGATGCGGAACAGGCTGGGCTCGGAAGGGTGCGTCTGTGTCATGGCTCTCGCGCGTCCTCGGATGCGCCGGTCGGGTGCCGCCGCTGTCCATCGGGAGAGCCGACGGCCGGTAGATACACGGGATGCGGCCGCGGACCAGCCGCGACCCCTCCAGTCTAGCGCGGGGGTCGTCACGCGGCGAGGCGGGCCAGGTCGACGGCAGTAGTGTGGTCGCACGCCGATTCCGAGGAGGCCATGTGTCGACGTCAGCGACCACCGTCACCGTTCCGCTCCCGCCGCGCTCGCAGCGCGCCGGAGCAGCGAAGACCTCTCCCGTCCGCGATCTCCTCGCCCTCACCGAACGGCCGGAGGTGATCTCGTTCGCCGGAGGCCTCCCCGCTCCCGAGCTCTTCGACCTCGACGGCATCCGCGCCGCCTACGACGAGGTGCTGCGCACGCCCGCCGTGCTGCAGTACTCGACGTCCGTGGGCAATGCCCTGCTCCGCGAGGTCGTCGCCAAGCAGTACACCGCGGACGGCCTGCCCACCGACGCCGCCGACCTGATCATCACGACCGGGTCCCAGCAGGGCCTCGGCCTCCTGTCCACGGCCCTCCTCGACCCTGGCGACGTCATCCTGGTCGAGGAGCCGTGCTACCT
>JAGIAK010000162.1 GCA_017744855.1 Microbacterium sp.
ACATGGGCGTGGTCGCGAGGACCGCAGACGACGTCATGGTGATGTACGCGGGCAAGCCCGTGGAGCACGCACCCGCGCGCGAGCTCTTCCACCGCACGCGGATGCCGTACTCGATCGGCCTCCTGGGTGCGATCCCCCGCGTCGACAAGGCCGAGAAGGAGCCGCTGACCCCGATCAAGGGCAACCCGCCGCTTCTCATCAACCTGCCGGACGCCTGCCCGTTCGCCGACCGCTGCCCGATCGTCATGGACGCGTGCCGCACCCGTGAGCCCGAGCTGCTCCCCGTGTCGACCGGTACAGGCGAGCCGCACCTGGCCGCCTGCATCCGTTCGCAGGAGATCGAGGACGGCGGCCTCCTCGGCGGCCTCCCCGTCTTCCCCGCGCGGGAGATTCCGGAGAGCGCGCTCACCCGCACCCCGCGGGAGGAGCGCCCGATCACGCTCGAGGTGAAGAACCTCACGAAGACCTTCCCGCTGCTCAAGGGGGCGTTCCTCAAGCGCAAGGTCGGCGAGGTGCACGCGATCAAGGGCATCAGCTTCGACGTGCGCGAGGGCGAGACGATGGCGATCGTCGGCGAGTCCGGCTCGGGCAAGACGACGACCCTTCTGCAGATCATGGACATGGTCAAGCAGACGGACGGCGACATCGTGATCGCCGGCACCAGCGTCAACGATCTGCACAGCAGGAAGGTGGAGCGCGCACTGCGCCGCGACATCCAGATCGTGTTCCAGGACCCGATGGGCGCGCTCGACCCGCGCATGACGGTCGCCGACATCATCGCGGAGCCGATGCACGCGATCGGCACGCCGAAGGCCGAGATCCACCGCCGAGTGGACGAGCTGATGGACCTCGTCGGCCTCAACCCCGCCCACAGTGACCGCTTCCCGCAGGCGTTCTCCGGCGGTCAGCGACAGCGCATCGGCATCGCCCGCGCGCTGTCCACGAACCCGAAGATCGTCGTGCTCGACGAGCCGGTGTCGGCGCTCGACGTCTCGATCCAGGCCGGCGTGATCAACCTGCTCGACGAGCTCAAGGTCAAGCTCGGGTTGTCGTACCTCTTCGTCGCACACGATCTCTCCGTGGTGCGTCATATCGCCGACAGGGTGGCCGTGATGTATCTCGGCGACTTCGTCGAGCACGGCGACGTCGACGACGTGTTCGACAACCCGCAGCACCCGTACACCAAGGCCCTGCTGTCGGCGATCCCGGTTCCCGACCCGGACATCGAACGCACGCGCCAGCGCGTCGTGTTCGATGCGGAGACGATGTCCACGAAGCCGGCGACGGTCTGATCGGACGTCGAACCGACCTCTGATCACCGTCCGATAACGGTTAGCCGCTATTCACTGTCGGCTGCTGTGCCGCGATCAACAGCGAACTAGTCTTCCCTTTATGAAAACGCCGAAAGGCGAAAGGAGCACCATGAAGCACAAGAAGTTGTTGGGGGCTGTCGCGATCAGCGGCGTCCTCGCACTCGCCCTCGCGGGCTGCGCGAGCGGAACCGGAAACACCGGTGGCGGGAACGGTACGGAGAAGCCGGTCGAGACGAAGTCCGCCGACTACAACCCGCAGGACCGCGCCAGCATGAAGGAGGGCGGCGAGGTTCACCTGGGCATCAACGGTATCCCCGAACAGCTCAACGCCTTCCACGGCGACGGCGTCGCCGACACCTCGACGCTCTGGTACTTCTACATGCCCCAGATCCTCCTGGTGAAGCCGGAGGGCGAGGTCTACAAGAACGACGCCTACCTCGACAAGTACGAGATCGGCGAGAAGGACGGCAACACCACCGTCACCTTCACGTTCAGCGACAAGGCGCACTTCAACGACGGCACCGACATGGACTGGACCGCCATCGACGCGACCTGGAAGGCGAACCGCTCGTCCGACGAGGGCTACAACCCGAACGCGACCGACGGCTACAAGCAGATCAAGACGGTCGAGCAGGGTGACACCGCGAAGACCGCCGTCGTCACGTTCGACGGCATCTACGCCTGGCCGTCCATGGTGTTCCTCACCGGTGGCGTCCTGAACCCGAAGCACGCGGACGTCGACACGTTCAACAACGCGTACATCGGCAACCCGCATTCCGAGTGGGGCGCCGGCCCGTACATCGTCGACGAGTTCGACGCCAACAAGGGTTACATCTCGTTCAAGCCGAACCCCGAGTGGTGGGGCAACGCGCCGCTGCTCGACAAGGTCAGCTTCCAGCAGCTCGAGCCCGACGCCGCCATCAACGCCTTCAAGAACGGCGAGATCGACATGGTCGGCGCGAACTCGAAGGACCGCCTGGAGCAGGTCAAGTCGGTCAAGGACACCACCGTGCGCCGCGCACAGCAGACCGCCAAGACGATCCTGATGCTCGACGGTGACAAGCCGCAGCTCAACGACGTCAACGTCCGCAAGGCGTTCTTCCTCGGCATCAACATCGATCAGCAGAAGCAGATCGCATGGAACGGCCTCGGCTACGAGGAGCCCGCCGCCGGCTCGCTGAACATGTACGCGTTCCAGGAAGGCTACGTCGACGCGTTCGCCGAGGCCGGCCTGAAGCACGACCCCGAGGGTGCCAAGAAGCTCCTCGACGAGGCCGGCTGGAAGGCCGGATCCGACGGCATCCGCGAGAAGGACGGCGTCAAGCTGAGCATCGTCTACCCGGTGTTCGGTTCCGACCCGACCCAGGAGGCTCTCGCCAAGTCGCTGCAGGCCCAGGAGAAGGAGATCGGCATCGATCTGAAGATCGACGTCCGCGCGTCGGCCGACTTCGCCAAGGACCTCCCCTCGAAGAACTGGGATGTCGCGGGTCTCCGCTTCACCGACTCCGACCCGTTCGGCCCGGCCTGGATGTGCCAGCTGTACTGCTCGGAGAGCGAGCTGAACCTGTCCGGCACCGGCACCAAGGAGATCGACAAGCAGATCGCCGACGACGTCGAGTCGCAGAAGGACGCCAAGAGCTGGACCGCCGCAGCGGAGAAGCTCGAGCCGAAGATCATCGACGAGACGTGGGGCGTCATCCCGCTCTACAACGGCCCGTCGATCTACGTGGTCAAGAACGGTCTGGCGAACCTCACGCCGTGGCCGTACGTGGGCCTCGACCTCTTCGGCGTGACGCCGATCGAGGACTTCGGATGGCAGAAGTAATCCTCTGAGACACCTCGTGTCTGAGCGGGGCCGGTGGTTCGTCCACCGGCCCCGCTTTCTTCATGCCCGCCGATCTACACTGGTCGCGTGAACGTCCAGATCGTGCTCGTGCACGGCATCCGCACCTCGGCGACGATGTGGCGGCCTCAGCTCGCCTTCCTCGCGGAGCAGGGAGTCGCCGCCGTCGCCGTCGACCTGCCCGGCCACGGCACGCGCATGCACGAGGACTTCACGCTGCACGAGGCGCTGCACACGATCGACGCTGCCGTGCGGTCAGCGGCAGAGCATGGCCCGGTGCTGCTCGTCGGTCACTCGATGGGCGGCCTGCTCTCCCTCGCGTACGCAGGCGGCGCGCAGACGCCGCCGGTCGCCGGGCTCATCGCCGCCTCGTGCACGGCGCTCCCCCACGGCGCCGGCCTCACGACCTACCGCATGCTCGCCCGTGCGCTCGACGCCCTTCCCGACCGCGGGCTGTGGCTCGCCGATCGGATCATCGAGGCGACGATCCCCGAGGAGAACCGCGGCGACTTCGCGGCGGGCGGCTATGCGCTCGACGCGCAGGACACCGCGCTGGGCAGTCTCGCCGCGCTCGACCTCGCCACCGCTGTGGCGCGGATCGAGATCCCGTTGTGGTTCGTGAACGGCCAGTACGATCAGCTGCGGTTGAACGAGTCGCTCTTCCAGCGGCTCGCGCCGCACGCCGAGCTCATCGTCGTCCCCCGCACGACGCATCTCGTGACCGCGATGCGCCCGCGCGTGTTCAACGCCGTGCTGCGGCTGGCGATCGCGTCGCTGGAGACGTCGAGCCCGGCTGACGCGCGAACGCCGTGAGCACACCGCCGACGACCGACAGCACCGCGGCGGCGACGAACACCAGCCAGAATCCTCCGACGAGCGCCACGAGGCCGGCGCCCAGCACGGGGCCGATGAGCTGGCCGAGGGCTGCCGTGACGTTCACGATGCCGAGATCGCGGGCGTGGTCCTTCTCGTCGGGCAGCAGGTCGGCGGCGAAGGCCAGACCGACCGTCGAGAACGCCCCGTAGCCGAGTCCCATCAGAGCGGCGGCGACCATCGTCGCCTCGAAGGTGGGGACGATGGCGATCACGACCCCGGATGCCGCCTGCACCAGCGTCGCCGCCACCGTCAGGCCGCGCCTGTTCCCCGTGCGATCGGAGAGGATGCCGGTGAGCACGGAGGCGATGACGACGAACACCGTGTAGACCACGATGAGCAGCAGGAGGTTGTCCTGCGCTTCGGCGTTCGGCTGGTTCAGTCCGTGCAGGAGGAAGAACAGGAACAGGGCCGTGCCCAGGGCGTTGCCGATGTTGGCGACCAGCCGACCGGACAGCATCCATGCGAAGTCCCTGTCGCGGAGTGAGGCGAGCGGATGGCCTCCGCTCTTCTCCGGCCGGAGGGCCTCGATCGCGGGCGGATCGGGCAGCAGCAGGGCGGCCGCCGTGCCGACGACGGCGATGATGGCGGCCAGCAGGAGATATCCCGCCTCGATGCCGAGCCCGAGCAGCACGACGAGTCCGACGCCGAGGACGATGCCGACCGCCTGGCTCGACCCGACGGCGGCGGACGCCGCTCCGCGCTGCGTCTGCGGCAGCTGGTCGGCGATCAGCGCCGTGAACGCGGCCGACGACACCGCCACGCCGATCGATACGCCCACCCAGGCCGCACCGACGGCCCAGGGACCCGACACGAATCCCGTGCCGACGAGGCAGAGCGCGGTCAGCCACACTCCACCCAACGCCCAGGGCCTGCGACGACGACGGCCCGCAGCCGCGCGGTCCGACAGAGCGCCGGCCACCGGACCGGCGACGATGCCGGCGAGGTCGCCGACGCCGAGCACGAGGCCCGACGACACG
>JAGIAK010000163.1 GCA_017744855.1 Microbacterium sp.
CCTCATCGGCCGCCTCACCGCGCTGCAGCAGGGCGACGCCCGCATCGGCGACATCCGTGGACACGGCGCCATGATCGCCGCCGAGTTCGTCGACCCCGAGACCAACGCCCCTGACGCCGCGCTCACCGCCGCCGTCGCCAAGGCGTGCATCGCCCAGGGCGTGATCGTGCTCACCTGCGGCACCTACGGCAACGTCATCCGCTTCCTCCCGCCGCTGTCCATCGGCGACGACCTGCTGAACGAAGGCCTCGACATCGTGGCCGCCGCCCTCGCCGCCGCCTGATCGGCGACGCCGCACAGACGTCCGGCCGCGACTCGTATCGGGGGATTTCGAGTCGCGGCCGGCACACCATTCCCCCGACGAAGGAGTTGCACAATGGCTGAGATCACTCGCGACGTGCTCATCATCGGCGCCGGCGCAGCCGGCACCACCGCCGCCAACGATCTGCGGAAGGCCGGACTCTCGGTCGCCGTGCTGGAGGCCCGCGACCGCGTCGGCGGCCGCCTGTGGACCGACGTCATCGACGGCGCCATGCTCGAGATCGGCGGCCAGTGGGTCTCGCCCGATCAGGACGCGCTGAAGGACACCATCGAGGAGCTGGGGCTCGAGACCTACAGCCGCTACCGCGAGGGCGACAGCGTCTACGTCGGGCCCGACGGCCAGGTGCACCGCTTCACGGGCGAGATGTTCCCCGTGGCGCCCGAGACCGAGAAGGTCATCGCCGAGATCACCGAGCGCCTCGACGCGATGGTCGCCGAGATCGACCCCGACCGCCCGTGGGAGCACCCGAACGCCGCCGAGTGGGACTCCGTCACGTGGGACGCGTGGCTGCGTCAGCAGACCGACGACGACGAGGCCGTGCGCAACCTCGCCTTCGCCACCGGCTCCGCGATGCTCACCAAGCCCACGCATGCCTTCTCGCTGCTGCAGTCGCTGCTGATGGCGGCATCCGCCGGCTCCTACTCGAACCTCGTCGACGCCGACTTCATCCTCGACAAGCGCGTCGTGGGCGGTCTGCAGCAGGTCCCGCTGCTGCTCGCCGAGCGTCTCGGCGACGACGTGTTCCTGAACCAGCCCGTGCGCTCCCTCGAGTGGGGAGAGGGCGGGGTCACCGCGACCACCGACGAGCTCACCGTCAAGGCGCGCTACGCGATCCTCGCCTTCGCCCCGGTGCTCTACAACCGGATCTCCTTCGTGCCCGCGCTGCCGCGTCGCCAGCACCAGATGCACCAGCACCTCTCGATGGGCTTCGTCATCAAGGTGCACGCCGTCTACGACCGCCCGTTCTGGCGCGAGCAGGGTCTGAGCGCCACCGCGTTCAGCCCGTACGAGCTGTGCCACGAGGCCTACGACAACACCAACCACGGCGACGAGCGCGGCACGCTCGTGGGCTTCGTGAGCGACCAGAACGCCGACGACCTGTTCACGCTGTCGGCCGAGGAGCGCAAAGAGCGCATCCTCGAATCTCTGTCGCACTACTACGGTCCCGAGGCGAAGAACCCGGTCGTCTACTACGAGAGCGACTGGGGCACCGAGGAGTGGACCCGCGGCGCGTACGCGGCGAGTTTCGACATGGGCGGCCTGCACCGCTACGGCGCCGACCTGCGCTCCGCCGTCGGCCCGATCCACTTCGCCTGCAGCGACATGGCGGGCGCCGGCTACCAGCACGTCGACGGGGCGATCCGCATGGGTCACCTCGCCGCGTCGAACATCGTGGCAGCCAGCCGCGACGCCGGCTGATGACCGGAGCCATCGTCGTCGGCTACACGGCGACGGATGCAGGGGCGGATGCCGCGGCACTGGGCGCGCGCCTCGCGCGCAGCCTCGGCGCCTCCCTGCACCTGGTGATCGTGCTCCCCTCCGAGGGGACGCGCAGCCCGATCGTGCCGCCTGAGCGCGCGTACGAGGACCACATCCGCGCGCAGGCGAAGCAGTGGCTGGGAGAGGCCGTCACGGCTCTCCCGCAGGAGCTGACCCGCTCAGGGCACGTGCGGTTCGCCGAGTCCTTCGCCGAGGGGCTCATCGCCGCCGGCGAGGAGTTCGGCGCCCGACTGATCGTCGTCGGCGCGGCCGGCGGCGGGCTGTTCGGCCGGCACCGGCTCGGCAGCGTCGCATCGGAACTGCTGCACTCGTCGACCATCCCGGTGGCACTGGCGCCGGCCGGCATCGCGCAACAGGACGACCACGTCATCCCGCGGGTCACCGTGGCCGTCGGCACCCGCCCCGGCTCGGAGAACCTGCTCGACGAGGCGGCGTCGGTCGCCGCCGACAGCGGCTCCGACCTGCGCCTCGTCTCGCTCGTGCCCTTCGACGTGCCCCCTGGGCTCGACACGGGCATGATCCGCCTCGTCGGCAACGCCCACGCGCACGACGTGCTGGCCGTCGCCGCCCAGCTGCTGCCAGACGGGCTCGGCGCCACCATCGAGGAGGCCCCGGGAGACAGCGTCGAGGATGCCGTCGCGCACCTCGCGTGGCTCCCCGGCGAGGTCATGCTCGTCGGCTCCTCCCGACTCGCGCAGCCGCGTCGCCTCTTCCTCGGGTCAACGGCGGCGAAGATGCTGCACGAGCTGCCCGTTCCCATGATCGTCGTACCGCGCACCCGCGCTGAAGCAGGAGCACGCTGAATGAGCAGCACCGAATCCGCCGTCACGACCGGGGTCTCCCAGAAGGGCCTCAGCGTCGGCGCCGTCGGCGTGCTCGGCGCCGTCGTGATCGGCATCTCCACGATCGCCCCGGCCTACACGCTCACCGCGTCGCTCGGCCCCACGGTGGCGGTCGTCGGCACGCAGGTGCCCGCCATCATCCTCGTCGGCTTCATCCCGATGCTGCTGACCGCGTTCGGCTATCGTGAGCTCAACCGCGCCATCCCCGACTCCGGCACGTCCTTCACCTGGGGCGTCCGCGCCTTCGGCCCGTGGATCGGCTGGATGACCGGATGGGGCCTCATCGCCGCGACCGTCATCGTGCTGTCGAACCTCGCCGGCATCGCCGTGGAGTTCCTGTTCCTGCTGATCTCGCAGCTCAGCGGAAACCCAGAGGTCGCCGACCTGGCGTTCAACCCGCTCATCAACGTCGCGGTGTGCCTGCTGTTCATGCTCGGCGCCACCCTCGTGTCGTACCGCGACATGCAGACCACGCAGAAGTTCCAGTACATCCTGGTGGGCTTCCAGCTCATCGTGCTCGTGCTCTTCGCCTCGGTCGCGATCTACCACGCCGTCAAGGGCGACGCTCCCGACCCCACGCCGTTCTCGTGGTCGTGGTTCAACCCGTTCGAGGTGTCGTCGTTCAGCGCCTTCGCCGCCGGACTCTCCCTGTCGATCTTCATCTTCTGGGGCTGGGACGTCGTGCTCACCATGAACGAGGAGACCAAGGACCCGGCGCGTACCCCCGGTCGTGCCGCCATGGTCACCGTCGTCGTGGTGGTCAGCCTCTACCTGCTGCTGTCGATCGGCCTCATCATGTTCGCCGGCGTCGGCGACGGTCCGCTGGGACTCGCCAACGAGGGCATCTCGGCGAACGTGTTCTTCGCGCTGTCTGACCCGGTGCTCGGGCCGCTCGCGTTCCTCGTGTCGCTGGCGGTGCTCTCCAGCTCGGCGGCCTCGCTGCAGTCGACCGCCGTCGGACCGGCGCGCACGCTGCTCGCGATGGGCTACTACGGCGCGCTCCCGAAGAAGTTCGCGAAGGTGAGCCCGCGCTTCTTCACCCCCGGTTACGCCACGATCGTGTCGGCCGTGGTCGCCAGCGTGTTCTACGCGGTGATGCGACTGGTCAGCGAGAACGTGCTCACCGACACGATCCTGTCGCTGGGCATGATGATCTGCTTCTACTACGGGCTCACCGCGTTCGCCTGCGTCTGGTACTTCCGTCGGCAGTGGTTCGACTCCGTGCGCAGCTTCTTCTTCACCTTCCTGTTCCCGCTGGTCGGCGGCGGCATCCTCGCGGTGCTGTTCGTCACCACCCTCATCGACTCGATGGATCCCGCCTACGGCAGCGGCTCGAGCGTCGGCCGCGTCGGCCTCGTGTTCGTGCTGGGCGTCGGGATCATCGTCGTCGGCATCGCGATCATGATCTGGCAGGCGCTGCGGCGCCCCGCCTTCTTCCGCGGTGAGACCCTCGGCATGGACGCTCCCGCGAGCATCCGCCGCCGTTGACCCCCGTCCGCACGTCCCCACAGAGAGAGAACCCATGAGCACTCAGACAGAGCAGGCTCTGCTCGACAGCATCCCCACCGGCCTCTTCATCGGCGGCGAGTGGATCGACGGAGAGACCGGCGCCACCTTCGACGTGCGCGACCCGGCGACCAACGCGGTCATCCGCACGATCGCGGACGCCACGCCGGCCGACGGCATCCGCGCCCTCGACGCCGCCGTCGCCGCGCAGGACTCCTGGGCCGCGACCGCCCCGCGCACCCGCAGCGACATCCTCCGCCGCGCCTTCGACCTCGTGCAGGAGCACAAGGAGGACCTGGCGCTGCTGATGACCCTGGAGATGGGCAAGCCGCTCGCCGAGGCCCGCGGCGAGGTCGCCTACGGCGGCGAGTTCCTGCGCTGGTTCAGCGAGGAGGCGGTGCGCATCAGCGGCCGCTACGGCCTGAACCCCGAGGGCACCGGAAACATGGTCGTGTCGCAGCGCCCTGTCGGCCCGTCGTTCTTCGTGACGCCGTGGAACTTCCCGTTCGCGATGGCCACCCGCAAGATCGCCCCGGCGCTCGCCGCCGGCTGCACCGTGGTGATCAAGCCCCCGGCACTCACCCCGCTGACCACCATGTTCTTCACCTCGCTGCTGGAGAAGGCCGGGCTCCCCGCCGGCGTCGTGAACGTCGTGCAGACCTCGCGCTCCGGTGCGCTGTCCGGCCCGATCATCGCCGACCCGCGTCTGCGCAAGCTCTCCTTCACCGGCTCGACCGAGGTGGGACGCGTCCTGCTGCGAGAGGCAGCCGACACCGTGATCAGTTCATCGATGGAATTGGGCGGCAACGCGCCGTTCCTGGTC
>JAGIAK010000164.1 GCA_017744855.1 Microbacterium sp.
AGGTGGAGGCCAAGCGCCACGCCATCGAGGCCGGCGTGCCCGTGCTGCGGTCGACCGAGGCGTCCGACGACGTCGAGACGCTCGTCGCCCAGGCGGAGGGCATCGGATTCCCGCTGTTCGCGAAGGCCGTCGCCGGCGGCGGCGGTCGCGGCATGCGCAGGGTGGAGACCCCTGGCGACCTGGCGCCGGCACTCGCCGAGGCGATGCGCGAAGCCGCCAGCGCGTTCGGCGACCCGCGGATGTTCCTCGAGCAGGCGGTGGTGCGTCCGCGTCACATCGAGGTGCAGATCCTCGCCGACGGCACGGGAGAGACGGTGCACCTCTTCGAGCGCGACTGCTCCGTGCAGCGACGCCACCAGAAGGTCGTGGAGATCGCCCCTGCGCCCAACCTCGACGACGGCATCCGCACCGCCCTGCACGGATACGCCGTCGCGTTCGCCCGGTCGATCGGGTACGAGAACGCCGGAACCGTGGAGTTCCTGCTCGAGACGGCGGGGGAGCGCACCGGCGAGGTCGTCTTCATCGAGATGAACCCGCGGATCCAGGTGGAGCACACGGTGACCGAGGAGGTCACCGACGTCGATCTCGTGCAGAGCCAGATGCGCATCGCGGCAGGACAGACGCTCGCCGAGCTCGGTCTGCAGCAGAGCGACCTGCACCTGCGCGGCGCCGCGCTGCAGTGCCGGATCACCACGGAAGACCCCACGCAGGGCTTCCGGCCGGATACCGGAAAGATCACCACCTACCGTTCGCCGGGCGGCGCCGGCATCCGACTCGACGGCGGCACCGTGCACCAGGGCGCGCAGATCAGCCCGCACTTCGACTCGATGCTCGCCAAGCTCACCTGCCGCGGCCGCGACTTCCCCGCAGCGGTGGCACGTGCGCGTCGTGCGCTGGCCGAGTTCCGCATCCGCGGAGTCTCGACGAACATCCCGTTCCTGCAGGCTCTGCTCGACGACGACGCGTTCGTCGCCGGTGACGTGAGCACGTCGTTCATCGACGAGCGCCCCGACCTGCTCCGCGGACGGGTCTCGAAGGACCGCGGCACGAAGGTCCTCAACTGGCTCGTCGACGTCACGGTGAACAAGCCGCACGGCGTGCGGCCGAGTGTCGCCGACCCGGCATCCAAGCTCCCCGCGATCGACCTCTCGGCCGTGCCGGCGCCCGGCTCCCGCCAGCGCCTGCTCGAACTCGGACCAGAGGGCTTCGCGAAGAGCCTCCGCGCCCAGAGCGCCCTCGCGATCACCGACACGACGTTCCGCGACGCGCACCAGTCGCTGCTCGCCACCCGGGTGCGCACGAGGGATCTCGTCGCGGCGGCGCCGTACCTCGCACGCCTCACCCCCGGACTGCTGTCGGTCGAGGCGTGGGGAGGGGCGACCTACGACGTCGCGCTGCGCTTCCTCGGCGAGGACCCGTGGGAGCGTCTGGACAAGCTCCGCGCCGCGCTGCCGAACGTCGCGATCCAGATGCTGCTGCGCGGACGCAACACGGTCGGCTACACGCCGTACCCGACAGCGGTGACCGATGCTTTCGTCGCCGAGGCCGCGGCCAGCGGCGTCGACATCTTCCGCATCTTCGACGCGCTCAACGACGTGGAGCAGATGCGCCCGGCGATCGAGGCCGTCCGGCGCACGGGCACCGCCGTCGCGGAGGTCGCGCTCTGCTACACGGGCGACCTGCTGAACCCGGCGGAGGACCTCTACACGCTCGACTACTACCTGCGCCTCGCGGAGCAGATCGTCGACGCCGGGGCGCACATCCTCGCCATCAAGGACATGGCTGGTCTGCTGCGTCCAGCGGCAGCGGCGAAGCTCGTGACGGCGCTGCGTGAGCGGTTCGACCTGCCTGTGCACCTGCACACGCACGACACCCCTGGCGGACAGCTGGCGACGCTCCTCGCCGCCAGCGCAGCGGGGGTCGACGCCGTCGACGCCGCATCCGCCCCTCTGTCCGGTACGACGAGCCAGCCCTCGCTGTCGTCCCTCGTCGCCGCGCTCGCGCACACCGAGCGCGACAGCGGCATCGATCTCGACGGGGTGTCCGATCTCGAGCCCTACTGGGAGGCCGTCCGGCGGCAGTACGCGCCGTTCGAGTCGGGTCTGCCGGGACCCACAGGTCGCGTGTACCACCACGAGATCCCCGGCGGGCAGCTGTCGAACCTACGCCAGCAGGCGAAGGCGCTGGGACTCGCCGACGACTTCGAGCTCATCGAGGACATGTACGCCGCCGCCGACCGCATCCTCGGACGCGTGCCGAAGGTGACGCCGTCGTCGAAGGTCGTCGGCGACCTCGCTCTGCACCTCGCAGCGGTGAAGGCCGACCCCGCCGACTTCGAGGCCCACCCCGAGAAGTACGACGTGCCGGACTCGGTCGTCGGCTTCATGGCAGGCGAGCTCGGCGACCTGCCTGGCGGCTGGCCGGAGCCCTTCCGGTCCAAGGTGCTCGCCGGCCGTTCGGTGCGCACCGGCCTCACGGAGATCTCCGCCGACGACGAGGCGGCTCTCGCCGGTGACAGCGCGACCAGGCGCGACCGCCTCAACACGCTGCTGTTCCCGGCGCCGGCGAAGGAGTACGCCCAGGTCAGGGAGCAGTTCGGCGACCTCTCCGTGCTCGATACCGGCGACTACCTCTACGGTCTCGTGCAGGGGCAGGAGCACCTCATCGAGATCGATCGCGGCGTGCAGCTCTACGTCGGTCTCGAGGCGGTCGGCGACGCCGACGACAAGGGCATGCGCACGGTGATGACCACGCTCAACGGGCAGTTGCGCCCGGTGTTCGTGCGTGACAGGTCGATCGTCGTCGACGCGCACGAGGTGGAGAAGGCTGACACCTCCGTGCCCGGTCAGGTGGCCGCCCCGTTCTCGGGAGTGGTGACCCTCAAGGTCGAGGTCGGAGCCGCGGTACGGGCCGGTGAGCCGGTCGCCTCCATCGAGGCGATGAAGATGGAAGCCGCGATCACGGCTCCCGTTGACGGCGTCGTCGAGCGTCTCGCGATCGGCGCCACCCAGCAGGTGGATGCCGGAGACCTTTTGGTCGTGATCCGCCCCTCGCACTAATCTTGTGCGGGCGAGGGCCGCGCACACCACGGTGGCGCACCCGAGGCCCGCACAAGCTTGGAGTGGCACCATGACCCCGAAGAAACCGGCAGAGCCGAAGGACGAACAGACGAGAGGGGTGCTCGACGACGCCGCGTCGTTGGACACCACCGGCATCGGCATCATCGGGGGCACGGCGCAGGTCAGCGTCGTGCTCCCGACCGGTGACGACGACGACCTCGTCGACGACGGCGTCGTCGACGGGGAGGTCGTCGACCTCGTCATCGACGAGCCCGTGCTCGTGCAGGACCTGCCCGACGCTGACGCCGTGCCCGCCGCCCCCGAGCCGATCGGCGAGTCGATCGTCATCGAGCTGCCCGCTGAGGTGGAACCGCCCGCCAAGGCGGAGCCCGCCGTCGAGGCGACGCCCGTCGCCGAGGCGGAGCCGGTCGTCGAGGAAGAGCCCGTTGCTGAGGAAGAGTCCGTCGTCGAGGCGGAGTCCGTCGTCGAGGACGGCGCGGTCGTGGATGCCGAGCCTGTCGCGGAGCCCGTCGCCGTTGAGGATGCCGTCCAGCCCGAGCCCGAGCCAGACTCCGAGCCGGTCGTCGCCGTCGAGGTCGAGGAGCCCGAGGCCGCCGCCGAGCCGGAGCCGGCCTCGGAGCCCGTCGACGTCGTCGCCGCGGAGGCGGCTGCGGCCGCCGCGTTCATCGCGCGCGCCAAGGCCGACATCGAGGCCAAGGCGCAGGCTCTCTCGGTGTCGTCCGTGCCCGCCCCGAAGACCGCGGGGCGCGTCGCGTCCCAGAAGGAGGCACCAGTGTCCGAGAAGCCGAAGACCGTCGTCCCTCAGCCCGCCCGCGCACGCGCCGAGGTGACCCTCGCGGCCAAGCGCCTCGACGATCTCGGCGACGCCTCCAGGGAGAGCGCCGACCTGCTCACCGCCGACCGGCTGCTCGACCCCTCGCAGGTGACGAAGCCCGAGCCTGAGGGCGCCTGGAGCCACTTCCTCTACACGGTGTCCGGCCGTCGCCTCAACATCGGCGACGGCAAGCGCGCTCGGGACCGCAAGGCGCTCAGCGCCCGCATCGCCGCGCCGCTCCCCGGGGGTGCGCGCTTCGTCCCCGTGCTGTCCCGCAAGGGCGGCGTCGGCAAGACCACCATCACGGCGCTGCTGGGCATGGCCCTCGCCGACGCCCGCGAGGACCGGGTCATCGCGGTCGACGCCAACCCCGACCGCGGCACGCTCGCCGATCGAGTCGTCCGCCCTCACCACAGCAAGTCGGTGCGCGATCTCGTTCGCATCCACGACGAGGTGAAGGGGTACCACGACATCTCCGCGATCGTCGCGCGCGACGCCACCCGACTCGACGTCCTCGCCTCCGACTCGGACCCCCGCGTCGCCGAGGCGTTCAGCGACAGCGACTACCGCGACGTGGCTGATGTCGCGGCGCACTACTACTCGCTGGTGCTCACCGACACCGGTACCGGCATAGTGCACTCCGTGATGTCGGCGACCTTGGACCTCGCCGACCAGCTCGTGATCGTCTCCGGTCTCAGCGTCGACGAGGCGCGCCTCGCATCGGAGACGCTGACCTGGCTGGAGACCAACGGCTACGCCGACCAGGCGCGCGACGCGATCGTCGTGCTCAACCAGTCGACGCCAGGCACTCCGCTGGTGCGCCTGAACGAGCTCGAAGCGCACTTCGGCACGCGTGCCAAGAAGGTCGTGCGGGTGCCGTACGACGCGCAGATCGCCGGAGGAGGGACGATCGTGTTCGCGAACCTCCAGCCGGAGACCAGGATCGCGGCGCGCGAGCTCGCCGCCCTGCTCGTCGAGGGCCTCCGGGCGAAGGCCGCCTGATGGCCGTCAGGGAGATCCGCGTCTTCGGCGACCCGGTGCTGCGCACCGTGTGCGCTCCGATCGGCGACATCGACGACGGGGTGCGCGCCCTGG
>JAGIAK010000165.1 GCA_017744855.1 Microbacterium sp.
ACCATGACGCGGCCGTGACGGCGGATCACCTTGCAGTGATCGCAGATGGGCTTGACGCTGGGGTTGACCTTCATGATGTTTCCTGTTCGCTGTCTTCACCGGGCAGGCGTGATGCCTGGGGTGTTACTTCTCGACCGATCAGCGGTAGCGGTAGACGATGCGCCCGCGGGTCAGGTCGTAGGGCGAGAGCTCCACGACCACGCGGTCTTCGGGGATGATGCGGATGTAGTTCTGCCGCATCTTGCCGGAGATCGTCGCCAGGACCTTGTGTCCGTTGGTGAGCTCAACGCGGAACATCGCGTTGGGCAGCGCCTCGGAAATCACGCCCTCGATCTCGATGACACCGTCTTTCTTAGCCATAGCCTCGCTGACGCTTCTGCAGACCGGTCGATCTGCGGTGGGTGGTTGGTTTGCGGCGCCCGACCGATTCAGACACGCCGAATCAAGGCACAAGGCACCAAAGATCTATGGTATCCGACGCCCGCGGTTCGGGCAAGCCGAGCCCGCGAGCGTCCGAGTCTCACTCCGCTGCGCGGCGAGCGCGGGCGACGATCACGAGGGCGATGCCCGCCAGCACGACCGCAGCGCCACCGCCGAGCAGCCACAGCGGCGCCTGTCCTCCGGTGGTCGCGAGCGGTCCGCCTGCGCCGCTGCCGGAGCCGTTCGCCCCCGCATCCGCGCTAGCGCCGGTGCCGCTGCCCGCGCCCGGGTCGGTGCCGGTGATCCCGTTCACGTCCGCATCGCCGTCCGTTCCGGCATCCGTACCGCCGCCGTTCGCACCGGCATCCGTACCGCCGCCGTTCGCACCGGCATCCGTACCGCCGCCGTTGGCGTCGGCGTCCGTGTCGGTGTCGGTCCCCGGATCGGGATCGACGACGACGCGGCAGGTGCCGGACCAGGGATAGGAGTGCAGCTCGTTGCCAGCGCCGCTGGCGAGCAGGTTGCCTCCGACGTACATGCGTCCGTTGGTGTTGGCGATCGCCTCGACGTCAGCACGCGGCGCGAGGAACGACCCGGGGATCTGCGTGGAGCCGCCGATCGTCGCGGTCGTCGCGTCCTGGAGGTTCCAGAGCACGGACGCCGCGATGTCGCCGTCACCCTGCGAGGTCATGGCGATGCCGAACGGGGCGCGCATGTCGTTGTAGTCGTAGGTGTTCGCCTTCATGCTGACCGCCTGACCGGTGACGTTGACGACGATCGGCGCGTACGGGTGGATGCCGCGGAAGTAGATCGCGTTCGCCGAGGCGAGCTGTGCGGCCGTGACATCGAACACCTGGAGTTCGTCGACGCCGTTGCCGCGGAGCTCCATCTCGACCCAGCCGCCGCCGTTCACGGATACCGTGCCGTTCGCGGGCTGCGTACCGAGCGTGGACGACCAGCCCTGGATGCGGGTGCCGAAGTCCCCGTAGGGATCCACGGCGACCGGAGCGGTGAGCCCGGTGCGCAGCGCCGCCGAGCCGTTCTTGATGATGCCGTCGGCCGCGGAGCCGCCGATGCGGACCTCGCCGCCTTCCTGCGCGAGGTCGCCCACGTGGAGCACCGCGCCATCGGCCGCCGTGACGTCGCCGCCGACCTGCAGCTGGGTCTCCCCCGGCGCGGGCCGGATGTCCGAGCCGATCGCGATGCCCACGATGAAGCTGCGGTCGATGTGCATGTCGCCGGCGACGACGAGCAGCCCCTCGGCCTCCGCCGAGCCGGTGACGGTCAGGTCGCCGCCCACGTAGGTGTTCACGCCGGTGTCGTGCACCTGCGGCTGTTCCGGCGTCGAACCGTTGATCCAGGGGAAGCCGCCATCGGGCGTGCACATCCCCAGGGGCGCATCGATGCCCTGCGGCAGCGGTGCGGCGACGGCGGCCGAGGCCCCTCCGACGATCATCGTGACGCCGGCCGCGATGATCGCTCCGGCTCCGAGTGCGCGCTTCGAGCGCGCCGAAATGCTCTCCATCTCGAGTCCTCCCCAGACTGTCGATTAAGTAATCTCCCCTAACTTAATCGACGCCACCTGCGAGGACCCTGTGCACGTCCGTTCGATGGTCTTGCACACCCTTGCCAGGAGGACGAGCGACGCACACAATGACGCGGCGGGGCGGGCGCCGCCCGGGCATGCAGAAGGGCGGATGCCGTACGGCATCCGCCCTTCCCGATCGCCTGCTCAGCCGAGCAGGTCGGTGAACTTCTTCATGTCTGCCTGGTCCTGCAGGTTCAGGCGCGTGCCGTTGACCTCGACGGTCGGCGTTCCCTTGATCTCGTGCTGGGACGCCTGCGCGGCGCCGAACTTCTTGTAGGTCTCGTCGGTGATGCACGACGCGGCCTTGTCGGCTCCCGCATCCTTCGCGAACCCGGCGAGCTGCTCGGTGGTGAGGCCGGGGGTGTTCTCCTCGGGCTGGTTCTTGAAGAGGATCTTCGCGAAGTCGAGGTACTTGTCGGGGTTCGACTCGGCGACGCACACGGCGGCGCCCGCCGAGCGCGAGGAGTACTCGGTGCCCTGCGAGTAGCGGTCGAGGATTGCGATCGGGTGGTACTCGAGCGTGATCTTGCCATCGGCCGCCGCGGCCTCGAGGCTCGGGCCGAACTGCTCCTCGAAGCTGTTGCAGACAGGGCACTGGAAGTCGACGAAGATCGCGACCTTGTCCTTGCCCTCGCCGATCGTGACCGCGCCGGTCTTCGCGTCGAAGGTGCTGTTGCTCGTCGGCGTCGCACCGGGGGACGTCGCCTGGTTGTTCAGGAGCACGACCACGCTGCCCAGACCCACGAGCACGACGACGACCGCGATCGACACCCAGATCGCGAACCAGTTGGTGTTGCTGCTCTTCGCGCCAGCCATTGAAATCCGTTCTGTCGAGGCCCGCCGAACGACGGGTCCGCCTGAGAAAGTCATCGGGCGCGAGCGCGCCCTGACACTATTCTGCCCGCAGGAACCTATGCGCGCGTTGTGACGAGCGTGTGAACCTATGCCAGGGGCGCAGGGGTGACCCCGAAGCGCGCGAGACCGGCCGCTCCCCCGTCGGCGGCCGTGAGGACCCAGATGCCGCCCTCGTGCACGGCGACGCTGTGCTCCCAGTGCGAGCCGTCGGACCCGTCGACCGTCGAGACCGTCCAGTCGTC
Organism: Microbacterium sp.; assembly: GCA_017744855.1. Classification (GTDB taxonomy): domain Bacteria; phylum Actinomycetota; class Actinomycetes; order Actinomycetales; family Microbacteriaceae; genus Microbacterium. Next base: position 3,106 of record JAGIAK010000165.1, read on the forward strand.
GTCCTCGACGAAGGTAGCCTCGCCGCCTGCGGTGATCATCGGCTCGATCGCCACCGCCAGGCCGGGCTTGATCTCGGCGCCGTCGTCGGGCGTGCGGTAGTTGAACACGCTGGGAGCCTCGTGCATCTTGCGGCCGATGCCGTGGCCGACGTACTCACGCAGGATGCCGTAGGTCTCTCCGGAGACCTCCGACGGGCCCTGTGCCTCGATGTACGCCTGGATGGTGGCGCCGACCTGCCCGAGGTGATCGGCGGTCGCCAGAGCGGCGATACCGGCCCACAGCGAGCCCTCCGTCACCCGCGACAGCTCCTCGCGGCGGGCGACGAGGTCAGGACGCTCGGGATCGGGGACCACCACGGTGATCGCGCTGTCTCCGTTCCAGCCCTGGTACTGCGCGCCGCAGTCGACGGAGACGATGTCGCCGGGCTCGAGCACGCGGGAACCGGGGATGCCGTGCACGACCTCCTCGTTGACCGAGACGCAGATCGTGTGGCGGTAGCCGCGGACCAGCTGGAAGTTCGACTCTGCGCCGCGCGACAGGATGAGCGCGTTCGCCGCCGCATCCAGCTCGAGCGTGCTCACCCCTGCGCGGATCAGCGGACGCACGGCGTCGAGCGCCGCAGCCGTGATCAGTCCAGGCTCGACCATCGAGCGCAGCTGCGCGGGGGTCTTGTAGATCGAACGGCGGAACATGCCGGTGTCAGGCCGCGAGACGCAGGCCGCGAGCAGTCAGCGCCGCGAGGATGCGCTCGGTGATGACGTCGAGCGCTCCAGTGCCGTCGATGCGGTCGACGATGCCCTTCTCGCTGTAGACGTCGATGATCGGCGCGGTCTCGTGCTCGTAGATGTCGAGCCTGTGTGCGATCGCCTCGGGGGTGTCGTCGGCACGGCCCTGCTCCGTCGCGCGCAGCGCGAGGCGGGCGATGCTCTCCTCGCGGGGCACCTCCAGGAGGATGACGGCGTCGAGCGCCTGGCCGTTCTCGGCGAGGAATGCGTCGAGGTGGGCCACCTGAGCGGTGTTGCGCGGGTAGCCGTCGAGCAGGAAGCCGTTCACGGCGTCGTCCTGCGACAGGCGGTCGCGCACGATCTCACTGGTCAGCTCGTCGGGCACGAGGTCGCCGCGGTCGAGGATCTCGGTGACCTGCAGGCCCAGCGGAGTCCCCTGCTTGATGTTCGCGCGGAACATGTCCCCGGTCGAGACGACGGGGATGCCGTAGGTCTCGGCGATGCGCACGCCCTGCGTGCCCTTGCCGGACCCCTGGGGGCCGACGATGAGGAGACGAGCGGATGCGGTCATCGGAGGAGCCCTTCGTAGTGACGCTGCTGCAGCTGCGCATCGATCTGCTTGACGGTCTCGAGACCGACGCCGACGATGATCAGGATCGAGGCGCCGCCGAACGGGAAGTTCTGGTTGGCGCCGACGGTCGCGAGTGCGATCAGCGGGATCAGGGCGATCAGACCCAGGTAGATCGAACCGGGCAGCGTGATGCGGGTGAGCACGTAGTCGAGGTACTCGGCGGTGGGGCGACCGGCACGGATGCCCGGGATGAAACCGCCGTACTTCTTCATGTTGTCGGCGACCTCGACGGGGTTGAACGTGATCGCGACGTAGAAGTACGTGAAGCCGATGATCAGCAGGAAGTACGCGACCATGTAGATCGGGTGGTCGCCCTTGGTGAAGTTCGCCGTGATCCAGGTGACCCACGCGGCCGGCGTCGAGCCGTCCTGCGGGGTGTTGAACTGGGCGATCAGCGCGGGGATGTACAGCAG
>JAGIAK010000166.1 GCA_017744855.1 Microbacterium sp.
CGAGCTCGGGCGCGAAGCCGCCCTCGTCGCCGACGCCGGTGTTGAGGCCCTTGGACTTCAGCAGCGCCTTGAGCGCGTGGTAGGTCTCGGCGCCCCAGCGGAGCGCCTCGGAGAACGACTCGGCGCCGAGCGGGACGAGGAAGAACTCCTGGATGTCGACGTTCGTGTCCGCATGCGCGCCGCCGTTGATGACGTTGAGGAGCGGGACCGGGAGGACGTGCGCGTTCGGGCCGCCGAGGTAGCGGAAGAGCGGGAGATCGGCCGAGTCGGCGGCCGCCTTGGCGACCGCGAGGGAGACGCCGAGGATCGCGTTCGCGCCGAGCGACTGCTTGTTCTCCGAGCCATCGGCCTCGATGAGGGCCGCATCGACGATGCGCTGCTCGGAGGCGTCGAGGTCCTCGATCGCCGGGCCGAGGACGTCAATGACGTTCTCGACGGCCTGCAGCACGCCCTTGCCGCCGTAGCGCGACTTGTCGCCGTCGCGGAGCTCGTAGGCCTCGAAGGCGCCGGTGCTGGCGCCGCTCGGGACGGCCGCGCGGGCGACGGTGCCGTCCTCGAGGAGCACCTCCACCTCGACGGTCGGGTTTCCGCGCGAGTCGAGAATCTCGCGTGCGCCTACAGCCTCGATCAGTGCCACAGAAGTGCTCCTTGTTCAGAAAAGGGGTTTGTGGTGGAGCGACGTCGATCCGCCGCCCAGTCTAGCCCGCGGCCCGACACCGCCGAGGGGCGTGCGTCATCCGGCGGCGTCGGTGACGACGGCGATCGCGACGCCGTCCCATCCCTTGACACCGACGGTCTGCAGCGCTGTCGCATCGAACCGGGGGTCCTCCCCCAGCATCCGCAGTCCCGCAACGGTGCCGATCACCTTCGGATCCGTCGAGTCCTCGCGCACGATCTCGCCATCCCGCCCGATGTTGTCGAGCACGACGACCGTGCCCGGATGACCGAGCCGCGCCGCCCAGTCGAGGTAGATCGTGTTCGACTCCTTGTCGGCGTCGATGAAGACGAGGTCGAAGCCGCCCACGAGCGTCGGTAGCACGTCGGCGCCCCGCCCTATGCGGATCTCCACCCGGTCGCCGACGCCCGCCTCATCGATGCTGGCCCTGGCGACGGCGGCGTTGGCCGCCTCCGCCTCGATCGTGACGACCCGCCCGCCGTCGCCCACCGCACGTGCGAGCCAGATCGTCGAGTACCCGCCGAGAGTGCCGATCTCGAGCACCCGGCGGGCGCCGCTGATGCGCACCAGCAGGTCGAGCAGCTTGCCGCCGACCGGTGCGACCTCGATCTCGGGGAGTCCGGCATCGCGCTGCCTGACGAGCGCGGCCTCCAGATCCGGGTCGTGGCCGACGAGGAGGTCGGAGAGGAAGGCGTCGGCGGCGGTCCAGGATGCTGGCGTGGAGTCCATGCGCCCAGCCAACCCCGACCGACGGCGCCGGGTCAAGCGTCAGCGGACGGATGCCGGCGCCGCGAGCTCCGGCTGTGGACGGAACTGCCCGGTGAGCGCGAGCACCCCGATCACGACGGCGCACACGATCCAGCCGACGACGCCGAGCGGGCCGGCGAGCGCGAGGTCGGGTGCGGTCGCGCTGAGCAGCAGCACGAAGCCCGCAGAGGCGTTCAGCGCGCCGTGCGCGAGCACCGCGGGCCACACCGACCCTGATCGCAGCCGGAGCCAGCCGAAGAGGATGCCCCAGCCGATGCTGCCGGCGATCATCAGCAGCACGCCGCTGATGTCGGTGCGCCCGAAGTTGTAGCCGAGCAGGATGATCGGCGCGTGCCAGACGCCCCAGATCACGCCGCTGATCAGAAGAGCGGGCCAGGTGCCGAGGGGACGCAGGGCCGGCACCAGCCAGCCTCGCCACCCCAGCTCCTCGCCGAGCGCGAACACGATGTTGAACAGCGCGCCCAGCGGCACCATGAGCACTTGGCTGAGCACGACGAGCTGCACGGGAGGGACGGGCGCCCCAGCGGGGAGCGACTTCTGAAGCTGCTCGGCGAACCCAGTGAACGCCCAGTCCGGCTGGATGAACCCGAAGGCCACGGCGAGCGCGACGGTCGCGAGGACGAGCACCGGCGGGGCGAGCCACCCGAGCACGGTCATCCAGATCACGCGCTTCGCCGGCCGCAGCGGCCAGAGGCCGAGGAAGCGCAGGCGGTCTCGGGCGGGGCTGCGCATCGTGAACGTGACGATCAGCGCGGCGATCGCCGGGGTGAACATCATGGCGGGCAGGATCACCCCGGACAGCGAGGCGGCCAGGCCGTCGCCGAGCCAGAGCGGGAGGCACACCAGCCAGGCGAGTGCGCAGGCCAGCACGGTGTAGGCGACGACGGCACGGGGTCGGACGGTCATGCGGGGCTCCTCCACGGGGATCTCGGACACGGGGTCATCGTTCGGACTCGGGGTCACGCGGGCTGCCGGCGGTCGCGCGGCGGTCCAGGTACGCCTGCAGCACCCCGGCTGCCACGTCGGCGCCGTCGACCGTGACGACGAGCGGGCGCTTGTCGCGGCGCTGCACCTCGATGGCCGGACCACGGCGGAGCACGATGCCCGTGCGCCCGTCGAGACCCAGTCGCCAGCCGAAGCCGCCGAACTCGCCGAACGGGTTGCAGTCGACCGCGCGCACCGAGACGATCTCCTCGAGCGGCACGTGCACGCGCGGCACGCCGAGCAGGGAACGGACACGGAGCCCGTCGGGGCCGGCCTTGACCCGGAAGGAGGCGCTCGACGCGAAGGCGAGTCCGACGATCACGAGCGTGACGGCCGGGATCCACGCCTGCTCGCCGGCCTGCACGACCATGACCGCCGTGATCCCCACCACGATCACGACCACGAGGGAGATCACGATCATCGAGACCCTCGACATGGACGCCGTCGCCATCCACACGACGCGTTCGCCGGCGGAGATGGACGCCAGGTGCACGGGCTGCAGCGGTGCGGCCGGCACCGGGTGCACGTGCGGCTGCAGCACCCAGCCGAGGGCCGCGAGCAGGATCATCGCCGCGAACGACGCAATCGCCAGCGCGCCGACCCCGCCGGCCTGCGAGGCGTCGGAGAGTCCGCGCTGCATCGCGACAGAGCCCACGTTGGTGATCGCGCTGAAGCCGGAGAGTCCGAGCGCCATCCCGCCCAGCAGGCGTGCAGCCCCGCCCCACTGGTCGCGCGCGGCGACGAGGGTGCACAGCACCAGCAGCAGCGGGATGCCGAGGCCGACGCCGTTCACGCCGTCGACGCCCCAGTGGGTCGCCGCCGGGTCGGGCAGCTCGGGCAGCCAGATCGCGATGAGAGCCACGGCGACCGCCGTGATGACCACGGGCGCGGCGACGCCGACGATGAGGAGCGCGCGGCGGGCTCGACGCAGCTCGGCGGCGGACACCGCCGTCAGGGACTGCTCGGTCATGGTGTGGCCTCCTTGATGAGAGCGGCGAGCGTGGCGGGGGTCACACCGAGACGGATGCCGCGGCGGACGAGTTCTGCGATGTCGTCGGCGAGCGCGCTGAGAGGTTCGGCGGCGGCCGAGACGACCGCTCCCCTGCCCCGGCGGAGATCGACGAGACCCTCGGAGCGGAGTTCCTGGTACGCACGGAGGACGGTGTGCACGTTGACGTCTATGGCCTCGGCCACCTCGCGTGCGGCTGGCAGACGATCCCCGGGGCGGAGGCGGCCGGCGAGCACGTCCGCGCGCACGGACGAGGCGATCTGCTCGAACAGCGGTCGCGCGCTGTCGGCGTCGATCCTGATCAGCATCCCGCACCTCCTTACGCGTTTATTCTATGACAACTAGAACAATTGTGGAAGACGTCCAGACGATCGGAGCCGCCGGGCCGCGGCGCGGCAGACTGGCCGCATGCGCATCACTCCCCGCCGTCTCGCCCTGGGCATGAGCCTGTGGATCCCGAACCTGTTCAGCGGCATCCGGGTTCGCCGCTTCAGCGACGACTGGACGCACGCGACCGTCGAGCTGCACGTCAACGTCTTCACCCGCAACTACGTCAAGACCGCGTTCGGCGGCTCGATGTCGGCGATGACCGATCCCTACTTCTTCATGCTGGTGATGCATCAGCTCGGCCGCGACCACGTGGTGTGGGACACCCGCGGCGAGATCGAGTTCGTCAAGCCGGGGCGCGGGGTGCTGACCGCGGAGTTCGACGTGCCGAGGGAGCGCGCTGAGCAGATCCGCGAGCGGGCGAAGGGCGGCGCGAAGGTGCTCGAGTGGTTCGAGACGGAGATCACGGATGCCGCAGGCGACGTCGTCGCGCGCGTGCGCCGCGAGGTCTACGTCCGGAAGAAGAAGCGCGTCACCGAGGCGTCACCGGTCTGACTCGAGCGGCACGGACCCGCGCCGGTACGACGACGCCGTGAGCCCCAGCACGGTGCGGAAGTCGTTCGCGAGATGCGCCTGATCCGCATAGCCGAGCTCGGCCGCGACGTCGGCGAGCACCGCGTCTGCATCGTCCCGGATCCGCTGCGCGGCCTCCTGCAGACGGCGACGCCGGATCATCGCGGCGGGCGGCATCCCGACCGTGCGATGGGCGACCCGCTGCAG
>JAGIAK010000167.1 GCA_017744855.1 Microbacterium sp.
GCCTCGGCACGGAGGCGGCGCGCTTCGTGCACGACGGCCTCCTCGTCATCGAGGACGGCCGCATCGCCGACTTCGGGCCCTACGAGGAGGTCGCGGCACGGCAACCCGAGGCCGCCGCGGCCGCGACCGTGATCGCCGACCGGATCATCGTCCCGGGCTTCGTCGACGGGCACATCCACGTCCCGCAGACCCGCATCCTCGGCGCCTACGGCGAGCAGCTCCTCCCCTGGCTGCAGAAGTGGGTCTTCCCCGAGGAGCGGAAGTACTTCGAGGACCCCGCGTACGCGGCCGACGGCGTGCGGCGCTTCTTCGACAACCTGCTCGCCGCGGGCACGACGACGGCGCAGGCGTTCACGACGGCGAAGCGCGTGACGACCGAGCTCGTCTTCCAAGAGGCGGCGCGCCGTGGCGTCCGCATCGTCACCGGGATCACGGCGATCGACCAGCACGCGCCGGACTGGTTCACGACGACGCCGGACGCCTTCGTCCGCGAGTCGGAGGAACTCATCGCGGAGTTCCACGGCAGAGCTCGCGGCTCCTACGCGATCACGCCGCGCTTCGCCTACGGCGCCACGACGGAGCTGCTCGAGGCCTGCGCGAGGCTCAAGGCGGACCACCCGGACCTCCACGTGCACACGCACATCTCCGAGAACCCGGCGGAGATCCGCGGCGTCCTCGCGTTGCACCACGACTGCGCCGACTACCTCGGCGTCTACGAGAAGTTCGGGCTCGTCGGCGCGCGGTTCACGGGCGGTCACGGCGTGTGGATCACCGACCCCGAGTACCGGCGGCTCTCCGAGGCGGGCGCAGCGCTCACCTTCTGCCCCTGCTCGAACCTGTACCTCGGCTCGGGCCTCTTCCGCCTCGGCAAGGCGAAGGACCCGGAGCACCCCGTGCGCCTCACCTTCGGCACCGACATGGGCGGCGGCAACCGCTTCAGCATGATCCACGTTCTCGAGGACGCGTACAAGGTCGGGATGCTGAACAGCACCCTGCTCGACGGCTCCGTCGACCCCGTCCGGCAGGACCTCGCGCAGTCGGAGCGGAACAAGCTGGGCTGGGCCCGAGCGTTCTACTCCGTCACCCTCGGCGGGGCGCGCGGCCTCTACCTCGACGACCGGGTCGGCAGCTTCGAGCCGGGGAAGGACGCGGACTTCGTCGCGCTCGACTGGACGGCCGGTCCGCCCGGCGCCGACTGGCACGCCTCGCTGCTCTGGGACGGTCCGGGCGTGCCGCGCGACCTCGAGACGGTCGGCGAGCTGCTCTTCGCCGTCATGATGGTCGGCGACGAACGCGCCGTCGCGGAGACCTGGGCAGCCGGTGAACGCCGCTACCGCCGCGGCGAGGCATCGGAGGCAGACCGGCCGTGACCGCGTCGGTCATCATCTTCGCCCGCGTCGCCGCGGGCCGGGAGGACGACTTCCTCGCCTGGGAGCAGGACGTGGAGGCGACCATGCGGACGTTCGAGGGCTTCCTCGGGCAGCGGGTCGAGCGGCCCGTCGAGCAGGGCTCCGACGAGTGGACCGTCATCATCGCCTTCGACACGGAGGAGCAGCTCGAGACGTGGCTCGTCTCGCCGGAGCGCCGTCGCCTCCTCGCACGGGCCGAGGAGCTCCAGGAGCACGTCCGGCTGGAGCGCACGAGCTACGGCTTCGGCTTCTGGTCCGGCGAGCAGGGCAAGGGCGGCCGGCAGCCGCATCGGATCTTCAAGGACAATCTGCTCGTCCTCGTCGTGCTGTACCCGACGATCATCCTCTGGGGCTACGCCGTCGGCACGCCGCTCTTCACGAACGCGCTGCACTGGCCGTTCTGGGCCGCCCTCTTCGTCGGCAACCTCGCGAGCACGCAGCTGCTCGGCTGGTTCCTCGTGCCATGGGCCATGCGGGCGTTCCGCCGCTGGCTCGAGCCGGACCCCGGCTGGCGCGTGCAGCTCCTCGGCTACGCGATCGTCGTGGCCCTCTGCGCGGCCTTCATGGGCCTGTATGCCTGGCTGATCGCGCTCTTCGGCTACGTGTAGCCCGCGGGCGACCCTGGGGCGGGAGAACTACCGCGGCCTCGTAGACTCGTCCGGTGCCCTGGTCCGCCGTCCTCGCGTTCTCCGCGGCGGCGCTCGCGCTCATCGTCATCCCGGGGCCGTCCGTGCTGTTCACGATCGGCCGCGCGCTCGCGCTCGGACGCGTCGCCGGCATCGTCAGCGTCGCCGGCAACACGGTCGGATCCTTCGTCCTGGCGACGGCCGTCGCGCTCGGCGTCGGAGCGCTCATCGGCGCCTCGGAGATCGCGTTCAACGTCATCAAGCTCGCCGGCGCCGGCTACCTGGTGCTCCTCGGGGTGCAGACGATCGTGCTGCGCAAGCGGATGGCCGCAGCGACCCTCGACGGCGAGCGGCAGTCCCTGTGGGGCGTGTTCGGCCAGGCCTGCGTCGTCGGGGTGACGAACCCGAAGACGCTCGCCTTCTTCGTCGCGGTCCTCCCCCAGTTCGCCTCCGCCTCGGCCGGCTGGCCGATGCCGCTGCAGCTCGAGCTCTTCGGCGTGATCTTCTGCGTCATCGCCTTCGCCTCGGACAGCGTGTGGGCCTTCCTCGCCGCCGGCGCGCGCGCCTGGTTCGGCCGCTCGCCGAAGCGCCTCGAGGCGCTCACCGCGACCGGCGGAGCCATGATGATCGGGCTTGGCGGCGTGCTCGCCTTCGCCCGGCGCGGGGCCTAGGCCTTCACCCGCTCGACCACGACCCCGACATCCCCGAAGGCGGTGATGAACGGTTCCATGCCCGGGAACCCACCGTCCAGAATCGCAGCGAACGGCACCACCGAGATGAAATCCCCATCTGGTCCGCTGAAGAAGGCATCCGGCCGGATCTCCTGATCGATGCGCCGATAGCCGGCCGCGATGACCTCCGGGATCGCGGTAGCGGAATCAACGCCCGGCAGCACGATCTGGTACCTGTCCGTGAACGGCGGCATAGCCGAGACGAGCGCGCAGCCGGATGCGGCGAGCTCCCGCAACCCGGGGACTGGGAACACGCTCGGGTCGATCTCGCCGAACGGCGTCTCATTCTCCGCCACGTTCGCCAGCGCGAAGAATGCATCCGGGCAGCGTCCGGGGTCGCCAGACCCCGGCGGCAAGGTCGCATCCGCCGCCGGGCCCCCTGGCATAGGCGGATTCGGCGTCCCCGCGCAGCCGACAAGACCCACTGCGCACACGAATGCGAACCCCACGGACGCGAGCCGTCTCCCCCTGAGCGTCATACCTCAACGCTATCCAGTCGTCACCAAGGCAGGAAGTGCTCCGTCACCCTTCGACTCGCCGCGCTCGCTCAGGGATCCGGCCCCGGACCACTCGCCGAGTCGAGAGGTCAGTCCTTCGGGCGCTTCTTGCGGATGTAGAGCTGCTTGCGGACCTTGGCGACGAGCGTGCCGTCCGCGGCGATGACCTCGCACTCGAACCAGCGCAGCACCTTCTCGCCGCCCTCGGCGGCCGCCCGGATCTCCGCGACGACCTCGGGTGCGACCTCGATGCGGGCGGTCACGGGCCCGCGGCCGGGCGAGACGTAGTCGATCTCGCCGCGCTGGTCCCAGACGTTGTAGCCGCGATCGAGCTGCTCGTTCACGAGGATCGAGTAGAACGGATCCGTCATCGAGTACAGCGTGCCGCCGAACTGGGTGCCGTAGGCGTTCGCGGTCAGGCCGTTCGGCTTCGCGGAGCGCACCGTCACCGCGGTGTAGTCGGGCGCCCACTCGACGATCCGCACCCCCGCGAACAGCAGCGGCGGCCACCAGTTCATGAGCCGGCGCAGGCGTGCCGCGGAGCGCTTGCGGAATCGGTTGTCCTGATGGGACATCGGTGACCCTTCGACTCGCCTACGGCTCGCTCAGGGAGCCGAAGGGGGACGCGATCCGTGCTCGCTCGTCGCCGCTCAGCGGGCGAAGTTCCCGCGGTAGTACTCGTAGACCCAGCCGACGAGCGCGATGACGACGAGCGGGACGCCGATGAAGACGATCCACGCGCCGACCGCGAGCCCGAGGAAGGTCGTCGCGAGCGAGCCCGCGAGCACGATCGGCCACCAGCTCCACGGGCTGTAGTGGCCGACCTCCGAGTCGCCGTCCTCGATGTTCGCGTCATCGCGGTCCTCGGCGAGCTCACCGCCCTGCGCCCGGTGCACGAGGCCGAGGTAGAACGCGATGAACGCGGCGAGGACGGCGCCGAGCGTGATCCCCACGGTGCCGACGAACTCCGGGGCCCCGTACTCGATGATCGTCCACAGCACGTAGGCGATCGCACTGGCGAGGAAGAAGCCGCCCAGGAGCCAGAACAGTCCGATATTGGTCTTCATGCGTCAGTGCTCCTTGCCCGCGCCCGCGCCCGCCACGGCCAGCGGGACCGCGCCCGGTGCGGCGTACTCGGGGTGGTTGAGGTCGAACGCCGGCGACTCCGAGCGGATCCGCGGGATCGAGGTGAAGTTGTGCCGCGGCGGCGGGCAGCTGGTCGCCCACTCGAGCGAGCGGCCGTAGCCCCACGGGTCGTTCAC
>JAGIAK010000168.1 GCA_017744855.1 Microbacterium sp.
GCGGGAGGCCGTCGTTTCGTCTCGTCGCTTCGCTCCTCGCTCAACGACCGGGTGGCGGTCGAGGGCCGGGCATCGCTCAACGACCGGGTGGCGGTCGGCGGTACGGATGCGGGAGGCCGTCGTTTCGTCTCGTCGCTTCGCTCCTCGCTCAACGACCGGGTGGGGGTCGAGGGCCGGGTGGGCGGCGAGGTCTTCAGCAGGCGGAGGCGGGCGACGAGCATGGTCGCACGGGCGAGCTCGACGCCCAGCAGCACGGCGATGAGGACCGCGGCGATCCAGTACAACTCGGTGACGTTGCCCACCTCGCCGGACTTCGTGTAGCTCGTCGTGGTCGACGGGGCCTTCGGCAGCGTCGGCACGGTATCCGCGGTGCGGTGCTCGTACGTCACGCCCAGCTCGTCGGCGATCGCCTTCAGGTTGCCCTCGTCGATCTTCGACAGGGCGTTCGCACCCTGGTACTCGATGTAGCCGCCGTCGGCCGACGCGTCGACGCCGCCCGTGCTGAGCTTCATCGGCCCGCCGTCTGCCGTGCCGTAGCCGAACACGGCTCCCGCGTCGGTGAGCTTCTTCGCTCCGCTGAACGACTCGGGCTCCGACGACACGGTCTGCTCGCCGTCGCCGAAGTAGAACACCATGCGCGAGCGGTCGGGAGACGACTTCGCAGCGGAGGACAGCGTGTCGGAGAGCAGCTGGTTGGCGATGCCGATCGAGCTGCCCTTGGAACGGCTCGTGACCTCGGGGCGCAGCACGTCGAGCGACGAGATCAGCGCGGTCGTGTCGGTCGTCAACGGCATCCGCAGGTCGGCAGAGGCGTCGAAGGTGAGGAGGGCGAAGCGCGCACCGGGGTACTCGTCGACGATGGCCTGGATGTCGGCGCGCACGCCGTCGAGCCGCGGCTGGTCTCCGTTCCAGTCCTCGGCCACGATGCTCGACGTGGTGTCGACGACGAGCACGATGTCGGTGTCGGTCGCGAGGGTCTGCGTGGCTCCGCCGGGGATGCCGGGGCGCAGCAACATCACGAAGCACGCGAGCAGCATGAGGAGGCGCATCGACCACAGGCCCTTGAGCCCGCCGGTCGGCGCTTTCACGAGGGCCATCACGCCGAGCACGGCCACCGGCGCGAAGAAGAGCAGCAGGAGGAAGACGTTGAGCACGGGCTGGAGGATCACAGCTTCACCCTCCACAGCACCACGACGAACGAGAGCATCGCGATCATCAGCACCACGATCCACAGGTTCGGGGTGTCGGTCCACACCACCTGCGCCTGGCCCTTGAGCTCGGTGGCCTCCTGCTTCTGCACCTCGGAGACGATGTCGCCCACCGTGGTGGTGTCGCGCAGGCCGTAGGCGGCGCCGCCGGTGGTGGTGGCCGCCGTGGCGAGCTCTTCGCTGACCGCCGCGTCCTTGCCCTGCACGGGGTTGAGCGCGAACACGCGCACGCCCACCGACTTCGCGTAGCCGGCGGCCTCCTCGAGCGTCACGATGGAGGCGCCGTTGACCTCGTTGTCTGTGGCGAAGATGATCGAGCGCGACCGCTCGTCGTCCGGATGGTCGAACGCTATCGTGCACGCGGCGAGCCCGTCGCCGATCAGCGAGGCTCCGTCGCCGTTGAGCGTGCCGACCCAGTGCTCGGGGATCTCGTCGACGTAGTCGAAGCTCTCCCTGATGCTCTTCAGGTGCTCGCGCACGAACTCGTAGTCGTCGGTGAGGGGGAAGATCTGCACCGGGGAGCTGTTGAAGATCGTCAGTCCGATCCGCTCGCCCTTGAAGCCCTTCAGCAGCTCCTCGAACACGCTCAGCACCTCGACGTCGACCTCGCTCATCGAGCCGGACACGTCGAGGCAGAGCATGATGTCGCGGCTCGTGTTGACCGGCTGGATCGTCTGCGACGACATCGGCCTGGCCGCCACGACGCCGGCGGCGAGCGTGGCGACGGCTCCGATGGCGAGGATGCCGGTGAGCGCAAGCACCCGTCGACGCAGCGCGGAGCGGAAGGTCGGCAGGGCGCGCAGCCGTTCGGCGCGGGCGATGCGTGCGCGCTCCCCCGCAGCCGTGCGCGCGCGGTGACGCAGGCCGAGCAGCAGTCCGACCGCCACGGCGACGACGACGATGCCCACGGCGACGAGGATCATCCACCAGGACGCTAGTGCCATGTGCGCACCACCGTCCGTGCCGCCTCGGCGCCGGCGAGCGGATCGATCGCCGGGCCCTGACGGAAGATGCTGGGGTAGTAGTGCCGGCTGATCGCGTCGATGAGCGCCGGGTGCACGCCGCGTGCGACGAGATCGTCGAGCGCCAGCACTGGCGCCTCCAGGCCGCTGTACTCGTTGACGAACGTGCGCACGACCCTGCTGAGCTCGTAGTTGGCGTTGCGGGCGGTGAGGCGGCGGGCACGGTAGTCGTCCTCGACGCGCTGGACGCGCTCCAGGTACTCCAGCCGGAGCTGCGACAGCACGTCCATGGTCATCAGCTGCGTGCCGCCCTGGGCGTCGCCCTGGATCGTCATCGTGCGCCGCGGGCGGGTGAGCGCGATCACCAGCCAGGCGGCGGCCACCAGCAGTACGAGGATGCCGAAGGCGAGCAGCATCCACCATCCGGAGTACTGCGCGGGAGGGTAGAGGTCGTCAGAGCCGGGCATGGGACCTCCGGTTCAGCAGCTGGAGCAGCTGCGCCACGGCATCGTCCTGCCCGTCGAGCACGGCGTGGCTGACCTCCAGCCGGCGGAGCACCTCGGCGAGGTGAGCGGCATCCGCCTCGGTCTGCGCCGTGAGCTCGCGCACGATCTCGGCGTCCCCCTGCACGAAGTCGGGCACGTCCCACATCGTGTCGACGTCGGTGCGGATGCTGTCGGCGGAGTGGTCGAGCACCACGTCGGCGTCGCGCAGCGTGAGCCAGAGCACGTCGTGCTGCACGCGGAGGCGGCGCAGCATCCGCTCCGTCTCCGCGGTGACCGGCGCCTCGTCTGTGACGATCACGACGATCATCCGGCGCGCGATCGTTCGGGAGATGAAGGAGAGCAGCGCATCGCGGTCGCTGGGTGCGCGGCTGGAGTCGATCGCCGTGTCGATGGTGCGCAGGGCGTGCTCGAGCGCCCCGTCGCTGCGGCCAGGTGCGAGCCGGCGCACATCGTCGCCGTCGCCGTAGACCACGGTGAAGTCGTCTCCGTGGCGCAGCGCGAGCACGCCGAGAACGCCCGTCGCGAGGATCGCGAGCTGCTTCTTGGACCGCTCGTCGTGGGCCAGGGCGGACATCGAGCGCCCTGTGTCGACCGCGAACAGGATCGTGTGCATGCGCGTGGCCCTGTGCCGCTTGACCAGCGGGGTGCCCAGACGCGCCGTGGCACGCCAGTCGATGTCGCGCACCTGATCGCCGTACTCGTACTTGCGCAGGTCCTCGAAGTCGAGGCCAGGACCGTGCAGCAGCGACGCGTAGGCGCCGTCGAGCGCGTGCAGCGACTTGCGCGACGAGTGGATGAAGAGCTTGCTCTTCACCTGCGTGATCAGGCTGGGCATGTGTTCCGGGCGGGTTACGGGGTCGGCACCGCGGCGAAGATCTGGTCGATGATCTCCTCGCTGCGGATGTCCTCGGCGTCGGCCTCGAACGTGAGCAGCACGCGGTGGCGCAGCACGAGGTGGCGGAGGGCGCGGATGTCCTCCGGCAGCACGTGGGCGCGGCCGTTCAGCAGGGCGAGGGCGCGGGAGGCCTGCAGGAACGCGATGCTCGCACGGGGGCTGGCGCCGTACTTGATGTACCGCGCGCGCTCCTCGCCGATGTACGGCGCGGGGTTCCTGGTGACGTACGACAGCGACACGATGTAGTTGCGGATCGCGGGGTCGACGTAGATGCGGCTCGCGACGTCCTGCAGCAGGCGCACGTCGTCGAGGCTCACGGCGCTCTCCACGTGGCGATCGGGGTCGAGCACACCGGAGTCGATGCGCCCGAGGATCTCGAACTCCTCGGCGGGGCTCGGGTACTCCACGATCTCCTTGAGCAGGAAGCGGTCCATCTGCGCCTCAGGGAGCTCGTAGGTGCCCTCCTGCTCGATGGGGTTCTGCGTCGCGATCACGAGGAACGGCTTGGGCAGCGGGTGGATCTCGCCGCCGATCGTCGTCTGGTGCTCCTGCATCGCCTCGAGCATCGCGCTCTGGGTCTTGGCGCTGGAGCGGTTGATCTCGTCGAGCAGCACGAAGTTCGCGTGCACGGGACCGAGCACGGTGCGGAACGAGCTGGTCGCCGCGTCGTAGATCTGGTTGCCGGTGATGTCGCTGGGCAGCAGGTCAGGCGTGCACTGGATGCGCTTGAACTTCGCCTTCACGGTGTCGGCCAGGGTGCTCGCGGCGGTGGTCTTGGCGAGGCCTGGCACGCTCTCCAGCAGGATGTGCCCGCCGGCGATGAGCGAGATGAGCAGGCTCATGCGCAGGCGGTCCTGGCCGACCATCTTCGCCGAGTAGGAGTCGGAGATGATCTTCAGCACGGCGCTCGCACGCTGCATCTCGGCCTCGGAGGGGGCGGTGTTCCCCGGC
>JAGIAK010000169.1 GCA_017744855.1 Microbacterium sp.
GGGAGAGGCCGCGGCGCAGGGCGCCGGGGACATGGCCCGGGACGTCCTCCCCCGCGATCCGGACGGTGCCGGCGGCGCGACGGGCGGCGCCCGTGACGGCGTGCGCGATCTCGCTCCGGCCCGCTCCGACGAGCCCGGCGAGGCCGACGATCTCTCCCGCGCGCACGTCGAAGGAGACGCCGTTGACACCGGGCGCGACGAGGTCGCGGACCTCGAGCACCGTGGGGACGCCGTTCGGCGCGACGGACTTCTCGGGGAAGACCGAGCCGAGCGTGCGGCCGAGCATGCCCTCGATGAGGGTCGCCTCGGTCTCCTGCGCGGCGGGCGCGGTCCGGATGAGGCGGCCGTCGCGGAGGATCGTGACGGTGTCGGCGAGCTCGAGCACCTCGCCGAGGAAGTGCGAGATGAGCAGCACGGTCTTCCCCGCGGCGGCGAGTCGGCGCACGACGCCGTGCAGCAGCTCCGTGTCGTGGCCCGCGAGCGCCGCGGTCGGCTCGTCCATGATGATGAACGAGGCGCCGCGGGCGAGTGCCCGGAGGATCTCGACCTTCTGCTGGTCGGCGGTGCGCAGCGTCCCGACCGGGACGTCGGGGTCGAGCTCGAAGCCGGTCGGCTCGGCGAGCTCGAGGAACTGCCGGCGCAGCCGCCTGCGATCCAGGAAGCCGGCGCGGCGCGGCTCGCGCCCGAGGAAGACGTTCTCCGCGACCGTGAGCGCGGGGACGAGCGCGAGCTCCTGGGCGATCGTCGCGATGCCGCGCTCGAGCGCCTCGCGCGGCGTGCCGAAGGAGACCTCCTCGCCGCCGACGACGAGCGTGCCGTCGTCGGCCGTATACAGGCCGGCGATGATCTTGCTCAGCGTGGACTTCCCCGCGCCGTTCTCGCCGACGAGCGCGTGCACGGACCCCGGCTCGATGGCCAGATCGATGTCCTGCAGGACCGGGGTGCCCCCGAAGGACTTGCCGACACCCCGCAGCTCCACGCGGAGCTGCGGGGTGTCGACGGCGGCTTGCTCAGCCGGCATGGATCACCCGACCCACTCGCCGGTGAACTGGCTCGCCGTGTCCTTCGTGATGACGCCGTTGTTCGGGAAGTCGGCGAACGGGTCGATGTCGCCCTGGTCGCCCTCGCCGCGCAGCGCCTTGATGAGCGCCTCGGTGCCGAGCCGGCCCTCGGTCGCCGGCGCCTGGAGGACGTCCGCGAAGACCTCGCCCGCGGCGACCTTGCCCTGACCCCACTGCGAGCCGCCGTAGCCGACGAAGAGGAAGTCGCTCGGGCTCGCGCCGGTGGCCTCGAGGGCGAGGAACGCGCCCTGCAGTCCCTGGTCGCTCGTGGCGATCAGCTGGACCTCGGGGTGCGCGGTGAGGATGTCCGCGACGGCCGTCTGCGCGGCGGCCGGGTTGTAGAAGGTCTCGCCCTCGGCGACGACCGTGACGGGCGAGCCCTTGGTCGCCTCGGTGAAGCCGTCCCAGAGCGCGACGCCGATGGCCGAGGCCTTGACGTCGTGCAGGTAGGCGACGTTGCACGGGTCGAGGTCCTTCGAGGCGCAGGCCTCGACGGTCTGCTCGCCGAACTTGAGGCCGAGCTCGTAGGGGACGAAGACGACGTTGGCGGAGAGGCCGTCGACCTGCGTCTTGCCGGTCGTGAAGTCGTCCCCGAGGATCTGGTCGATGTTGACGACCGTGATGCCGGCGGCGATGGCCTCGCCGACGACGTCGACGATCGAGGGGCCGTAGATCGGCTGCGTGATGATGCCGTCGTACTGGCCGGAGGCGATGACGTCCTGGATGAGGTCCGCCTGCAGGTCGGGGTCGAGGTTGCCGTCGAACACCGTGATGTTCGCGTTGTTCGCGGCGGCGACCTCCTGGGCGGCGGCGAGCATGGGCTCGTCGTAGGTGTTCGCGACCGCGAACGAGATGTAGGCGATCTCGAGCGTCTCCTCGGCCGGGTCGGGCGCGGCGCTCTCGGTGCCGGCCGGAGTGCCTCCGGACGCGCAGGCCGTGAGCGCGAGCGCGGCGGCCGCGACCGCTGCGCCGAGGCCGAGACGGCGGAAGGCCGTCGTGCTGGATTGCGACATGGTGATTTCTCCTTCGAAATCGAACCCTCTTGGTGGCGGGTCGTCATCGACCCGTCGGTGCATTTAAGTGGCACTGTACACGCGTACGCCACAACTTGAATAGCCCTCATTCGCATAGATCGGGCTCCCTGACCCCCGGAGCGAGCGCAGCGAGTCGAACTGGCTCCCTGAGCGAGCCGGAGGCGAGTCGAACTGGCCCCCTGAGCGAGCGCAGCGAGTCGAAGGGTGCTACCGGAACAACGGATCCCCCGCACCAGCGAGCACGACGTTCCCCACCCGCTCGACCCGCTTCCTCAGGAGCCCGGTACGCCGATACCGCTGCGCGAAGACGAAGCTCTGCTCCCCGCCGCGCTCGTACACCTCGCCGAAGATCGCATCGCTGCGCTGCCCGTCGATCGTCAGGAAGCCGTCCCAGGCGAGGACGGCGAGCACGAGCCCCGGCGTCAGCAGCAGGTTCACCCGCCCCTGGGCGACCGAATCCTCCAGCGTGCCCGCCATGAACCGGTTCAGCGCCCGCCCCTCGGCGCTCTCGACGATGGCGAAGGGAATGAGCGCATCACGTCCCCCGTCGATCGAGCCGATCCCGTGATCGAGCGCCAGGAACGCGAGGTCGACGGCGCGGTCGGATGGCTGCGAGGTCATTTCCCTTCTCCTTCGATCGGTGTAGCGAGAAGCTGATCGATCGCCTTGGCGGGCGCTCCAAGGAAGTTGGGGCTGGGCGGCCGACGAACGATGCCAAGGGCCACACCCCACATGAGGTCGCGGGGACTGATCGTGGAGGGGCCGGCGAAGATCGGTCTCGCGCCGACACCGATTACGAGGTTGCCGTTGCGATAGTCCCGTTTCGGCCCCTTGAAGAACAGCCATCGGGCGTCCGGGCGCGCGGCGAAGATCCGCTCGACGAGCAGCGCCGCCGTTTCATCGATGATCTCAAAGTGATGGCGGTTCAAACGGGGGACGCCTTCCTCATCCACTCCACCTTTTGGCGGTTCGTCGCGATCCCACCATGTTGGCAGAGGGAACTCCCCCATCGACTCGTCGCGGCGGAGCTCGTCGGCGAACCACGCGGTGATCTCCGGCATGTCGATCAGGGACAGTCGGCGCATGTCGATACCTGCTCGGCTCAGCCTGCGGTCCAATCGTTCGAGCAGACCCGGCAGGCTCGCAATGTAGGCGTCGCGCTCGGCGTCGCGCTCGGCCATCGTCATGTCTTTTCGTTCCAGCACGCTCACTCCACCCAGAACACGAACTCGATATTGAACCCCTGCTGCTTCGCCGACACCAGCGCGTTCAACAGATCCGCGTCCGGACCGACCCGCCCATCGCCCTCTCGTATGAAGAAGTGCCATTCGACGTTCCCGCCAAGTTCAGTAGGTCGTAGTAGCCTGACCCCTTGCGACGCCAGGGGGGTCGGAACCTGTGTCGCCCGCCACTACGAACTCGCGGCACGCATCGCGTTCTCGGCATCCTGCTTGCGCACTACCTTCGGGAACGGCCGAATGTCCTTGGCTGCCCGAACTCCACGATGGCGAACGGGATGAGCGCATCCCGTCCCCCGTCGATCGAGCCGAGCCCGTGATCGAGCGCCAGGAACGCGAGGTCGACGGCGCGGTCGGATGGCTGATTGCTCAACGCTCGGGCTCCGCGAGAAAACCCCGAACCGACCAGAGCGACTCCTCGGGATTCGACACCACGGCAGGATCATCGAGGACAAGCTTCGCAAGCTTGTAGAACAGCGTTCTCGGGCTCAACGTCGTTCGATCACCCTTGAAAGTCGGCCGAGGTCCGACCGCAAGCCAGGTAGCACCATTGCGAATGTCACTGCGGCTGCCGCGATAGATAACCCACCGAACATCTGGCCGGGCATCCAGCAGTATCTGCGCAAGGAACGCGGCGGTCTCATCGATCAAAGCGAGTTGGCCACGACTGAGCTGCATGCGAGGCTCGGCATTCGGCTCACCGCGGAGCGGTGTCGCCGGATTCCACCAGGTTGGTAGCGGCCCGTCAGGCGAATCAGCTCGAGGCAGCTCGGCCCCGAACCAGCGAATCAAATCGGGCAGTGCGGCAACTCCGTCCTTGAGCTGCGGCCCTCCGCTCGCCGCCGACCGAACCTCAAAGCGACGCAACAGGTCCGGCAACGACGCGAGATACGCCGCCTTCGCCGCCTCGCGTTCCTTCGCCGAGGCATCCGACCAGTGATACATTCGGAATCCCCTTAGTCGACGTACAGCGCGAACGTTATCCTGTTACGCCGGCACCGCCGACACCACCAGCGCGATCGACAGCAGACCGCCAAGCCAAGCGAGACGACGACGCATCCCTACCCCCGGGGATCGATGCACGACCCCCGCGGTCGCACGAGCGCCACGCTATCGGCGCGTTCTGCCGTCACCCCATCCCCCGTTCGAGTGACTATGGGGAGGCCCCTTCGACTCGCCTCCGGCT
>JAGIAK010000016.1 GCA_017744855.1 Microbacterium sp.
ACCGTCGTCGCGCCGCCCTGGAACTTCCCGCTCGCGATCCCCGCCGGGGGCGTGCTCGCGGCGCTCGCCGCAGGATCGGGCGTGGTGTTCAAGCCCGCGCCGCAGGCCCGTCGCTGCGCCGCGGTGATCGCCGAGGTGCTGTGGGAGGCCGGTGTCCCGCGTGATGCGCTCGCGCTGATCGACATCGAGGAGGGGGAGCTCGGCCGCCGCCTCATCACGCACGAGGCTGTGGGCCGGGTGATCCTCACTGGCTCCTGGGACACCGCCGCGCTGTTCCGCTCCTGGCGCCCCGACCTCCCGCTGCTCGCCGAGACGAGCGGCAAGAACGCCATGATCATCACGCCGTCGGCCGACCTCGACCTCGCGGCCTCCGACCTGGTGCGCAGCGCCTTCGGGCATGCAGGGCAGAAGTGCTCCGCCGCGTCGCTCGCGATCCTCGTCGGACCCGTCGGCCGTTCGCAGCGGTTCGCCCGACAGCTCGCCGATGCCGTGCGCTCCCTGCACGTCGCCCTGCCGACCGATCCTCTCGCCGAGGTGGGGCCCGTGATCGAGCGCCCGCAGGGAAAGCTCGCCTGGGCGCTCACCGAGCTCGATGCCGACGAGCAGTGGCTCGTGCAGCCGCGGCCCGTCGACGGGGACGAGACCGGACGACTGTGGACCCCGGGTGTGCGGGTCGGAGTGCGTGCGGGATCGCGCTTCCACACGGAGGAGTTCTTCGGCCCGGTGCTCGGCGTCATGCACGCGCCGACCTTGGAGCGGGCGATCGAGCTGCAGAACGCCGTCGCCTACGGCCTCACCGCCGGACTGCACACTCAGGATCCCGACGAGCTGGCCCTCTGGCTCGACCGGGTGCAGGCGGGCAACCTCTACGTCAACCGCGGCACCACCGGAGCGATCGTGCAGCGGCAGCCGTTCGGCGGCTGGAAGCGGTCGGCGGTCGGACCCGGCGCGAAGGCCGGCGGACCGAACTACCTCATCGGCCTCGGCTCGTGGCGGTCGCGACCGTCCGCGGCGCAGTCGAGCACCCTGCACCTGCGCGGCCTCGACTCGCGCATCACGGCGCTCATCGAGGCGGCGCAGCCGTCGCTCGACTTCGAGGCGTTCGAATGGCTGCGACGCTCCGCCCTGTCGGACGCGCTGGCCTGGGACCGGGAGTTCGGGCAGGTGCGCGACGTCTCGCGGCTCGGCGTCGAGCGCAACCTGTTCCGGTACCGGCCGGTCCCCGTCGCGATCCGCGCGACGGCGGATGCGGGGTGGCAGGAGCTGCTGCGCGTGGTGATCGCCGCGGTGCGTGCGGGGGCTGGGTTCACGCTGTCGACGCCGGTCGGACTGCCGCAGCCTGTCCGGCATGCGCTGAGCGAGGCCGGAGCGGTGGTGTTCATGGAGAGCGACGCCGAGTGGGTGGAGCGGATCAGCGGACCGGAGCCCTCGTCGCTGGACGAGCTGGCGGTGCCTGCGGCCTCGCGCGTGCGGCTCGTGGGTCCGCGCGACTCGGTCGCCGCCCTGCACCTGCTGCTGGCGACGGCCGTGGACGGCGACCCCGACCTCGCGGTGTACGACGGCGAGGTGACGTCGGCGGCGCGCATCGAGCTGCTGCCGTTCCTGCACGAGCAGTCGATCTCGATCACCGCGCACCGCTTCGGCAACCCCGACGCGTGGAGCGCAGAGGTCATCTGAGCGACGTCGCGATCGGGCTTCGTGCCGGAAGGATAGGCCGAGCGGCGGAGGCGGATACATACGCAGGATGACGCGGCAGCGGACCGCGCCCGGATAGCGTCGGAAGCGATGAACGATCCCTTCGCCGAACTCCCCGTGCTGCCCGTGGTGATCCCCGTCGGGATCCTGCTCTTCGCGATCCTGCTGCTCGTGCTCCGCTCCCGGCGTCGGTTGACCCTGCCGCGCGCGGCGGTGGCCGCGGCGCTCGGCGTGTACGCGGCCGGTGTCCTGGGCAACACCGTGTTCCCGATCTTCCTGCATCCGACCAGGACCGGTCCCTGGGAGCCGGCGCTCGCCCTCGTGCCGTTCGCCGACTACGAGTTCGAGGACGCGCTCATGAACATGCTCGTCTTCGTGCCCCTCGGCATCCTCGTGGCGCTGCTGCTGACGAGGCCCACGTGGTGGCGCGTCGTGGCGATCTGCGCGGGCGTCAGCCTCACGGTGGAGCTCATGCAGCTCGGCGCTCAGGACCTCTTCGGAGGCGGGCACGTCGCCGACGTGAACGACTTCCTCTCCAACACCGCGGGAGGTGCGATCGGGTTCGCCGCGTTCGTGCTGCTCACCCGAGTGCCGCTGACCGCGCGGCTGGTCGAGCCCTTCCGCTGGCGCACCGCGGAGCTCGCACGCGCCTGACGCTCTCGACGGAAGAGGCCGGGCGTGCGTGTAAAGAATTCTTGACATCGCATCCGGCCCGGCGTAGCCTCATGTCAAGAATCTTTTACATGGAGGCGTCATGGTCTATCACGAGCGCGTGGCCTGGTCCGAGCTGATCACCGCCGTCCTCACGATCGTCGTCTACGTCGTGCTCATCCTGCGCAGCGCCGCCGGTGGACCGCTGGAGGATGCCGACTGGTTCCCCGTGATGCTCTGGTGCATCGGCGGCGGCATCGTGCTCAGCATCCTGCTCACCGTCGTCTGGGGGCTGATCGCCCGCTGGCGCGACTCCGAGGTCGTCTTCTCGTCGGACATCCGCGACCGCGACATCACGCGCATGGGCGGACGGGTCGAGCAGGCGTTCGTCGTGATCGCCGGGCTCGGGGTCATCGCGCTGTGCGCGATCGGCGCCGACGTGTTCTGGATCGCCAACACGATGTTCCTCGGGTTCGCGGTCTCCGCGATCGTCGGGGGCATCGCCCGCGTCATCGCCTACCGCCGGGGCCTGGTGTGATGGTCAAGCCGACGCTCGTCTCCAACAGCATCCGCGCCCATCGCGAGGCCGCGGGGCTCACCCAGGCCGAGCTCGCCCGCACCATCGGCGTCACCAGGCAGACGCTGATCGCCATCGAGCAGCAGAAGTACTCGCCGACGCTGGAGCTCGCGTTCCAGATCGCCCGCGCGTTCGGGGTCGGCATCGACGAACTGTTCCAATACCCGGAGGCTGATCATGGCTGAGTCGATGAGGGCATGGCGCAGCGAGACCTACGGTCCGGCGTCCGCCGTGCGGCTGGAGCGGGTCGCGGTGCCCGAGCCGCGATCGGGTGAGGTGCTGCTGCGGATGCGCGCCACCTCCCTCAACGCCGGCGACGTGCGACTGCTGCTCGGCGATCCGCTGCTGGTGCGGCCGTTCTTCGGCCTGACCAGGCCGAAGCATCCGATCCGTGGGATGGATGCCGTCGGCGAGGTCGTGGAGACGGGGCCGAACGTCATCGGCGTCGAGATCGGCGACCTGGTGATCGGCGAGCTGCGCGGCGGGGGAGGCCTCGGCGAGTACGCGACCGTGCCCGCCGACCGGGTGCAGCCGTTGCCGCCGGGCGTCGAGGCCGCCGTCGCCGTCACGCTCCCCGTCGCCGCCGGCACCGCCTGGCAGGCGCTCGACCTCGCCCGGATCGGACTCGGCGACCACCCGCAGCGGGTTCTCGTGATCGGCGCCTCGGGCGGTGTCGGCGCGTTCGCCGTGCAGCTGGCCGTGCTGCGCGGCGCCGAGGTCTGGGCGAGCTGCGCCGACCGCAACGGGCCGCTCGTCGAGGGGCTGGGCGCCGTGCGCACGCTCGACCACCGCCGCTCGCCGCTCTCGGCGATCCCCGGAGGCCATTTCGACGCGGTCATCGACGTGGCAGGGGGCATCGACCTGCGGGATCTGCGGCGGCTGGCGCGCCCGGACGGGGCGATCGTGCTCGTGACGGGCGACGGCGGGCACGTGCTCGGACCGATCCCGCGGATGCTGCGCGCAGCGTTCCTGTCGCTGAGTCGCGGCGCCCGCATCCGCTCCCTCGCGGCATCGAGCCGCCCCGAGGTGCTGACCGCGCTGCTCGAACTCCTCGCGGATGGACGCTTCGCCCCGGTGATCGCGCAGGAGTATCCGTTCGAGGACGCGGGTGCGGCGCTGGCACGCATCGAGGACGGCCACGTCGTCGGCAAGCTCGTCGTGCGCGTGGCCTGAGGCGGTCGACACCGCGGAGGTGGTGCGTGCTCTGGTGGCGCACAGGACACGGGTGACACAATGGATGCGGCGTGCCCGAGTCGCATCTTCCCCGGCATCCGCGCTGGATGCAGGGTCGAAGGACCGCCGGGCCCCTGGACAGCGTCCGCCGCGCCTCTTCGTCAAGGAGAACCATGTCGACGCCTGAAGCCGCCGTCACCGCAGCGCCCGTGCGCACCGCGCACCACCGCCACTACCTGATGTGCAAGCCGTCGCACTTCACGGTGAACTACTCGATCAACCCGTGGATGGAGCCGGCGAACCCCACCGACACCGCCAACGCGGTCGCGCAGTGGCAGAAGCTGTACGACCTGTACGTCGAGCTGGGCCACGAGGTCGAGCTCATCGAGCCGCTCGCCGGATACCCCGACATGGTCTACACGGCGAACGGCGGCTTCGTGATCGACGGCCGGGCGTACGTGCCCTCCTTCTACTACGAGCAGCGCCAGGGCGAGGCGCCCGCGTTCGCCGAGTGGTTCCGCACCCACGGCTACGACACCGTGCTGCCCGAGGAGATCAACGAGGGCGAGGGGGACTTCCTGCTCGCCGGCGACGTGATCCTCGCCGGCACCGGCTTCCGCTCCGCAGGCGACAGCCACCGCGAGGTGAGCGAGGTCTTCGGACGCGAGGTCGTGACGCTGACGCTGGTCGACCCGCGCTTCTACCACCTCGACACCGCGCTGACCGTGCTCGACCCGGTGGTCGAGGAGGGGCAGACCGCTGGCATCGCGTACCTGCCGCACGCCTTCGACGAGGCCTCGCAGAAGGTGCTCGCCGAGCGCTTCCCCGACGCGATCCTCGTGTCCGACGAAGACGGCGCCGTGTTCGGGCTGAACTCGGCCAGCGACGGCTACAACGTGATCATCTCGCCGCGCGCGAAGGGCTTCGAGGCTCAGCTGCGCGAGCGCGGCTACAACCCCCTCCTGATCGACCTGTCCGAGCTGCTGCTCGGCGGCGGCGGCATCAAGTGCTGCACGCTCGAGCTCAGGGACGCAAAGTGACCGCGGTCGACGACGGCGTCGACGTCACTGCTGAGCGAGCCGTGGATGCTGAGCAGGTCGAGGGGCACGTCGCGCGCAACTACCACCCGCTGCCCGTCGTCATCGCCCGCGGCGAGGGCGCCTGGGTGACCGACATCGAGGGCAAGCGCTACCTCGATCTGCTCGCGGCGTACTCCGCCGTGAACTTCGGCCACCGGCATCCGGCGATCGTCGCCGCGCTCACCGAGCAGCTCGGCCGGGTCACGCTGACCAGCCGTGCGTTCATGAGCGACCGGCTGGAGCCCTTTGCCGCCGCGCTCGCCGCGCTCGCAGGCAAGGACATGGTGCTGCCGATGAACACCGGCGCCGAGGCCGTCGAGACCGGCATCAAGGTCGCGCGCGCCTGGGGCTACCGGGTCAAGGGCGTCGCAGACGGCCGCGCGCGCATCGTCGTCGCGGCCGGCAACTTCCACGGCCGCACCACCACGATCGTCAGCTTCAGCGACGACGAGTCGGCTCGCGACGGGTTCGGCCCGTACACGCCGGGCTTCGACGTGGTGCCCTACGGAGACGCGGATGCCGTGGCCGCCGCGATCACCGACGACACGGTCGCCGTGCTCGTGGAGCCGATCCAGGGCGAGGCCGGCGTGATCATCCCGCCGGAGGGGTACCTGCGCCGCATCCGCGAGATCTGCGACGAGAAGCGCGTGCTGTTCATCGCCGACGAGATCCAGTCGGGGCTCGGCCGCGTCGGCGAGACGTTCGCCTGCGACCGCGAGGGCGTGGTGCCCGATCTGTATCTGCTCGGTAAGGCGCTCGGCGGCGGCATCCTGCCCGTCTCGGCCGTCGTCGGCAACAGCGACGTGCTGGGCGTCATCCGCCCCGGCGAGCACGGCTCGACCTTCGGCGGCAATCCGCTCGCCGCGGCCGTCGGCCTGCGTGTGGTGGAGATGCTGGAGTCGGGCGAGTTCCAGGAGCGCGCCCGTGCCCTCGGCGCGCACCTCTCGGAGGCGCTGCAGCCGCTGATCGGACACGGGGTCACCGCCGTGCGCATCGCCGGGCTCTGGGCCGGAGTCGACATCGACCCCGCGCGCGGTACCGGTCGCGAGATCGCCGAGAAGCTGCTGGAGCGCGGCGTGCTCGTGAAGGACACCCACGGTCAGACGATCCGCATCGCCCCGCCGCTCGTGATCCGCGCCACGGAGCTCGATTGGGCCGTGGAGCAGCTGCGGGTCGTGCTCGGCGAGTAGGACGGTTCGTCGGGCCGGCGGATCCGTCGGCGCGTGCGTCGTTCAGTTGGCGCTCAGTGTGGGAATCCGGCGTGGATTCCCACGTTGAGCGCCAACTCTGCGTCGTGCACCTCGATTCACGTGGCGCGTGTCGCGGGAATCGCGTGCGGATTGCCGCGACATGCGCCCATCGAACCGTCGATGGTCACCCGTGGGTGCGGAGCTGGCCCATGTAGTCCGGCCACTCGGCCGGAGCGGGAATCCGTCGGAGCGTCGGAACAAGGAGCACGACGGTGGCCGCGGCGAACAGCAACAGGGCGCACGCCAGCAAGGCGTGGAGGTCGTAGGAGGCGACGAGAACGGACGCGAGTGCCGGTGCGACGAAGCCCGGGGCGGAGTTCAACAGCGTCATCGTCGACAGGACACGGCCCTGGCGATCTTCCGGTACATACGCCATGAGGAACGACAGGAGCGGGTTGATGAGCGTGATGCCGGCGGTGAAGATCACGGCGAGCGCGATCAGCCAGGGGATCGAGTTCAACATCCCCATCATCCCCACGATCGCCCCCAGCGTCAGGAGCATGCCGATGCTGAACGGTCCGACTTTCGGCGGGCGGGACTTGAGGAGAAGGGGCAGGAGGAGCAGGGCTCCCGCGAGCCCACCCGCTCCGGCGGCGGTCGGCAGCAGCGAGATCGCCCACGGAGGGACGTCATTCCTCGCCATGGAGTAGGTGGAGACAGCGAGCAGCAGCGCGGGGACCGCACCAAGGACGACCATCAGGATGCCGAAGCCGCCCAACGTGCTGTCCGTGAACACCGCGCGTACGCCGGCCAGAGCGAATGTCGCCGGTGACCCCTCGCGGGCGGTCCGGGTGTGAAGCTGAGCGGCTCCCCGAAGGAGGCCGAGCAGCCCGAGCGCGGCCATGCCCGCGGCGGCCGCCACCAGGAACGGGAGGGGCGTGGCGACCGTGAGGAGCCCGCCGCCGAGCGCAGGGCCGAGCAACGTCGTGACGAACGCCCTGGCCTGCCTTCGTTGCCCCGCCCGCGGAAGGTCCTCGTCGGCGACGAGGGACCGGACCGCCGCAGACTCCGTCGACGAGGACAGCGAACCCGAGGCGGCGAGGGCGAAGCCGAGGGTGACGAGGACCGCGGCGCTGGCGTGGCCGAGCAGAAGCGTCACCGAGATCGCGACGAGGGCGAACGTCTCGGCGGCAGTGCCGATCGCCATGAGCCGCCACTTCGGGAGGGTGTCTGCGAGGAGACCCCCGCAAGCGTCGCCGATGAGCGTCCCGACCACCATCGACGTCGCCACCGCTGCCATCCATGCGACCGACTGTGTGGAGGACATGGCGACCAGCGGAAGAGCGAACTCCGCCCCGGCAGTGGTCGCGGATGACAGCGTGAACGCGAGCAGGAGTCGATCGAAGGATCGCCAGTCGGTCGTCTTCGCCATTCATCACCCCCCGTGACGAACCAAGTCGACATCAAGGGGCTTCTCAGGGACAGTATCTGCGTTGGAATGACAGACTAGATGCGTCTAGCGAGTGCCATGTGCACTCATATGGCGACGCCTACTCGGGGGCTCGTCAGGCGGGCGGATCCTCGGGGTCGAGGGTCTTCAGGCTGTCGTCCTCGACGTCGTTGTCGGCTTCGAGCTGCTCCGCGGTGGTCTCGTCGCCGCCCAGGGGAGTGCGGCGTTCGGGGTTCGCATCGCCCTGGACGGCGCCACCGGTTCCGTCGCCGGAGGCATCGCCCTGGATGGCTCCTCCGGTGCCGCCGTCGGCATCCGCGTCTGAGCCCGAGCGCCCGTCCGGCGCCGAGTTGTGTTCCGGGATGTGCTCCGGGCGGCCGTCGCCGCCGCGCACGGCGTCAGCATCGCGTCGGCCGTCGCCGCCGCGCACGGCGTCGCGTTCGGCATCCGTGCGGTCGTCGGCGCCGTCCATCCCCGGCGCGCCCTCGGCAGGATCCTCGGGGTGCGGTGTGCGTTCCATGTTCTCGTCCATGCCGTGACGTTAGGCGCGGCTTCCGCCGGCGACGGAGGGGGTTGACAGCCGCGTTCAGTCGCTCTTCCTGGCGGTGCGGATCGGCGTGGTCGCCGCGGCCTCGTCGCTGAACTCCACAGGGTCGATCTCGTCGATCACGGTCAGCGGTCGCGTCTCGTCGAGCGTCATCAGGAACCGACGGTTCTCGGCGCGGTGCAGCCTTCCCGTGGTGAGGACCCAGGTGACGCCGATCGCGCAGGCGACGAGGCCGGCGGCGCCGCCGAGCATGATCGCGACCCGCGGGCCGGCGGCATCCGCCACCCAGCCGGCGATGGGCGCCCCCACCGGGGTGGAGCCCATGATGACGGCCATGTAGAGCGCGAGCACGCGGCCGCGCAGCGCGGGGTCGGTCGTCGTCTGGACGTACCCGTTGGCGGTGGTGAGCAGCGTGACGATCGCGAACCCGGTGAACATGAGGCTCACCCCGTACAGGGCGTACGTCGGCATGGCCGCGGCGATGAACGCCACGACGCCGAATCCGCCGGCTGCGATGATGACGACCCTGACCCTGGCCCTGTCGCGGCGTGCGGCGAGCAGCGCCCCGGCCAGGGATCCGATCGCGAGGATCGAGCTGAGCACGCCGTAGCCGTCGGCGCCGGCGCCGAACTCGAGGGCCATGGTCGAGGCGAAGATCGGGAAGTTCATGCCGAACGCGCCGATGAGGAACACCGTCACGAACACCACGCGCAGATCGCTGCGCCCCCATACGTAGCGGAACCCCGCCGCGAGCCCTCCCGCGCTGCGGTTCTTCAACCGCGGTGCGAGCTGCCCCTGACGCATGAGGAACAGTGCCACGAGCATGGCGAGGAACGTCGCCGCGTTCACGATGAACACCCACCCCGAGCCGATGGCCACGATCAGCAGGCCGCCGACCGCGGGGCCGATCATGCGCGCCAGGTTGAAGGATGCCGAGTTCAGGGCGACCGCGTTGGAGGTGTCGCCCGTGGACACCATGTCGGACACGAACGCCTGACGCGCCGGCGCATCGAACGCGTTCACGGTGCCGAAGGCGGCGGCGAAGCCGAACATCATCGGCAGCGTCATCACGTCGTTCAGCAGCAGCACGCCCACCGCGACGGCGAGCAGCAGCAGGGCGGACTGGGTCGCGACGAGGATGTGGCGGCGGTCGAACCGGTCGGCGACCCAGCCGGTGAGACTCACAAGCACGAGCGGCGGACCGAACTGCAGCGCCATGGTCACGCCCATCGCGGTGGCGTCGTTGTGGGTGAGCTCGGTGAGCACCACCCAGTCCTGCGCCGTGGCCTGCATCCATCCGCCCACGTTGGAGACGAGGGCGCCTGCGAACCAGATGCGGTAGTTGACGTTGGAGAAGGAGCGGAACATCGCGGTCACGGCTCGACCACCCTCCGCATGAGCGCGCTCGCGTCGCGCAGGGTCTTCAGCTCGTCGTCGGTGAAGTGGAGCTCCGACATCATGCCGACGAGCAGGTCGTCGCGCTGCCGGAGGGTCTGCGCGACGATCTCGTCGCCGGCATCCGTGATGTCCACCAGCACGCGGCGCCGGTCGGCCTCATCGGGAGTGCGGCGCACGTAACCCTGTTCCTCCAGTCCGTTGATCATGCTCGTCATCGACGGCGCGGTGACGCGCTCGCGCTCGGCGAGGGCGGTGATCGTGCGCGTGCCGTGCATGCGCAGGGTGGCCAGCACAGCCAGCTGCGCATCGCTCATCGCATCGACGGCGCGGGCGCATCGCAGGCGCCTCGCGAGTCGGAACGTCGCCATGCGCAGGTCTGTGGCGGTGAGACGGAGGGCTTCATCAGACGCAGACATTACTTAGACAGTCTAAGTAATTTTTCGGTCTGAGGGAAGGGGCGGCCCGTGGGGGAGAGAGAATGAGAGGATGCCGCAGACCCCAGCCCTCGAGATCGCCGTGCAGGACCCCGCAGGCGTGCGCATCGCCGGAGCTGTCGGCGCCGCGCGCGTCGAACTCGCCCAGGCCCTCGCCCTCGGGGGACTCACGCCCTCGCCCGCCACGCTCGAGCTCGCGATCGAGGAGGCCGCGGACGCGGGCGTCGAGGTGCACGTGCTGGTGCGTCCGCGGGCGGGCGGCTTCCTCTACGACGCCGGCGAGATCGCCGTGTCCGAGCGTGACGTGCGTCGCGCCGTCGAGGCCGGAGCGCAGGGCGTCGTGATCGGCGCCCTGGATGCCGCGGGCACCCTCGACGTCGACGCCATCGCGAGGCTGCGCGACGCGGCCGGCGGCGCCTCGGTCACCCTCCATCGCGCGATCGACGTCACGGCCGACCCGGTGGCGGCGCTCGCCACCGCACGCGCGCTCGGCCTGCGCCGCGTGCTCACCTCCGGCGGGGCGTCCGCTGCGATCGACGGCATCGACACCCTGCGTCGCCTCGTCGCCGAGGCCGACGGCGCCATCGAGATCATGGCGGGCAGCGGCGTCGACGCGGCATCCGCTGCGGCGCTCGCCGCGACCGGCGTCGACGCGCTGCACTTCTCCGCCAAGCGGAGCGTGCGCGAAGACGGCGGGGTGCGCATGGGCTCGGCGTCCGACGGCGTCGGCGGGTACGAGGTCACCGACCTCGCGACCGCCCGCGCGATCGTGGACTCCCTGTCGCGCTGAGCTCTCGGGGCCGCGGCTCCCGCCGATGCTGAGCGAGCGGCGTCTGAGTAGGGTGGGGGACGTGACGGAGACCAGGGAGTTCACGGATGCCTACGGCATCGCCATCGTCTACGACGTGCATTCCGCGGCGGGCACCGCGCGCGGAGTGGTGCAGCTGCTGCACGGCGTCGGGGAGCACGCCGGGCGCTACGGGGCGTTGATCGGCGCGCTGACGGGTGCCGGTTTCCACGTCTATGCCGACGATCACCGCGGACACGGCCGCACCGGCATCCGTCAGCACGACGGTCCTGCCAAGCTCGGCCGTCTCGGCAAGGGCGGCCTGCGCGCGGCCGAGGAGGCCGTTTGGCAGCTCACCGGCATCATCCGCGCCGAGCACCCCGACCTGCCGCTCGTACTGCTCGGGCACTCCTGGGGCTCGTTCCTCTCGCAGATGCTCGTCAACGACCACCCCGAGGCCTACGACGCCGTGATCCTCTCCGGCTCCGCCCTGCGGATGCCCGGCTCCCTCAACGCAGCGCCGCTGAACGCCCGCTGGGCGGGTCCGGAGGCCACCGGTTTCGAGTGGCTCTCCCGCGATCCCGCCGTGTGGGCCGAGTTCGGCGACGACCCGCTCACCACCGACGTGCCGCTGCTCAAGCTCTTCGGACCCATCGAGGCCGCGAAGCTCTACGGCCGGCCGCGCAAGAACCTCGGGCATGACATCCCGATGCTGCTCATGGTCGGCCGCGACGACCCGGTCGGCGGACCCCGCAGCGTGCACAAGCTCGCCGACGAGTACCGCAGCCGCTCCGGACTCACCGACGTCACGACCCTCGTCTACCCCGACGCGCGGCACGAGATCTTCAACGAGCTGCAGCAGGGCGAGGTGCGCGCCGACCTGCTCTCCTGGCTCGACCGACGCATCCCTCCGCGCTGACGGCGGCATTCCCCGGGTGTCGGCGTGTTACGCACGATGAAGGCTCATGACAGCCGGTGAATGCGCGTGACGCAGGCTGAGCGGCGGTGGTCTGCGGCGGCATAGATTCGGGCATCAGCCGTCCCGAGGAGCCGCCCCATGGTCGCCACGAGTGCCCCCGCCGTCGCCACCGACGCACCCCCGCAGCGCCGCATCGCCCTGGCCGGGCGCACCGTGTCGCGTCTCGGCTTCGGGGCCGCCAGGCTCACCGCCGGCGACGGGTGGGGCCGGCCGTCGGATCCTGTGCAGACGCGGCGGCTGCTGCGGCTCGCGATCGACGAGGGCTACGACTACATCGACTCAGCAGATGCCCTGGGGCCGGGGGTCAGCGACGAGATCATCGGCGACGTGGTGCACCCTGCGCTGGGCGTGGTCGTCGCCTCCAAGGTCGGGATGCTGCGCACCGGCCCGCACGGCTGGGGCGTGCTCGGGCGACCGGACTACCTCCGTCAGCAGGTCTACGCGACGCTCGTGCGGCTGCGGCGCGAGCAGATCCCGCTGCTGTACCTGCATCGCATCGATCCCGATGTGCCGCTCGACGACCAGTGGGGCACGCTCCGCGAGCTCCGCGACGAGGGACTGATCGGCCACCTCGGTGTCTGCGAGCCGACCATCGAGCAGTTCGAGCACCTCGTAGACGTCGAGGCGCCCGCCGTCGTGCAGAGCCTCTACAACGTGGCCGCGCCGGGGTCCGCGGCGATCGCCGACCGTGCGGACGCGCTCGGCGTGCCCTTCGTCGCTTATTGGGCGCTGATCGGCCGCGGGCTCGCCGCCCCGCACCACGAGAAGGTGTTCGCCATCCTCCAGGCGGCGGGGGCGCCCTTCGGTCTCACCGCAGCGCAGACCGCGCTCGCGTGGGTCCTCGCGACCAGGGCGAACGGCCTCGCCCTCGTCGGGTCGCGGTCGCTCCGCCACCTCGCCGAGAACAGGGCTGCCCTGGACGTGCGCCTCCCCGCCGATGTCGCGGAGCGGATCGGCTTCGACGTCGCGGCCGCGCTCGACGGCGTCGCCTTCGATCCACGCCGTTCGGCGGAGGAGGAGCGATGAGCCTCGACCTCGACGCCGCCGATCTTCGTGCCGCCGACGTGCCGGCGACGGAGGTGCGCGCCGGTGCCGACCCCTTGCACGCCTACCTGCGCTTCGACGCGGCGGCGGCGTCACGCGGCGGCATCCCTCTCGACGCCACGATCGAGAGCCGGTTCGCCGGCGCACCCGCCGGTACGCAGGAGCGGGTGGCGGATGCCGTCGGTGCGCTGCGCCCCGAGCTCGTGGCGCTCGCCACGGATCTGTACGAGCATCCGGAGATCGGGTTCGAGGAGGTGTACTCCTCCGGCCGGATCGCCGACCTCCTGACCGCTCACGGCGCCGAGGTCGAGCGAGGAGCCTACGGTCTGCCCACGGCGTTCCGTGCCTCGACCGGCGTCGGCGGTCCGCACTTCGCGATCATCGCCGAGTACGACGCCCTGCCCGGCGTCGGCCACGCCTGCGGCCACAACATCATCGCCGCACAGGCGGTGGGGGCCTTCCTCGCCGCCGCGCCGCTCGTCGCCGGCATCGGCGGACGCCTCTCGATCATCGGCACCCCGGCGGAGGAGGGCGGTGCAGGCAAGGAGCTGGTGATCCGCGCCGGCGGATTCGACGACGTGGATGCCGCGGCGATGGTGCACCCCGGCGGCGGCGACAGCGTCTCGCCGGTCTACGGCGGCGGGACGAGCGGCGTGCGCCGGGTCGCCGTCACCTATCGCGGCCGAGCGGGCCACGCCGCGCTGAGCCCGTACCTCGGTCTCAACGCGCTCGACGCCGTCGTCACCGCTTACCAGGGCGTCGCTCAGCTGCGGCAGCACATCCTGCCCGTCGACCGCATCCACGGCATCATCACCGACGGCGGCGCCGCGGCGAACGTCGTGCCGGAGCGCGCATCGGCGGAGTTCCTCGTCCGGTCCACCGAGGTCGAGACGCTGAACGTGCTCACCGACCGCGTGATCGACATCCTCCAGGCGGCGGCGCTGAGCACCGGCACGCGCGCCGAGCTCGACGTCGACTTCGAGCCGCCGTACCTTCCGCTTCGGCCCAACATCGAGCTGCAGAAGCGGTGGGCGGGGGCGCTGACGGCGCAGGGCCGCACCGTGCCCGTGCGTCCTGCCGTATCGCGGCAGGGCGGGCCGTCGACCGACATGGGCAACGTCAGCCAGTTCATCCCCGCGATCCACCCGGCCCTCGGCCTCGGTGCGGCGCCCGACGTGCTGCCGCACAACGCGGCGTTCGCCGACGCCACGATCCTCCCTCCCGCGTTCGCGGCGCTGATCGATGGCGCCGTTGGCCTCGCGGTCACCGCGCTCGACTTCCTCGCCGACCCCGCGCTGCGCGCCGCGGTCGCCGAGGAGTTCCGTGCAGCGGGCGGCCGCTACCGGTGGGAGGGCTGATGACCGCCGCGATCGTCGCTCCCGCTGGACGCGTCGGCCCCCTGCGCTTCGCGGGGTGGCTCCCGTTCGCTCTGCACCGCGTGCTCGACGCCGTGCTCGTGCTGTGGGCGGCCGCCACCATCGCCTTCATCGCACTGAAGCTCATCCCCGGCGACCCGCTGGACAGCCTGCTCGCCGGGGTGCTCGACGCACCGCCCGAGCTGCGCGCACAGGTCGCGGCGCACTACGGCCTCGACCAGCCGGTCTTCGTGCAGTACCTGAACTACCTCGCGCAACTCGCGAGGGGCGATCTCGGCACGAGCTATCAGCGTGCCGCGCCCGTGTCGGAGATCATCTTCTCCGAGCTCGGCGGCACGGTCGAGCTCACCGTGACCGCTCTGGCGATCGCCGGTGCCGTCGCGATCGGCCTGGCGCTGCTGACGTCCGGCCGCAACCGCGCGGCCCGCTGGGCGGCCCAGGCGATCGAGCTCGTGGCCATCTCCGTCCCGTCGTTCTGGCTCGGCATCCTGCTCATGAACCTCCTGTCGTTCACCTTCCCGGTGTTCCCGGCGTTCGGCGCCAACGGTCCGGCATCGCTCGTGCTGCCTGCCGTCACCCTCGCGTTCCCGCTGATCGGCGTGCTCTCCCAGGTGCTCCGCGAACGCATGGAGTACACGCTGCACGAGCCGTTCGTGACCACGGTGCTCGCCCGCGGCGTCTCCGAGGGCACGCTGCGTTCCCGACACGTGCTCCGCCACGCGGCCATCCCCGCGCTCACGCTGAGCACGCTCATCCTCGGCTCGCTCCTCAGCGGAGCCGCCGTGCTCGAGACCCTGTTCGCCCGCCCTGGCCTCGGCCGCATCGCCGTCGCGGCTGTCGCCGACCGCGACATCCCCGTGGTGCTGGGGACCGTGGTCTTCGCAGCGCTCGTCTTCGTCGTCGTGAACACCCTGGTCGATCTCGTGTATCCGCTGCTCGACCCCCGCCTGAGGGAGGCCCGCCGATGACCGCATCCGCCATCGCCGCTCCGGTCGGCACCTCCGCGTCACGCAGGGCCGGGCTCCCCGGTCCCGGCGTGCTGCTCGCCATGGCGGTGCTCGCCGCGCTGCTCGTCGTCGGCATCGCCCCCGGCCTGTTCACGGGGTACGACCCGCTGCAGGCGTCGCCGGCATCCGCTTTGCAGGCGCCGAGCGCCGTGCACCTCTTCGGCACCGACCAGCTCGGCAGGGACGTCTTCTCCCGCGTGCTCCACGGGGCGGGGTACTCGCTGTCCCTCGGCCTCTTCGCCACCGCGATCGGCCTGCTCGGCGGCATCCTCCTCGGCGTCGCCGCCGGGTACTCGCGCGGTATCGCGGACCGGGTCATCAGCCGGCTCCTCGACATCCTGCTCGCGTTCCCCGAGGTGCTGCTCGCGCTCATCCTCATCACGGTGCTGGGCCCGGGGATGTCGAGCGTGATCTGGGCGGTGGGCATCGGCCGCATCCCCGGTGCCGCGCGGCTCGTGCGCTCCCAGGTGCTGCAGGTGCGGCGCTCCTCGTACGTCTCGTCGGCCACGGGCCTCGGCCTCCCGCCGCTCACGGTCATCGCGCGGCACGTGGTGCCGAACAGCCTCGGTCCCGTGCTCGTGAACTCGGTGCTCGGGGTGGGCGTCTGCATCATCTTCGGCGCCTCGCTGAGCTTCCTCGGCCTCGGCGCGGTGCCGCCGACGCCCGAGTGGGGGCTCATGCTCTCGGAGGCCAGGCAGTACCTCTCCCTCGCCCCGTGGATCAGCATCTGGCCAGGGCTGTTCATCACCCTGACCGTCGTCTCGGTCACGGTCACCGGGCGCTGGTGGCAGCAGCGCGCGATCAGCAGGAGGAGCTCCCTGTGAGCACGATCCAGGTTCAGGAGATCGCCAGGGACACGGATGCCGCCGCCGCGCCGATCGTGTCGGTGCGCGGGCTCAGCGTGGCGTTCCCCGGGCGGGAGCGCGACGCCGTGCGAGACGTGTCGTTCGAGCTCGCGGCAGGACGCTGCGTCGCGCTCG
Organism: Microbacterium sp.; assembly: GCA_017744855.1. GTDB lineage: Bacteria > Actinomycetota > Actinomycetes > Actinomycetales > Microbacteriaceae > Microbacterium. Next base: position 16,368 of record JAGIAK010000016.1, read on the forward strand.
TCGGCGAGTCCGGCTCGGGCAAGAGCGTCACGGCGCGCAGCCTGCTCGGGCTCGCCGGTCGGGGGGCACAGGTGACGGCGGACGAGCTCCGCTTCGGCAGCACCGACCTCACCCGCGTGCGCGGCCGTGGCTGGGCGCGCATCCGCGGCGCGGGTATCGGACTCGTGCACCAGGACGCGCTCGTCTCCCTCGACCCGCTGCGGAGGGTCGGCGCCGAGGTCGCAGAGGGGCTCGGGCGCTTCCCCGGGTCGCGCGACGACCGCGCGGCGCAGGTCGAGGCCCTGCTCCGACGCGTCGGCGTGCCGGAGCCGCGTGTGCGCGCACGGCAGCGACCCCACGAGCTCTCCGGCGGGCTGCGGCAGCGCGCCCTCATCGCCTCGGCGATCGCCGGGACGCCGCGCATCCTCATCGCCGACGAGCCGACCACCGCCCTCGACGTCACCGTGCAGGCGCAGATCCTCGACCTTCTCGACGCCCTGAAGCGCACGGGCACCGGCATCCTGCTCGTCAGCCACGACCTCGCCGTCGTGAGCAGCATCGCCGACGAGATCCTCGTGATGAACGCCGGAGAGGTGGTGGAGCGCGGGGCGCCGTCGACGCTCCTCCACGCCCCCCGGCATCCGTACACGCGTCGGCTGCTGGACGCCATCCCTGCGGAGCACCGACGGGGGACGCGCCTGTCGGACGCGCCGCCCACGACGTTCGACGCCCGCCGCCGCGCCGGCGGGCCGTCGAGCGAGAACGCCCTCGAGGCGCGCGGCCTCCACAAGAGCTACCGCGCGCCCGGGGGCGCCATCACCGCGCTCGACGATGTGTCGTTCACGCTGCGACGCGGCACCACGCTGGGCATCGTCGGGGAGTCGGGCTCTGGCAAGTCCACGGCTGCGCAGATCGTGCTCGGGGCGCTGGAGCCGGACGGGGGCACCGTGGAACTCGACGGAGCGCGCTGGTCGGGACTGCGGGAGCGCGACCGGCGTGCACGTCGGCCGCTGATCCAGTCGATCTCGCAGGATCCGCTGAGCTCCTTCGACCCTCGCTACGACGTCTCCGCGATCCTCGGCGAGGCGATCGCGACCACCGGCACGCCGCGGAGCGCCCGCCGCGCCCGCGCTGAGGAACTGTTGCGGCAGGTCGGCCTCGACGCCGATGTGCTCGCCCGCCGCCCGCTCGAGCTCTCCGGCGGTCAGCGTCAGCGGGTCGCGATCGCGAAGGCGCTGGCGACCGATCCCGAGATCCTCGTGTGCGACGAGCCGGTCTCCGCGCTCGACGTCTCGGTGCAGGCGCAGGTGCTCGACCTGCTGCAGGACCTGCAGGCGCAGCTGGGCGTCTCCCTCCTCTTCATCAGCCACGACCTCGGCGTCGTCCGCCACCTCGCTCACGACGTCGTGGTCATGAAGGACGGCCGCGTGGTGGAGGCAGGACCCGCCGACATCGTGCTCGCCGACCCGGCCCAGACCTACACGCGCGAACTGCTCGCCGCCGTCCCGCGGATCGCCCCCACAGACCCCCTGCACGACCCACAGCACACTCCCGAGGAGACCCCATGAACCGCACCAGAGCAGCACTCGCCGTCGGCGCCATCGCCGTGGCGTCGGCCATGCTCGCCGGCTGCGCCAGCGCCGCGCCCAGCTCGAAGCCGGCCTCGTCGGCGGAGGAGCCGGTCGAGGGCGGCACCCTCACCTACCTGGCGAACACGGAACCGGGCACCTGGGACGGGCAGAAGGTGCCGTCGCTCAACCTCAACTCGCTCAACAGCAGCATCTTCGACACGGTGGTCGCGCAGGCGTCGGACGGCACCTACAAGCCCGACCTCGCGAAATCCTGGAAGGTCAGCGACGACGGCCTCGTCTACACCTTCGAGCTGCGCGACGACGTGACGTTCCACGACGGCACCCCCTTCGACGCCGCGGTTCTCAAGCAGAACCTCGACCGTCCGCTCAACGAGGTGGGCCTGGCCACGGCGGGCAACGCGATCGCGTCGACCGAGGTCACGGGGGAGTACGAGCTCACCGTCACGCTCTCGCGCCCGAACGCGGCGTTCATCCACGCGCTGTCGACGCCGCACTGGCCGATCTACTCGGGGAAGGTGCTCAGCGAGCACACGCCGGCCGAGCTCGGAGCGGACCCGACCCTGTCGATCGGCACCGGACCGTTCCGCGTCAAGGAGTACGTCAAGGGCTCCAAGCTCGTGCTCGAGCGCAACCCCGACTACGCCTGGGCGCCGGAGACCGCCGCCCACCAGGGCCCCGCCTACCTCGACGAGGTCGTGGTGCAGTTCGTGCCCGAGACGCAGGCGCGCATCGGCGCCCTCAACTCGAAGCAGGCCGACGCGATCGACCAGGTCCCGCCGCTGAACATCCCCGAGGTCGAGGGAGCAGGCAACGTCGTGCTGCAGAAGGACAACACGGGCACCCCGTACTACCTCGCGCTCAACGCGAACATCGCGCCGTTCGACGACCGCAACGTGCGACTCGCCTTCCGCGACGCGATCGACATCGACTCCCTCCTCAAGAGCGTCTACGGCGGCGTGTACAGCCGGGCCTGGACGACGACCCTGCCCGACACGCCCCCGGTCGGCGCGTACGACGAGTCGCTCGAGAAGTCGTGGGGCTACGACCTCGACAAGGCGCAGAAGCTGCTCGACGAGGCAGGCTGGGACGAGGTGGATGCCGACGGCTACCGCGTGAAGGACGGCAAGAGGCTCCACATCGACTGGTACTACGACAGCCTCTACGTGCAGACCGACCAGCGTCAGCAGCTCGGCGAGGCCATCGCGTCGTCCCTCAAGGAGGCCGGATTCGAAGTGGAGCGCATCCCGTTCGACACGGCGTCATTCACGGCAGCGATCGCCAAGAACGAGCACAACCTCGCCGACGCCTCCCGCGGCTACGCGGATGTCGGGACCTCGGTGTCGCCGTTCACGTCGAGCGCCGACCCGCGCAAGGGCGGCAACGGCATCAACTACGGCCTGCTGAACGACGACGTCATCGACGCGCAGTACGTGACCGTGCAGACCGACAGCGACCCCGACGCGCGGATCGAGGCTGCCAAGGTCGTGCAGGCGCGCATCCTCGACGAGGGCTACGCGATCCCGCTGTACATCCCCCAGAAGATCGTGGGCACGAGCCCGAGCGTGCACGGGTGGACGTTCGACGCCGTCGGGTACACCGACTCGTTCTACGACGCCTGGCTCTCCGAGTGACACGACCGCAGACGCACAGAAGGACCACACCATGCCACGCATCGACCTCTTCTACTACGGCGACGTCTCACCGGGCCAGAGTCCCGTCTCCCTGTATCGCGACATCGAGGAGCAGGTGGTCCTCGGCGACCAGCTCGGGTACAACGGCGTCTGGATCACCGAACACCATCTGACGATGCGCGGGGAGGTGCCGGACCCGCTCCTGTTCCTCGCGCGGCTCAGCGGGGTCACCGGCCGAATCCGACTGGGCACCTCGATCGTCTGCGCGCCGTTCTACCACCCGGTCCGTCTCGCCGAGTCGGCCCTCCTGCTCGACGCCGTGTCTGGCGGACGCCTCGACCTCGGCGTGGGGAGCGGCGTGGGCTCCGACGAGTTCTTCGCGGTGTGGGGGATCGACAAGGCAACGGCATCCGCCCGCTCGGCCGAGGTGCACGAGATCCTCCGGCAGGCGATCGACGAGCGCGTGGTCGACTTCGAGGGCGAGCACTACTCGTTCCACGGCGTCGAGATCTCGCCGCCGGCCGGGCGTCCGGCGCGCGACCTGATCTGGACGGCCGCCGGCCGCAACGCGATCGACCTCGCCGCGCGCCACGGCTACCGGCTCATGATCCCCCGGCCGCTGCCGCTCGCCGAGCGCCTGCGCTTCAGCCGGGAGTACCGCGCGGCCGTCGCCGGGGGAGAGGTGCTGCACCTGCGGTCCGGCCTCGTCGCCGAGACGCGAGATGCCGCGCGCCGCGCCGCCCTGGAGTTCCTCCGCACCTACGCGAAGATCTACCTCGGACTGGACTGGCAGGGAGGACCGGACTCGGCGGACTTCGACGACATCGCCGAGCAGCTCAGCTTCGCGATCGGCACGGCGCCGGAGGTCGCGGAGAAGGTCCGTGCGTGGACCGATCAGTTCGACGGCACGGAGCAGACGGCGATCCAGTTCCAGGGCCCCGGCGTGAGCCAGCTGCAGGCGCTGACCGCGATCGAGCTGTTCGCGGCCGAGCTGCCCGAACTGCAGGCGGATGCCGTGCACACCGCCGTCCCCTACGTCGACCCCGGCATCCCCGAGCGCGCGCTGGGGAGCGGCCCCGCCGTTCCGGCATCCGCCTCCGGTGCAGGGGAGGCGCGGCGATGACGGCCCCGATCTCGCCCTTCGGCGGCACGCACCTGCCCCGCGGCGCGACGACCATCGGCGACCGGCTGCGCGTCGGGTTCATCACGCACCTCGACAACAGTGACGACCCCGGCTTCGTCTACCGCGACACGATCCGCCTCGTGCAGGAGCTCGAGCAGCTCGGCTACGACAGTGCGTGGATCGCGACGAGGCACTTCCACTCCGGGTGGGCCGCGCTGCCGTCGCCGTACGGGTTCCTCGGCGCGCTCGCCGCGTCGACGAGCTCCATCGGCCTCGGCACGGCCGTGCTGCCGATCGTGCTCGACGACCCCGTGCGGGCGGCGGAGGAGGTCGCCGCGATCGATCACCTCGCGGGCGGCCGACTGCTGCTCGGGCTCGGCAAGGGCGTCCCCTCCGACTCGTATCACGTGTTCCACGCGTGGACGAACGACCGGGACACGAGCTTCGAGCGGCAGATCGACCGCCTGCACTGGGCGCTCCAGGGCGGGGCGGTCGAGGGCGGCACCGCGGCGATCTGGCCCGAGAACCGATCGCTGGAGGGGCGCCTGTTCCATGGCAGCTCCAACATCGACACGATCCGCTTCGCCGGGCGCACCGGAGACGGCTTCATCCTGGAGCGGTTCGGCAACGGCCCCGAACGGCATCCCGACGCGCGTGCCGCGTTCCAGCGGCGGCAGGCGGAGTCGGTGATCGAGTACCGCCGGGTGTTCGAGGAGACCTGGGGCGCGGCGCGCACACCGTACGTGGTGACGTCGCGCACCGCGTTCCCCGGAGCCACCACCGAGCGGGCGCTGGCCCTCGTCGGCGAACGCACGCAGCGGTGGAACGCGGCGACCGGCGCGCTCGGTCGTGTCGACCTCACGCTCTCCGTGCCCGACCAGCTCCTCTCCGACAACGTCGCGTGGGGGAGCCCAGAGGCGCTGGCGGCCGATCTGCTCGCCGACCCGACCACCGCGCTGACGGACGAGCTCGTGCTGGGCATCCACCCTGCGCTGCTCGACAGGGAGGAGACCATCGCGCACGCGCGGATCCTGCTCGAGGAGGTCGTGCCGCTCGTGCAGGAGGGATGGCGGCAGCAGAGGGCGAGCGCGCTCGCTGCGGTGGAGGAGAAAGCGGAGGTGCTCGGATGAGCTTCGAGGACGACTGGCGCGGCTGGCACGCGTCTCGGGAGCGGTATGCGGGGGCGGAGTACGGGCCGTCAGCGCTGGAGTCGACGAACTGGCTGATCACCGAGCCGGCCGCGGTCGACGGGGTGCCGGGTCTCTGGGCGCTGACCGGAGACGGCGGCATCCGCGGGTCGGAACTCGGCTCCTCCGGCACGACGGTGACGCTGCGCGGCGCCGAGACGATCCGGTTCGGGCGCCGTGAGCTGCGCGTGTTCGATCGCGACGGCACCGTCGCGCTGCGGGTGTTCAACCCCGGCCGGCCGCAACGCGAGCACTTCAGCGCGATCGACGCCTACCCGCCGCGGGAGTCGTGGCGGGTCCCGGCGACGTTCGAGCCGACGCCGGACGAGCAGATCACCGTCACCGCGGTCGACGGGGTGGAGCACGAATCGGCCGTTGCAGGCAGGCTGCACTTCGAGCTCGACGGCGCACCGCACACCCTGACCGTGACGCGGGGGCCGCAGGGCGGGCTCAGCGCGGTGTTCGGCGATGCGACGAACGGGGTCGAGACGTACCGTTTCCGCTTCCTCCCCATCGACGAACCAGGCGACGACGGCACGGCGTGGATCGACTTCAACCGCGCCTATCTTCCGCCCTGCGCCTTCTCCGATCAGTACGTCTGCCCGCTGCCGCCGCTCGGCAACCGGTATCCGGCGTCGATCAGGGCGGGGGAGCGGGCGGTGATCCTCGGGCGCTGACCCGGGGTCAGCGGGGAAGGGACGCCGACGGGCACGGCATCCCTTCCCCGCCTTGCGCGGCGTTCTCCGCCTTAAGCTGGAGGGGTGCACGGAGAATACAAGGTCCCGGGTGGGAAGCTCGTCGTCGTCGACCTCGACGTGGAGAACGGCAGGCTCGCGAACTTCCGTCTCGCGGGCGACTTCTTCCTCGAACCCGACACGGCGCTCGAGGCGATCGACGCCGCGGTGAACGGTCTGCCCGAGGAGACGGATGCCGTCGCCATCGCCGCCGCCGTGCGCGCTGCGCTCCCCGAGGGCGCGCAGCTGCTCGGCTTCACGCCGGACGCCGTGGGCACCGCCGTGCGCCGCGCCCTCGTCACGGCCCCCGGCTGGCGCGACTTCGACTGGGAGATCGTGCACGAGAAGGCCGTGTCGCCCCGCATGAACCTCGCCCTCGACGAGGTGCTCACCTCACGGGTCGGCGAGGGCCGCCGACGCCCCACCCTGCGCATCTGGGAGTGGGACGAGTCGGCCGTCGTCATCGGCTCGTTCCAGTCGTACCGCAACGAGGTCGACCCCGACGGGGCGGCCGCGCACGGGTTCGACGTGGTGCGCCGCATCTCCGGCGGCGGCGCCATGCTCATGGCCGCGGGTCAGATCATCACGTACTCGCTGTACGTGCCGGCATCCCTCGTGGCGGGCATGACCTTCGCCGACTCCTACGCCTTCCTCGACGACTGGGTGCTGCAGGCGCTGCGCTCGCTCGGCATCGACGCGGTGTATCAGCCGCTCAACGACATCGCCTCCTCGTCGGGCAAGATCGGCGGCGCCGCGCAGAAGCGCCTCGCCAACGGGGGAGTGCTGCACCACGCGACCCTGTCGTACGACATCGACGGCCAGGTGATGACCGAGGTGCTGCGCATCGGCCGCGAGAAGCTCAGCGACAAGGGCACCACGTCCGCCGCCAAGCGCGTCGATCCGCTGCGCAGCCAGACCGGGCTGCCGCGCGCCGAGATCATCGAGCGCTTCAAGACCACGTTCCGCTCGCTGACCTCGGCGGAGGACGGCGCGATCACGCCAGACGAGTATGCCGACGCTGAGGCGCTCGTCGCGTCGAAGTTCGCCACCGACGCGTGGCTGCACCGGGTCCCGTGACCGGAGTCGGTTCCGGGCCGGCATCCGAGTCTCGGCCGGCATCCGAGCCTAGGACTGCATCCGAGTCCGGGCCGGCATCCCAGTCCGTCCCCCTCGGGTCCGTCAGGATCATCCAGGGCGACAACCTCGCCGTCGCGGCCTCCCTCCCGTCCGGATCGTTCACGCTCGTCTACCTCGACCCGCCGTTCAACACCGGTCGCACGCGCGAGCGACAGGTCGTCACTGCTCGGCGCACGTCCACACCTCAGGATGACGACGCCGATTCCGCCGCGGAGCAGGGGGACGCGGCGGCTCCGACCCCGTCCGTCCTGAGTTCTGAACACGACCGGGGTGAGCCCGAGGTGCGGCACGGGTTCCACGGGCACCGCTACGAGCGCGTGCGGGGGATGCTGCGGGCGTACGACGACCGGTTCGACGACTACGGCGACTTCCTGATGCCGCGGCTGGAGGAGGCCTGGCGACTGCTCGCCGACGACGGCACGCTGTACCTCCACCTCGACTACCGGGAGGCGCACTACGCCAAGGTCATGCTCGACGCGGTGTTCGGGCGCGACTGCTTCCTCAACGAGCTGATCTGGGCGTACGACTACGGGGCGAAGTCGCGGCGCCGGTGGCCGACCAAGCACGACACGATCCTCGTCTACGTGAAGAACCCCCGCTCGTACGTGTTCAACTCTGACGACGTCGACCGCGAGCCCTACATGGCGCCGGGACTCGTCACCCCGGAGAAGGCGGCGCGGGGCAAGCTGCCCACCGACGTCTGGTGGCACACGATCGTGCCGACCACGGGGCGGGAGAAGACCGGATACCCCACGCAGAAGCCGGAGGGGGTGCTGCGCCGCATCGTCCGCGCGTCGAGCCGACCGGGCGATCGGGTGCTCGACCTCTTCGCCGGCTCCGGGACGACCGGCGCGGTGGCCTCGGCCCTCGGCCGCGATGCCGTGCTCGTCGACGACAACTCCGAGGCGATCCGGGTGATGGTCGAGCGGATGCCGCACGCCGAGGTCGCCCGGCCTCCCGCCTCCTGACGCACGGCCCGCCTCCTGACGCACGGCCCCGCCTCCTGACGGAGCGGCGGCATCCGGAGCAGCCGCGGCGCGCGCTTTGTCGGGCCGATTTACGGATGCAGGGCGACACGCCGCGTTTCCGTCCTGCATTCCGGAAAATCTCCGACGGATGGGCCGGCAGGGCGCCCCGCATGGCGTGTCACGTGACCCCGAACGGAGGTCATCCCCCCGGTTTTGGTAATTGTGACCGATTTCTGAAAGTCCCCTGGACATTCTTCCTCGTGTACCGGAATACTGGCATTTACATGCGCTCTGTCGACTCCTGTCGACGCCTGGGGAGGGCCGCGTGAAGCGAACGAAGTTCCGCATCACACGGGAGAGGCGAATGAGGACACATGAGGGGCAGGCTCTGCGCAGGCGCAGGGCGATCGGAGGAGGGATCGCCACGGCAACGGCCGGGGCGGTCATCATCGCAAGCGCGCTCGTGCCGAGCGTCGCGAGCGCGGCGCCGGGGGATCACTCCGTCGCACAATCGCAGTTCTTGAGCGGATCGATCCTCAACGGCATCGATCTCGCGACGGTCGCCGGACTCGCCGGCACCGAGGCGATCAACACCGGCGGTGCGACCGTCACCGACACCACGGATCTCGACCTCACGGCGCTCGGAGCGCTCCAGGTCTTCATCCCGAGCGGTGTGTCGATCCCGCTGGGCACGCTGCTCGAACTCGGCGCCGTGAACCAGTTCTCGCAGGCGCAGCCCACGGGCATCTCGCGTGCGGGCACCGGAGCGGTCAGCGATCAGGGCGTCGTGGATACCACCGGTACCGGGGCGTTCCCCGCCAGCACCAGCCTCGACCTGATGTCGCTGCTGCCGTCGACTCCGCTGCTGAGCAAGGCCGACGTCACCCTCAAGGGCGTGACGGGCGTCGCCGCAGAGGACGCGGCCCTGGGGGCGCTGGCCACCGCGTGCGCCGACCTCTCCGCACCGGTCAACTGCCGCGGCTACAACATCGCGAGCGCGACCTCGAACATCGAGTCCCCCGCTGTCGGGGCCATCGTGACGACAGTGCACTCCGCGCTCGGCACCCTCTCGACGACGCTCAACGGTCTGTCGGACGAGATCCTCGCCGGTCTGCTCGGCGGTGTCACCGACTCGCTCGGACTCATCAACGGGCTGCTGCCCGGGGTGTCGCTGGTCTCCAACACCCTGACGGTCGACATCAACGCCGACCTCGCCGCGGCACTCGACCCCGTGCTCGCCCAGGACATCACCGTCAGCGGCGTCACGGTCAACGCGGCAGCAGGCACGGTGACCGTCGACTGGAAGAACGTCGTCGGTCTGAACGGCCTCCCGCCGGGGACCCCGCTGATCAGCGCCACCACGCTGAACACCGTGGCCGCCAACGCCGCAGCCGCGCTGACGCAGCTGCAGGGCGAGATCAACACGGCGCTCAACGCGGTCACGCAGAACGTGAACGTCAAGATCGCCGGCGGCGTCTGCCTGATCGACGTCGCCGTGGTCGGCTGCACCGCGGGTCTGAACCTGTCGTTCGACGGGTCGCTCGCCGCGCTGCTGAACTCGACGGCGCCGCTGGGCGTCACCGGCACGGGACTCGCATCCGTCGTCACCCCGATCCTCGGGACGCTCACCTCGACGATCCAGGGTGCGACGAGCCTCGTCGTGCTCCCGCTCGTCACGACGGCGCTCACCACCGCCGGGTCGGCGATCACCACCACGGTCGGTGCGGCCACGACGGCTCTCGCCGACGTCTTCACCCTGATCGCCGGAGTGATCAACGTCACGCTCAACGTGCAGGAGCAGGATGTCGACGGGCCAGACACCAACACGGAGGTCGCCGCTCGGCTCACGCTGCTCGGCGGTTCGCCGCTCACCGTCGATCTGGGCAAGGCCGTGGTCGGCGCCAATGAGGTCGCGGCCGTCGCATCGATCTCCGCGCCCGATACCGTGCAGGCCGGAACCAACCTCGCGGTCACCGGTGCGAACTGGCCCGCTGGGCCCGTCGTGCTGCAGCTCACCGATCCGCAGGGCGGCAACGTGGGCGGCCCGGTGACGGCGACCGCATCCGCGGGTGGCACGTTCAGCGCCAATTACCCTGTTCCGGCCAGCACCCCCGCGGCGACCGGCTACACGATCACCGCGACGGCAGGACCGTTGAGCGCCACCGACACCGTCGAGGTCACGGCGGCCGCGCCTCCCGGTGACGTGAACACGAACGCCTCGGCCTCGGCCTCCGCGTCCGCGGATGCCACGGCGAACGGCGACCCGTCTGCACAGGCGGCGGCGCAGGCCGCGGCCATGGCTGATGCCACCTCCACCGCCAGCGCGCAGGCGACCGCCAACGCGCAGGCGGCAGCCCAGGCGGCGGCCAACGCGACGGCGACCGCCTCCACCGACGCGTCGACCACGTCGACGTCGACGGCGAACGCGCAGGCGGCGACGGCGGCGCAGGCGGCGGCGAACGCCGACAGCACGGCGACGACGAACGCCGCGGCGAGTGCGGCGGCGAACGCGAACTCGTCGAGCTCGGCGCAGGCCGCGGCGACGGCGACCTCCTCGGCGCAGGCGTCGAGCGAGGCGTCGGCCAACGCGAACGCCTCGGCATCGGCCGCCGCGTCCGCCAACGCCGATGCGTCCACCGCTGCGGTCGCGGATGCGGCGGCGCAGGCCGCGGCGTACGCCGACGCGACGGCCTCCGCCACGGCGGCGGCCAACGCCGACGCCCTCTCGGCGGCCTCGGTGGCGGCCAACGCGCAGGCCTCGACGACGGCGACGGCGAATGCCACGTCGGCGGCGAACGCCAACGCGGCGGCCGCAGCCCAGGCGGCGGCACTCGCCAACGCCACGTCGAACGCCAACGCCGACACCTCGGCCGCGGTGAACGCCAACGCGAGCTCCGCGGCTCAGGCCGCGGCGCTGTCCACCTCGTCGGCCGACGCATCGACGGCCGCGGTCGGAACGGCCAGCGCGGCAGCCGACCCGAGCGCGCAGGCGGCGACGACCACGACGGCGTCGGCATCCGCGAACGCGAACGCCAACCCCGCGGGCAAGCTCGGTCTCACCATCGCGCACCCCACCCTCCGGGTCAGCCAGCAGCAGACCGCTGTCGGCACCGGGTTCCAGGCGGGCGAGGTCGTGACCGGTGTGATGAGCTCGACGCCGTTGGCGCTGGGCACGCAGGTGGCGAACCAGCAGGGAACGGTCACGTTCACGTGGGCGATCCCGTCCGGAACCGACCTCGGTACGCACACGGTCACCCTGTCCGGTCAGTCGGGCACCGTCGCCGGGACGTTCCAGGTCGTCGCGCAGGGCCTCGCCGCCACCGGCGGCAGCCTGCCGAACGGCTGGATCATCCTCGGAGCGCTGCTCGTGATGTTCGGCCTCGGCTCCGCGCTGCTCGCACGCCCCCGGCGTGCAGGCGCCGCGGCGTAAGGGCAGCAGGACGAGAGAGACGCTGGCACAGGTCGGGGTCGCCCCAGCGGGCGGCCCCGGCCTTCAGTGATGAGAAGGACCTCGATGAGCACGACGACCGTGAAGGCCCCGGCAGAAGACGACGCCGTCGTGGAGGAGGATGCCGGCGCGACGGCGGCATCGAGACCACGCCCGAGCTGGTGGGTGAAGCTCATCGCGCTCGCGGCGTGCCTGTTCACGCTCTGGCACGTGTTCGCATCGTTCCTGTGGATCGCGCCCTATTCGGCGCTGCGCGAGATCCCCACGCAGGACGTGCTGTCTGGCTACATGCTGCCGATGTTCGGCCAGTCGTGGAGCGTGTTCGCCCCAGAGCCGATCAACGGCGACTACCACTTCAACGTCCGTGCGGTCATCGAGCAGGACGGCGAGGAGATCGAGACCGGCTGGGTGAGCGCCACCGATGTCGAGCTCTCGATGATCAGGTACAACCTCTTCCCGCCGCGCGCCGGCATCCAGTCCAGCGAGGTCGCGAGCGGGCAGATGAACGCCTACAACAAGCTCGACGCCGACCAGCAGGCGGTCGCTGCGCTCGACTTCGCCAAGGACGACGGCGAGGCCTGGATGACGCGCACCTTCGACGAGCTCGAGGGCGGCGACCGGCCGTCGGCCGAGGCATACATCGCCAAGGACCACCTCGCCACGGCGTACGCCACCCAGGTCGCCTACGCGATCTGGGGAGCGGATGCCGTGATCAGGGTGCAGTACCGGGTGAGCAGGCAGAACGTCGTGCCGTACGCCCAGCGCAACGACCCGGACGCACAGCGCCCCGAGCCGACGTTCTCGACGACCGGTTGGCGTCTGCCGATCGAGGAGGAGGGGCAGAGCCGCGAGGACTTCGCCGCCACCTTCCGCACCCAGTTCGAGAGGACCCAGAAGTGACCGCGGCCCCGGACACCAAGAAGCGCACGTCGCCGAAGAAGGCAGGACGGAAGGACGCACCGGCGGAGACGCCGACGGAGACGCCGACGCCGCCGAAGAGGCCGGCGCCCCGCGGTGGCCGCCCGGCATCCGCTCCGCAGCCGGCCGCTGCCCCGCTGCCCGCACGTCTGCTCGCCTTCGCCGCGTCGATGATCGGCGGCCTCTGGGCGATGATCGTCTCGGCGGTCGCGCGTGTCTTCTCCTTCGTCTCGGACTGGCTGTGGAATGGCAAGAAGGCGCTGTACGGGCTCGCCGTCACCCGCATCCTGTTCGGCGTCACGGCTCTGGGGCTGCTCGCGGCGAACTTCGGCACGCGTCTGTACACGTTCGGCGCCGGATCCGCGTGGAACGGCGAGATGACGCAGCCGGTGAGCGACTTCCCGAAGATCTGGGTCTTCAGCGCCTTCCACGCGGCCATGGGCAACGACGTCGTGTACACGGCGCTGTACCTGCTGCTCGCCGCCCTGGCGGTGCTCTTCGTGCTGGGGTGGCGCTTCCGCATCGTGCTGCCGGTGTTCTTCTGCCTGTGGGTGGGGTTCATCGAGGCCAACGACATGGTCGGCGACCAGGGCGACAACATGTTCCGCATCGCGCTGCTGCTGCTGTTCTTCGCCGACCCCGCCGCGCGCTGGTCTCTCGACGCGCGGCGCAGGGCGAAGAGCGGGGAATGGTTCGCTCCCGGCAGCCAGCCGGCGCTGCTGGGCACCGTTTTCCACAACCTCGCCCTCGTCGCCCTCACCGCCCAGGTGTGCTTCGTGTACGCGTCGGGGGCGCTGTTCAAGGCAGGCGGCGCACCGTGGGAGCAGGGGTACGCGGTCTACAACCCGCTGCACACCATGCGGTTCGGTACCTGGCCGGTGCTCAGCGAGCTCGTCACGACGTGGGGCCCGATGGTCGTGGCTTTCAGCTGGGGCTCGATCATCCTGCAGGTGGCGTTCCCGCTCGCGCTGCTCACGCGCCCCACGCGGCTCATCGCGCTCGTCGGCATCCTCTCGTTCCACATCGGCATCGCCGTGCTCATGGGCCTGCCGTGGTTCTCGCTGACGATGATCGCGATCGACTCGATCTTCATCCGCGACCGCACCTGGCAGCGGCTGAGCGCGGGGGTGGTCGGGCGGTGGAGAGCGGCCGGCGTCCCCTCCCCGCCACGTGAGCCCACCACCGCGTAGACCACCGGAGGACGGATGCCGCGGACGCTCACTGTGTCGAGTTCACAACTCGACCGGGCGACGCCGCGGCATCCGTTTGTGTGAACCACACACCCGAGTTCTGTCGAAGTTGTCGTAGACCTACCATCGAGGTATCCCCACCTTCTCCCGTTGAGAGGAATGCCATGGTCGACGTCGCCACCGCGCACGAAGTGAAGAACCCACAGATCGATGTGGAGCAGATCACCGAGCTCCTCATGGGAACCTGGGCGGACACGCGCCGCGAGGCGCGCGAGATGATCAAGGACTCGGCGTTCTGGCGCAAGGACGACCTCGGCAAGGACGAGCACCGCGAGCGTGTGCTCAGCCAGCTGCACCTGCTCGTGGAGAACCGCGCGGTGCACCGCGCCTTCCCGAAGCGTCTGGGCGGCGAGGAGAACAACGGCGCCAACATCGCCGGCTTCGAGGAGCTCGTCGTCGCCGACCCGAGCCTGCAGATCAAGTCGGGCGTGCAGTGGGGCCTCTTCGGCTCCGCCGTGCTGCAGCTGGGCACCGCCGAGCACCACGACAAGTGGCTGCCCGGCATCATGGACCTCTCCATCCCCGGCGCGTTCGCGATGACCGAGATCGGGCACGGATCCGACGTCGCGTCGGCCGGCACGACGGCGACCTACGACCCCGAGACCGAGGAGTTCGTGATCCACACGCCGTTCCGCGGCGCGACCAAGGAGTACCTCGGCAATGCGGCCCTGCACGGCGTGGCCGCGACCGTGTTCGCCCAGCTGATCACCAAGGGCGTGAGCCACGGCGTGCACTGCTTCTACGTGCCGCTGCGCGGAGACGACGGCGTCGACCTTCCCGGCATCGGGCGTGAGGACGACGGCCTCAAGGGCGGCCTGAACGGCATCGACAACGGCCGGCTGAGCTTCGATCACGTGCGCATCCCGCGCACGAACCTGCTCAACAAGTACGGCGACGTCGCCCCGGACGGCACTTACACGAGCCCGATCGACAGCCCAGGACGTCGCTTCTTCACCATGCTCGGCACCCTCGTGCAGGGCCGGGTGTCGCTCGCCGGCGCCTCGTCGTGGGCGTCGGCCCTTGGCCTCAAGATCGCGATCACCTACGCCACCGAGCGTCGCCAGTTCGGCGGGGCCGACGGGCAGGAGGTGGTGCTGCTCGACTACGGCAAGCACCAGCGCCGTCTGCTCCCTCGCCTCGCCACGACCTACGCGCAGATCTTCGCGCACGACGAGTTCCTGCAGAAGTTCGACGGCGTGTTCTCGGGTCGCACCGACACCCCCGACGACCGCGAGGACCTGGAGACGCTGGCCGCCGCGCTCAAGCCGTTGTCGACCTGGCACGCGCTCGACACGCTGCAGGAGGCCCGCGAGGCCTGCGGCGGCGCCGGCTTCATGTTCGAGAACCGGCTGGTCGGCCTGCGCGCCGACCTCGACATCTACGTCACCTTCGAGGGCGACAACAACATCCTGCTGCAGCTGGTCGGCAAGCGCCTGCTCACCGACTACGCCAAGCAGTTCAAGGGCAAGGACGCTGCGGCGCTGGCGAAGTTCGCGGTCGGCCAGACCGCGGGCAAGGTGTTCCACGGCGCGGGGCTGCGCCAGCTCGGCCAGGCCGTCGCCGACCTCGGCTCCACCGCGCGCTCCGTCGAGAACGGCCTCCGCGAGGAGCAGCAGCACGAGCTGCTCGCCGACCGCGTGCAGCAGATGGTCGCCGACATCGCCGGTCGCCTGCGGGCGGCGGGCAAGGACAAGGAGCTCGGCGCCCGCCTGTTCAACGAGAACCAGGCGGAGCTCATCGAGGCCGCGCGTGCGCACGGCGAGCTGCTGCAGTGGGAGGCCTTCACGGACGCCGTGCACCGGGTCTCCGACGCCGAGACCAAGAAGGTGCTCACCTGGCTGCGCGACCTGTTCGGCCTGCAGCTGATCGAGAAGCACCTCGCGTGGCACCTCATCAACGGCCGCCTGTCGACTCAGCGCGCCGCCGCGGTGTCGAGCTACATCGACCGGCTGTGCGCGCGGCTGCGGCCGTACGCCCTCGACCTCGTCGACGCCTTCGGCTACGAGCCCGAGCACGTGCGCGCCCCCATCGCGACCGGAGCCGAGCGCGCCCGCCAGGACGAGGCCCGTGCGTACTACGCCGAGCTCGCGGCATCCGGTGCGGCCCCGATCCAGGAGAAGGCGCTCAAGAAGCGCTGACGCGGCGCGGTCGTCCGAGAATCGGATGCCGGATCGGACTGCCGGTTCTGCGTCGGACCGCGGTCAGGAGGTCGGCGGGTACGGCGTCGCCGGCGGGTACTGCCCCGGCGGGTACGGCGGGGTCTGCTGCGGGTACGCGCCGTATGGTGCGGAGCGCGGATCGTCGAGGCGCGCGGGGCTGCGGCGCGACTGGGCGCGCACGCGCAGCAGCACGGCGGTGAATGCGAGGAAGACCACGGCCGCGGCGACCCCAGCCCCGAGCAGCAGCACAGCGGGCAGCGCCGTGAACATCTCCCGCGGCAGCATCCCGTACACCGAGAACCCCGCTGTCGGGAACGCCACGACCGCGGTGACGGCGATCAGCGCGACAGCCGGGAGCAGCAGCGCGAACGGCGACCAGCGGGTGGTGCCGACCCCGGCCAGCAGGAGCAGCACGCCGAGCAGCACGGCGCCGATCGCATCGGGCAGGATGTCGAAGCGGAACTGCTGCATGGCCAGCAGCATCCCCCGTCCGATCCCCCAGAGCAGCAGCCAGGCGCCGCCCGCCAGCAGCACGGGGGCGAGCAGGATGCCGACGGCGCCGAGGGCCGCGCCCCGCGGCTCCGGGCGCCTGCGCACGATCGCCGCGACGACGCCCATCATGCCGAGCGGCGGGAGGAGCAGCAGCGGGAGCCCGTAGCTCAGGGCGTCGAGCCATTCGCGGGGGAGCGGAGCGCGGTACACGGAGAGCAGCAGCGACGGCGAGAGCGCGACCGTCAGCGGCACGATCGAGAGCAGGCCGACGGCGATGAGCCCGGCGGAGCTCCAGATCGCCGTCAGCACGACGATCACGAGCAGGGCGATCGCGAGCGCCTGCACGAGGATCGGTCCGGCGAGCGCCGCGAGATCGACCCCCGAACCGGCGTACTGGAAGGCTCCGGCCAGCCAGGGGGTGCCGCCGGTCGCGAGCAGTCCGATGGCGAGAGGCGCGAGCACCACGTCGACGAGGATCGTGATGAGTCGGGCGAGCAGAGACGAACGGCGCATGGCGAGACTTCCCTCCAGAGTCGTACGGCCACCGTACCCCGTGGCTCCCGCCCGATGGGGATGCCGGAGAATGGAAGCACCCCGGAGGAAGAGGACACCACCATGACCAGCGTCACCGCCTACGCCGCACCGAGCGAAGCCGCCCCGCTCGAGAAGACCGTGATCGAGAGGCGTGAGCTCGGACCGCACGACGTGCTCATCGACGTCGCCTTCGCCGGCATCTGCCACTCCGACATCCACACCGTGCGCGGCGACTGGGGTCCGCGGCAGTACCCGCTCGCCCCTGGACACGAGATCGCCGGCACCGTCGCCGCCGTCGGCTCCGAGGTCACCCGCCACGCCGTCGGCGACCGGGTGGGCGTCGGCTGCATGGTGAACTCGTGCGGCGAGTGCCGCGCCTGCCTGCGCGGCGAGGAGCAGTTCTGCAGCGCGGGCGCCGTCTTCACCTACGGCAGCGTCGACCGCGACGGCACCGTCACCCAGGGTGGCTACTCGGAGCAGGTCGTGGTGACCGAGACGTTCGTGGTGCGCATCCCCGACGCCATCCCGCTCGACCGCGCAGCCCCGCTGCTGTGTGCAGGCATCACGACGTACTCGCCCCTGAAGCGCTGGGGCGTCGGCCCTGGATCGCGCGTCGCCGTGATCGGCTTCGGCGGTCTCGGGCACATGGGCGTGCAGATCGCGCATGCACTCGGCGCCGAGGTCACCGTGCTGTCGCAGACGCTGGGCAAGAAGGACGACGGACTCCGCCTGGGCGCCGACCACTATCACGCCACCAGCGACCCGGCCACGTTCCGAGAGCTGCGCGGCGCCTTCGACGTCATCCTCAACACGGTCAGCGCCGAGATCGATCTCGGCGCGCACCTGCGCCTGCTCGACGTCGGCGGCACCATGGTCTGCGTCGGCCTCCCGCCCGCGCCGCTGCCCGTCGCCCTCAACGCCCTCATCGGGGGCAACAGGGCGCTCGCCGGATCGAGCATCGGCGGCATCCGCGAGACGCAGGAGATGCTCGACTTCTGCGCCGAGCACGGCATCGCCGCGGAGATCGAGGTGATCCCGGCATCCGAGATCAACACCGCCTACGAGCGTGTGCTCGCGTCCGACGTGCGCTACCGCTTCGTCATCGACGCGGCGACGTTCGCCTGATGTCCGAGGCCATCGCTACGGTCGAGGCATGAACGCTCTGATCACCGGCCCCGACGCCCGCGACCGCTGCGCCTGGGTGGGCGACGACGCGGAGTACCGCCGCTACCACGACGAGGAGTGGGGCACCCCGCTGCACGGCGACAGGGCGCTCTTCGAGAAGATGTCGCTCGAGGGGTTCCAGGCCGGGCTGAGCTGGATCACCATCCTCCGCAAGCGTCCGCGGTTCCGCGAGGTGTTCGCCGGCTTCGAGCCCGAGGTCGTCGCCTCGTTCGACGAGGGCGACGTCGAGCGGCTGATGGCCGACGCCGGCATCGTGCGCAACAGAGCCAAGATCGAGGCGACGATCGGCAACGCCAAGATCGTGCGGGACATGGCGGAGGGAGAGCTCGACGCGCTGATGTGGTCGTTCGCCCCCGCGTCGACGTCGACGAGGCCGGCCGGCATGGCCGATGTGCCGGCTGTCACCGCCGAGTCGACGGCGATGAGCAAGGAGCTGCGCCGCCGCGGGTTCCGCTTCGTCGGCGCCACCACGATGTACGCGCTGATGCAGTCGGCCGGCATGGTCGACGATCATCTGCAGGGATGCTGGCGGGTCTGACTGCCCACGCTTCCCGATGGGCAGTTCTCCCCATGGGAGCTCGGAGCACGCGCGATTAGACTTTTTCGATGTGTCGCCGCCTCGGCGTGCGGCCCCGGAGCAGAGCACGTCAGTGGGGGGAATCACAGATGAAGGCGTTGTCGTGGATGCGCACGAGGCCCAAGTCGTTGGCGGCAGGAGCGCTGCTGACCGTCGGCGCCGTCGCGATCACGACGATGGCGTTCGCCTATGAGGGCAATCCCACGACGAAGGTCGATCTGAACGACGGCGGCGTGTGGATCACGAAGACGTCGAGCCTGCTCGTCGGTCACTTCAACCACGAGTCCACGGTGCTCGACGGCGGTCTGCGCACCATCGGCGACGACTACGACATCCTCCAGGACGAGACGAACATCGTCGTCGTCGACCAGGGGGCGTCGACCATCAGCGCCATCGACCCCGCGCGGGTCTCGCTCGCCGACTCCGCGGCGATCCCCGGCTCGTCGAAGGTCGCGCTCGGCAACCGGACCGCCGCGATCCTCGACCGCAAGTCCGGAGACCTCTGGGTCGTGCCGGTGAAGGCCATCTCGGGATTCGAGGTCAAGGCCGCCGAACCCGTGGCGCAGCTCGGCGCGGGCGCCGACGTGACCGTCGCGAAGGACGGCACCGTGTTCGGCC
>JAGIAK010000170.1 GCA_017744855.1 Microbacterium sp.
CGCCAGGGCCGCAGCCCGCAGAGCGGCTGGTACAGCGACGCCCCGCTGTCGGGAGGTGTGCTCCTCGACCTGATGATCCACGACATCGACGTCGCCCGATGGGTCGCCGGCGACGTCGCCCGTGTCTTCGCCCGCACCAACGCCGTCGGCGCGAGCCAGACGACGCAGGCGTTCCTCACCCACGCATCCGGCGCCATCTCCCAGCTGACCGCCACCTGGACCACCGCCCCCATCGAGTTCCGCACGCTGTTCGACGTCGCGGGATCCACGGGGCTGCTGTCGGCCGACTCGGACGTGCGGCGGCCGTTCGCGGCGGTCACGACATCCGTCGACGGCGACACCCTGCTGCCGAGGTTCGATGCGCTCACCAGCCCCTATCGCGCAGAGCTCGCCGACTTCCTCGCCGGCATCGACGAGGGACGGCCGCCGCGGGTCACCGCCCGCGACGGACTCGAGGCCATGCGCATCGCCGACGCCATCGCCCGCTCCGCTGAGACGGGACGCGTCATCGCGCTCACCGACGACACCCAGGAGGTCGCCGCATGAAGATCGCCGTTCTCTCCCTCGCGCATCCCCACGCGCAGAGCTACATCGCGGGACTGCTCCGCATCCCCGACGTGGAGCTCGCCGTCAGCGACCCCGGTCACACGCGTCGTCCGTCCGGAGAATCCGGCGGTCCGTCGCTCGCACGGGAATTGGGCGTCGCCCGCTACTTCGACTCCTATGACGAGGTATGGGCCTGGGGGCCGGATGCCGTGATCGTGTGCGCCGAGAACGTGGAGCACCGGGCGCTCGTCGAGCGGGCGGCCGCCGCCGGAGCGCACGTTCTGTGCGAGAAGCCCCTGGCCACGTCGAGGGCGGACGCCGACGCGATGGTGTCGGCTGCGGAGGCCGCAGGCATCGTGCTGATGGTCGCCTATCCCGTGCGGTTCTCGCCCGCCTACGAGCAGCTCAGGGAGACGGTCCGCGCCGGATCCCTCGGCGACATCGTCGCGGTCAACGCCACCAACTGCGGCGGCGTCCCCCGGGGGATGCGCAGCTGGTTCACCGATCCCGCCCTCAGCGGCGGCGGCGCCATCACCGATCACGTGGTGCACGCCGTCGATCTCCTCGGCGATCTGCTCGAGGCGTCGCCCGTCGAGGTCTACGCCGTCGCGAACTCGATCCCGAACGGCTCGCCAGACGACGTCGAGACGGGGGGACTCCTCTCGCTGCGCTACGGCGACGGCGTCATCGCGTCGATCGACTGCTCGTGGTCACGGACGAACGGCTCGCCCGACGTGGGCGATCTCGTGACGCTCGCCGTCGTCGGCACCGAGGGATACGCCGAGATCGCACCGTTCGCCGACATCCTCACCGGATGGAGCTCCCGCGGTGGGGCGCTCGCGCACAGCTACGTGCCTCCCATGGACGACCTGCTGCTGCGCGAGTTCCTCATCGCGGTCGCAGAGGGAACCGCCAGGCAGCCGGACGGCCGCACAGGACGGGCGCACGTCGACCTGGTCGCCGGCGCCTACGAGTCGGTGCGCACCGGGGTACCGGTCGCGCTGTCCACCGCCCTCTGACCCCGCCGGTCACCGGGCGCGCCCGCACGCGCCCGGTGGCTCGGCATCCGCACACCCGAGATCACCGAATCCCAGGAGAGAGCAATGAAGCTCAGTCGTACCGTTTCCGCCTGCAGCGCCGTCGCCGTCGTGACCGCGCTGCTGCTGGCACCCGCGCCGGCATCCGCCGCACCGCCGCCCACCCCAGAGCCCTCAGCCCGCACCACCGTGCACTTCTCGGACCCGCATCAGGTGCTTCATGGCAACCCGTACACGGGCACCGCGTTCGACATCAACTCGCCCAAGCCGTCGGGGGAGAAGGGCTATACCTTCACCACCGACCCGGCCATCACCGCGCTCATCGACGGGTCGAAGAGGATTCCCGACGACGCCGACATCGTGCGCCTGCAGATCGCCTGGGCGGACTTCGAGCCCGCAGACGACGACTTCCGCTGGGATCGGCTCGACGCCTTCATGCAGCGCATCACCGAACAGCACAAGACGGTGGAGTTCCAGCTGCTCATGTCGGAGGCCCCCGACATCGACAACGACCCCAACGTCTTCGCCTACGAGTACCCGCCGCGCTGGCTGTTCGACGAGGCGGGGGCCTCGTACCGCCTCGCCTCCTACAACGAGCACTACACCGCGAAGCAGCCGATCTACTACGACCCGATCTACCTCGCCGAGCTGCGCGAGGCGGTCGAGGCGTTCGGTGAGCGGTACGACTCCAATCCCGGAATGGCATGGGTCGACCTCCGCGCGTTCGCGCTCTTCGGGGAGTGGGGCGGCTGGAACGACGCCCTCTCCTTCCCCTGGCCGGACGCTGCGACGAGGCAGGCGACGCTGCGCAGCATCATCGACATCTACAAGGACGCCTTCACGGAGACGATGGTGATGATGCCCAACGCGGGGGCCGACGTCGTCGCCTCCGATCCCGACGCCGACACCCAGGCCAAGCGGTACCACGCATTCGCCTTCGACTACGGCGCCGAGAACGAGGACTGGGGCTTCCGCTCCGACACCGTCAACAGCGCCTTCGCGTGGATGAACTACAGCACCACGAGCCAGAGCACGTGGAACAACCGGCTGCTGCGCCGCGATCACATCCAGGTGTCGGAGGGGTCGAGCTGGAACAGCAGCATCATGGCCAACAACCCGCGGCTCGTCGTGAAGAACGCGCTGGAGGGATACCGCACGAACCTGCAGGGCATCAACAACACGAGCTTCGCCGACTGGGAGCCGATGAAGAGCGTCTACGGCGAATGGTTCACGACGCTCGCCCGCTACTCCGGCTACCGCTTCACGATGCCCAGCGCCACGTACCCCACGTCGATCGCACCAGGCGAGGACTTCACGCTCAGCCAGGTGTGGACGAACGGAGGGGTGGGCTTCAGCCCGAAGAACTTCCCGTTGCAGGTGTCGCTTATCGATGCCGACGGCGACACGGTGTGGAGCTGGGTCGACGACACGCTCACCCAGCGCCGGTGGTTCAAGGGCGAGCAGCACACCGTGCAGTCGACGTTCCGCGCCCCGGCCGGCCTGGCGCCGGGGACCTACCGCCTCGCGATCGCGATGGTGGATGAGGAGGGCGAGCCGAGGATCGAGCTCGCGATGCCCGACGGCGACGGCAAGGTGTATCCGATCGGCGAGGTCACGGTGGCCGCGGGCGCCGCATCCGTCGCCGCGCCGGCGCTCACCGAGCAGTTCCGCATCGAGGGCGAGGACTACACCGCGGCGTCGGGTGCGTACGGCGTGGAGGCGCCGCCGGAGGGCGGCTTCGGGGCGGCGTACTTCGACGAGGCCGGGGAATGGACCGAGTACGGCACGGTCGACGTGCCCGTCGACGGCAGATACACGCTGGAGATGCGGGTGTCGAGCGAGCAGGGCAACCACCTCGCCTTCGAGGTCGACGGCGTCGCCGCGCTGCCGACCATCGTCATGCCGGATACCGGCGGGTACAACACCTACCGCACCATCGAGCGGCAGGTCGACCTCACCGCCGGCCGGCACAGCATCCGCCTCACCCGTACCGACGGACGATGGCTGTTCCTGAACTGGATGCGGTTCACCCTCGCCACGCCCGACGAGATCCTGATCCAGGCGGAGGACGCCTCCTCGCAGGACGGCACCTGGCTGCAGGCGCAGGATGCCGTGACGGACGACGGCACGCCCGGAGTCTCGGTCATCGACACGGGTGACTGGCTCCAGTACGACGGCGTCGTGATCCCGGAGAGCGGCGAGTACATGCTGCGGATGCGGTACTCCACGGTGAACGCCGACCCGCTCGCGTTCCGCGTGCTCGTCGACGGCGCCGAGGCGACGGGCGATCTGAAGCTCGGCGATACCGGAGGCATCGGCGCGGTGCGCACGGAGAGCTTCACGCTGCCGTTGACCGCCGGCACGCACTCGGTGCGCATCCTCTGGACGGAGGCGCACTCCAGCATCGTCTGGAACTGGATGAGGCTGAGCCGGCAGGGGGAGTTCGCGACCGCCATCGAGGCGGAGGACTACACGATGCAGTGGAATCTCGCCAAGGAGTGGGAGTGGAACGGAGCCGACACCGGCGTCGTCACCGCGCAGCGCACGATCGGCGGGAAAGCCGCGACCGTCGTCGACCGGATCGACGTCGAGGACTACCTCCGGTACGAGAATGTGTCGGTTCCGTACACCGGGGCGTACCGCATCGCCTTCTCGGGGGCGGCCGAGACGCCGCAGAGCCTCCGCGTCGAGGTCGACGGCGACCCGACGACCGTGCTCTTCCCCGCCACCGACGGCGAGTTCGAGGAGACGGCGACGTGGGTGACGCTCACCGCGGGACTGCACGACCTGCGTCTCGTCGGACAGAGCGCCGGACTGCAGCTCGACCGCTTCACGAT
>JAGIAK010000171.1 GCA_017744855.1 Microbacterium sp.
ATTCGGGCCTTGCCCAGTCGGTCTACAACACCGCCGACACGCGCATCCATGGCGGCGAGTTCGAGGCGCTGTTCCGCCAGCTCGGCCTCAGCGTGGACTGGACGCAGACCTACCGCACCATCTCCGACGACACGATCCGCCAGAGCCAGCTCGCGTTCCTGCGCAACATCGAGCGCGGCGAGGCGTACCAGGCGCTGGCGCCGACCCTGTGGGACATCGACTTCCGCTCGGCGATCGCGCAGGCGGAGCTCGAGGACCGCGACCAGCCCGCGGCGTATCACACCATCGACTTCCCGTTCGCCGACGGCAGCGGCTCGATCACGATCGAGACCACGCGCCCTGAGCTGCTCCCCGCCTGCATCGCGATCGTGACGCACCCGGAGGGACCGCACAAGCACCTCATCGGCACGAAGGTGACCACGCCGTTCTTCGGCGCGGAGATCGAGATCCACGGTCACCACCTCGCCCTCGCCGACAAGGGCACGGGAGCGGCGATGGTCTGCACCTTCGGCGACGTGACCGACATCGTGTGGTGGCGCGAGCTGCGCACGACCGACGGCCGCGACCTCCCCAACATGACGACCATCGGCCTCGACGGCCGCTTCCTCCCCGACGCCCCGGCCTCGGTGGAGAACCCCGAGGCCGTGGCCTGGTACGGGCAGGAGCTCGCGGGCAAGACGGTGTTCTCGGCGCGCAAGGCGATCGTCGAGAAGCTGCAGGAGACCGGCGACATGACGGCCGTCGGCAAGCCCTTCACGCACGCCGTGAAGTTCTTCGAGAAGGGCGACCGCCCGCTGGAGATCGTGTCGACGCGTCAGTGGTACATCCGCAACGGCGCCCGCGACGCCGAGCTGCGCGACCAGCTCATCTCGCACGGCGCCGAGCTGAACTGGCACCCCGACTTCATGCGGGTCCGCTACGAGAACTGGGTGGGCGGCCTCACCGGCGACTGGCTGGTGTCTCGTCAGCGCTTCTTCGGCGTGCCGATCCCGCTCTGGTACGCGCTCGACGAGAACGGCGAGCGCGACTACGACCGCGTGCTGACCCCGTCGCACGACCTGCTGCCGATCGACCCCACCAGCCACGTGCCGGCGGGGTACACCGAGGAGCAGCGCGGCGTGCCAAGCGGGTTCGACGCCGAGGCCGACATCCTCGACACCTGGGCGACGTCGTCGCTCACCCCTCAGCTGGCCGGCGGCTGGCAGCGCGACGAGGAGCTGTGGCAGCTGACAGCGCCGTTCGACCTGCGACCGCAGGGCCAGGACATCATCCGCACCTGGCTCTTCTCGACCATGCTGCGTTCGACGCTGGAAGACGGGCGCACTCCGTGGCGCAACGCGGCGATCAGCGGTTTCATCGTCGACCCCGATCGCAAGAAGATGTCGAAGTCCAAGGGCAACGTGGTGACCCCGGCCGACATCCTCGACACGCACGGATCGGATGCCGTGCGCTACTGGTCGGCGTCGAGCCGGCTGGGCATGGACGCGGCCTTCGACCCGCAGAACCCCACCCAGGTCAAGATCGGCCGCCGCCTGGCGATCAAGGTGCTCAACGCGGCGAAGTTCGTGCTGTCGTTCCCCGTGCCCGAGGGAGCGCAGGTCACGCACGCGCTGGACGCGTCGATGCTCACCGCCCTCGACGGCGTGATCGCCGAGGCGACGCGAGCGTTCGAGAACTACGACCAGGCCAAGGCGCTGGAGGTCACCGAGGCGTTCTTCTGGACGTTCTGCGACGACTACCTGGAGCTCGTGAAGGAGCGCGCCTACAACCAGGCCGACGTGGGTCAGGCCTCCGCCGCCCTCGCGCTGCGCCTCGCCCTGTCCAGCCTGCTTCGACTGCTCGCGCCGATCCTGTCGTTCGCGACGGAGGAGGCGTGGTCGTGGTTCGAGGACGGGTCCGTGCACACGGCGGCCTGGCCCACCGCACTCGGCATCGAGGGCGACCCCGCCGTGCTCACCGCGGCCAGCGAGGCGCTGATCGGCATCCGCCGCGCCAAGACCGAGGCGAAGGCGTCGCAGAAGACCCCGGTCTCCCGTGCCGCGATCGCCGCTCCCGCCGCGAAGCTGGAGGCGCTGCGCGCCGCTGCAGACGACCTGCGCGCCGTCGGCCGCATCGCCGACCTGGAGTTCTCCGAGGCGGACGAGTTCGCGGTCACCGCGATCGAGCTCGCCCCGGCCGAGTAGGCGTGATGCAGCTCGGCACCCGATGGGCGACCGGCTCGGAGCCGCCGGCATCCGTGCCAGCTACCCTGCGTCCCGCGATCGCCGAGGTCGAGTCCAGCGGGCTGTCCGGCCATTGGACGCTCACGTGGCTGGAGGGCAGGGCCATCGCGGAGCTCGACGCCGGCTGGGAGGTCGTGCAGACGGCCTCCGGCGACGTGATCGCACGCCCCTTCGAGGACTGACCGCCTCGATACGACGAAACCCCCGCTTCTCAAGAAGCGGGGGTTTCGTCGTATCGAGGGGAGACCTCAGCGCTGCGGAAGTCCCAGCTGCGCGAGATAGTGCTCGACGGTGCGCGGGTCGTGCTTGCGCGCCTGCTGCTCCCGCAGCATGTCGAGGGCGATCTCACGCCGGTCCGCCCGAGCGGCGATGCGGCGCTCGACGTGGCGCGAGAGCGCGACGGCGATCCGCTGCAGCAGACGTTCGAAGGCGGTGGGGCTCGCGAGGCGAAGCGTTGCGGTGGTCATGTTCACTCCTCGGTGCTGGTCGTCGCGGCGTCGGGACGAGCCGCCTGGATCGGAAGGTCGAAGATCTCGGCGCGCAGCGAGACGCGTCGGACGTCCGGACCGGACTGGCCGCGGAAGCGCTCGATGGCGCTCTCGACGAGCGCTTCGAGCTCCTCGCGGAGCTCCATCACCTGCGCGGCCGTCATGTCGAGGTGGGTCGTCATGGTGAGGGCGACGTCGCGCCACTCCTCCGGCTCCTCGGACCGCGGGCGGTTGAGATACGCCATCAGCGTCTCGTGACGCAGACGGAAGAACTCGGACGTGACGATCTGCGCGGCCGCGCGGTTGGCGGGAGACATCGTGTCGTCGGGCCCCGGCATGTCGATGCGCCCCTTGGGACGCTCCCACCAGCGCTCACGCGCCGTGCCGCGACCCGGCACCTCCTGGATGAGGTTGTGCGCCGCCAGCGCGCGAAGGTGGTAACTGGTCGACCCTGAGGTCTCCCCCACCATCGCCGCGAGGGAACTGGCGGTCTGCGGTCCCTGGCTGGCGAGCAGATCGAAGATGCGCACGCGCAGGGGATGCGCGAGTGCCTTGAGCGCCCCCGGATCGAGGGTGCGTACCTGCGTGTTCTCCGTCATGAATGCAAAGATACTCTTGCAAAGAACTCTTTGCAAGTATTTCTTTGCATCTTCTCCGGGATCAGCTCACGGCGGCACGCGCGGCGACGAACGCGGCGACGCAGCGCTCCACCTGCTCCGCGGTGTGCGCAGCGGAGAGCTGCACGCGGATGCGCGCGAGACCGCGCGGCACCACGGGGAAGCTGAACGCCGTCACGTACACGCCCTGCGTCTGCATCTCCGCCGCGATGCGCGCGGTGAGCGCGGCGTCGCCGAACATCACGGGGACGATCGGGTGCTCCCCCGGCAGCAGGTCGAAGCCCTCCGCCGTCATCCGGGAGCGGAACAGCGCGGCGTTGTCGCGCAGACGGGCGCGAAGGTCGGCCGACCCCTCGACGAGGTCGAGGGCCGTCAACGTGCCGGCGACGATCGCCGGCATCAGCGTGTTCGAGAACAGGTACGGACGCGAGCGCTGACGCAGGAGCGCGACGATGTCGGCGTGCGCCGCGACGTAACCGCCGGATGCGCCGCCCAGCGCCTTGCCGAAGGTGCCGGTGTAGATGTCGACACGGTCGGACACGCCGCACAGCTCGGGGGTGCCGCGGCCGTTCTCGCCGACGAAGCCGACGGCGTGCGAGTCGTCGACGAACACCAGCGCGTCGTAGCGTTCCGCGAGATCGCAGATGTCGGCGAGCGGGGCGATGTACCCATCCATCGAGAAGACGCCGTCGGTTGCGATGAGCCGGGTGCGCGCCGTGGAGAGCTGGATGCCCAGCCGCTCCGCCGCCTCGTTGAGCGGCACCCCCGCGATCACCGCATCGGCCAGCTTCTCCTCCGACGGGGAAAGCCCGAAGCGACGCCCGATCCAGG
>JAGIAK010000172.1 GCA_017744855.1 Microbacterium sp.
GGATCGTGCCGAATCCGGAGAGGCCGAGGCCGAAGACCCAGAGGTTGCCGCCGAGGCCCGGCGAGAACGTCGACGACGAGAGGGGCGTATACACGGTCCAGCCGAAGCCCGCCGCACCCTGCGGGGTGAGGAAGCCGGAGACCGCGATGAGCGAGCCGAACAGGTAGAGCCAGTACGCGAACGCGTTGAGCACCGGGAACGCGAGGAGCACGAGGAGCGACGTGATGAGCGTGTTCCACGTGAAGATCGGCATCCGCCACATGGTCATGCCCGGCGCGCGCAGCGTGATGATCGTCGTGATGAAGTTCACCGCGCCGAGGATCGTCCCGAAGCCGGAGAGGCCGAGGCCGAAGACCCAGAGGTTCCCGCCGAGCCCCGGGGAGAAGCTGTCGTCGGACAGCGGATTGTAGGCGGTCCAGCCGAAGGCGGCCGCGCCCTGCGGCGTGAGGAAGCCGCCGACGGCGATGAGCGAGCCGAAGAGGAAGAGCCAGTACGCGAGCGCGTTCAATCGCGGGAAGGCGACGTCTGCGGCGCCGATCTGCAGCGGCATGAGCGCGTTCGCGAATCCGGCGAAGAGGGGGGTCGCGAACATCAGGAGCATCACGGTGCCGTGCATCGTGAAGAGCTGGTCGTACTGCTCCCCCGTCGCGATGACGCGCAGGCCCGGCGCCGCGAGCTGGCCGCGGATGAGCAGCGCCATGACGCCGCCGATGAGGAAGAACAGGAACGAGGTGATCAGGTAGAGGTGCCCGATCACCTTGTGGTCGGTCGTCGTCACCCACTTGACGAAGACGTTGCCCTTGCGCACGGGCCCGGGCGGCCGGGCGGTCCGGCGCAGTCGCGGGTCGACCTCGGTGCGCAGCGACGTCGTCATGCGGCGACGATAGGCGGAACGCGCCCAGCCGGACACGGGCTTGCCTGCAGGGTGCGGGAGTGCTAGCGGAAAGTCAAGCCCCCGGAAGACTCAGGCGACCCGGCCTACCGTCGGCCCATGGCACACGCGCACACCGATCCGCTCGCGATCCGCAACCAGCCGGCGCTCTGGGAGGGCCGCCGACGCCGCTGGCTCGTGCCGGCCGGCGTCCTCTGCCTCGTCGCGGTCGCGATGCTCGCGGCCACGCTGACGATGCAGATCATCATCCCGTGGAGCGGGATCGTGCTCACGGTCGGCCTGTATCTGACGATGGTCGGCTGTGCGATCTGGGTCCGCGACGCGCATCGGCGGAACCTCGCGTTCGCGTGGCTCATGGGCGCGATGGCGATCGTGCCGGCGCTCGCGCTCGTGCTCATCACGCTCGGCGAGACCCAGCGGTACTAGGCGCTGCGGCGCCGCGAGGAAGGGAGCAGCACATGCCCGGTGGACGAGGATCCGACAGCCTGAAGGACCCGGAGCTCTACGAGAAGCTGCGGGGCGAGGGCGCGTCGAAGGAGAAGGCGGCGCGCGTGTCGAACGCGGCCGCGAAGGAGGGACGGTCGAAGGTCGGGGCGCGCGGCGGGCGCCACGGCGACATGGAGGACTGGACGGTCGCGCGTCTGAAGGATCGCGCGCGGGAGCTGGGCCTGCACGGCTACTCGGACAAGCGGAAGTCGGAGCTGATCCAGCTCATCCGGCGGCACTGAGCGGCGGCACCGGCGCGGCCGAAACCGGCCGGGGGTGAAATACCCGTCACCTCCGATCGCCGCTTTTCACCCGCGATCTCACCCTCACTGGGTACCCTGCATGCGTGGGCAAGTTCATCTACGGCGCCACCGCTGTATCGGTCGACCTCGAGGACCGGACGCTCGCTCATCTGCGCATCGCCGTCATGACGAAGCTGCGACGGAACGAATCGTTCATGTTCGACATCGACGTCGGCGGCGGGAACGGACGCAGGACGTTCTGGATCCACCCGTCCGTCCCGATCCAGTTCCACTTCTTCGGCAGCCGGCCGCCGCGGATCAACCGCGCCTGGGTGGAGGAGATGCTGCGGCTCGCGAGCAGCACGAGCGGGCTCACGATCCCGCCGGAGCCCGCCGCCAAGGACAAGGACGAGGCCGCCGAGATCTGAGCCGGCTGGACCTGGTCGACTGGTCGCCTGAGCGAGCGCAGCGAGTCGAAGGACCCGGTTCAGCCGTAGATCGGCCTCGGCGCCGCGGCCGGAGCCGAACCCGGCTCCGGCACGATCCGCAGCCCGCCGTCCGTCGACGCGGACGACACGAGGGCGGACACCCAGGAGGGGTTGACCGCGAGCGCCCGCCGGTCGCCGTCGTAGCGGAACTGCAGCGAGATCGACGGATGCATCCACAGCACGTGGTATCCGCTGCCGGGTGCGTGGTCCCCGTCGATCGTGAACGCGAAGGAGTCCCCGAGCCGGAACTTCGCCGCGATCGCGAGCTCGAGGTGGAGGAGCAGACGGTCGTCGACGCGATACGAATCGCTCGGCGAACCCGCGTAGATGAGACGTCCCATGCGCTGCATACCGATCGTGCGTTCCGAATCCCTGACGGCACCCTAGCCCAGGAGGGCGACCGCGCGGGCGATGACGAGCACGAGCACGACGAATGCGCCGAAGGCCTGGAGTCCCACGAGCACCTTGATGCGGGTGCTCAGCGGGACGGCGTCCGGAGGCGAGAACGCCATGCAGTTCGACAGCGAGAAGTACAGGTAGTCGACGAAGTTCGGCGTCCAGCCGGTCGCCTGCGAGGACCACCGCGCGACCTCCGACACGGCCTCGTGATCGGTGTCCTGCGGGAAGCGGATGTCGGCGCGCGGGATGTCCTCGCGCTGCGCGAGCGCGCGGACGACGGGTCCGCCGCGGTCGAGCTCCCAGTACAGGAGGGCGAACACGATGGCATGCGTCGCCCACACCTGCGCCGCTGCGAGGAGCAGGGCCCCGCTCTCGTCGTGCTCCGTGCGCAGCAGCGCGACGATGAGCTGGCCGAGCGCGACGAGGTTCGCGGCCGCCAGGACGACCGCGAGCGCCGTCGACAGACGCCGCGACCATGCGGTCTGGCGACGCAGGCGCAGCGGATTGAGCAGGACGAGCGGGACGAGCAGGAGCACGCAGACCCCGACGACCGCGTAGCGCAGCCAGGGGGTGAACCCGCTCGGCAGGAGCGCATAGAGCGTCAGCGCCACGACGACCGCGGCGACCGCGGGCCAGCGGTGCTCCGCGCGATCCGGCTCGGCCTCCGCGGGGACGTCGCGCAGCGACGCCTCGAGAGGGCCGTCAGTCGACCGGCTGCTGCTGGGTCTCGACGTAGCCGACATCGATGTGGCTCAGCTCGGCGCCGGCGGGGACGGCCTGGCCCGTCACTCGTGCGATCTCGGCGCGCGCGTCGGCGGGCAGCGGTCCGCGCAGGTGCTCGAGGACCTCGTGCCGCGCTCCGATGCTCAGGTGCGGCCACCACTCCTCGATCGGCGGCAGACCGCTCGCTCCCCTGGGTTCGTCGTCCATCGAGTCCTCCTACCCGCGCGCCGCTCGCGCACTCGTCGACAGGCTCCGAGCCTGCCGTCTCGCGCGGGCGCCGCGTAGGGGCTTGACGCGGACTGGCCGCTGCCCTAGGGGCTCAGGCCTCGGACTCGGTCTCGGCGGGCGTGTCGACCGGGCCGGTCGACGGCACGTCGAAGTGCTCGGCGACGAGCTGGATGCCGCCCGAGGAGTGGGCGGAGTTGGCGAGCTCCTCGAGCCAGGTGCGGCTCAGCTCCGTCGGCTCCGGGTCGTCGAAGACGTAGCGGAGCGGGATGGAGGGATGCAGCCAGAGGGTGGAGCGTCCGCGCGGCTGGTCATCGGGGTGCCGCCAGGAGAGCGTGAAGCTCTCGCCGCGCCGCAGCTTCGTCGAGATGACGATCTTCAGATGCGCGAGCGTGCGATCGTCGATCTCGATCGGCGTCGCCTCGCCGCCGTAGTAGATGGTGCCCACGTGGCCACCATACCCTCTCGGATCGTTGGGGTGGCCAGTACCCCTCGCCTCCCGCCTCACCCTCCCCGCCTCACCCCCGCCCTCCGCCCTACGCCCTCCCCACTCC
>JAGIAK010000173.1 GCA_017744855.1 Microbacterium sp.
GCACGGAGCGGTACTCGACGAGGAAGTCTGCGGCGGCCGCCCAGGACGGGTCTCCGGCCGCGCGGAGCTCGTCCGGCCGGGCGGACAGTTCGGTGCACTCCGCGATGAACGCGCGCAGCTCCGAGCGGAAGCCCTTCGAGGCGCGCACCGACGCGCTGAGCGCCTCCGGCCACGGGATGCCACCGCCGTCTTCCTCGTCGCCGGCGAGGAGGTCGGCCACGATGCGGTCCTGATCGGCTCCGGTGAGCAGCGCGGGCGGTTCCTGCCCCGCGCGCACCATGGCGCCGCGGACCAGCTGGAAGGCGAAGGACCCGAGCGACCGCGCGAGAGGCCCCGGCGTCGCCTGACCGATCAGCACGCCGATCCGGTCGCGCAGAGCGGTCGCCGCCTGCCGGCTCGGGGTGAGGACGAGCACCTCCTCGGGGACCAAGCCCTCGTCGAGCAGATGGACGACCCGGTCGATCAGGGTGCGGGTCTTGCCCGTCCCCGGCGCGCCGATGATCACGCCGGATGCCGTCGCCGGCGCTCCGACGACGGCTCGCTGGGCGGCGTCACTGGTCATGCGATCCACGCTACTGGGGTGCGGCGACATCGCGATCGGCGCCGCGTCGGGCGTCGTGTGCGCTCACGGCGAAACCGGGTCGTCACGCGGATCCGGGGCCGCGCCGCCGGGGTAGAGTTGGCGCAGTCCCATCGCCTCAACAACAGGGAGCACGCGTGGAAATCCGCATCGGCATCGTCAACACCGGCCGCGAGCTGAGCTTCGAGACGTCCGCGACGGCGGACGAGGTCCGCACCAAGGTCGCCACCGCGCTCGAGCAGAACGTCGCCCACCTCGACTTCGCCGATGTGAAGGGCAACTCGTACGTCGTGCCCACCGCGAACCTCGCCTACATCGAGCTGGGCACCGAGGAGTCTCGTCGCGTCGGCTTCGTCGCCTGAGACCGCGATGTACATCCTCCTCGCACTCATCGGCGCGTGCGTGCTCGGCATCGCCGCGCACTACCTGATCGGCGGTCGTCCGCTCAGGGGCGTCGTGCTCACCCCGGCCATTGCGACCGCGGTCGCCGCTGTCGTGTACACCGGCATGCAGTGGGCGGGCGTCGGCGAGGGCAGCATCTGGCTGTGGCTCGCGAGCGTGCTCGGCTCCGCCGTCGTCGCGGCGCTCGCGACGCTCGCGATCGTCAGCGTGCGCCGCCGCTCCGACGCCGAGGCCAAGGCCGCAGCCGGCATCTGATCCCGCCCGGGTCGGAGCACGGCGCCGCGAGGCGCCGCAGCTTAGGAGGCCAGGCCCATCGCGTCCATGCGGCGCGCGTGCGCGCCCATCAGCTCCGTGTAGACCGGCTCGATGCGCTCGTCGTCCGCGGCGGCGAGGCGCTCGGGACGCAGCGCCGACCTGCACACGAGGATCGTGTCGCCGACGAGGCGGCGCGCCCACATCGACAGCAGCGAACGCCACTCCTCGTCGCTCTCGATCGTCTCCTGGATGATCGCGACGATCTCGTGCCTGGCGTCGTCCTCGCCGAGGATCTCCCTCACCTTCTCCCCCGTCTCCGCATAGCTGGACGCGAGTGCGAGGTAGAAGTCGTCGAGCAGGCCTGCGGTGATGTACACCGCGAGCATCGTCTCGCGGGGTCTGGCACCGATGGTCTTACGGCGGAAGGCGTCGAGGTTCTCACGGAACGGCAGCATGAGCTGCGTCGGATCCTCGCCGCGCTCGGCGATCAGCGCGACGATCGCCTGGTGTTTCGTCAGGGCGGCGCCCGCCGCGCGGGACAGCGACTCCTTCTCGGCGAGCTCCGGCGTGGCCCTGATCAGTCGCGTCAGCGTCTCGAAGTACCCGAGCTGGAGGTACGCGGCCTGTCCGAGGAAGCGGTTCAGCTCCGGGGCCAGCTCCGCGAAGTCGACGCGCGTCGCGCCGCCCTGATCACCCCTGCTGCGCAGGGTGAGCGTGCGTCGGGGCGTCCTGCCCCGCTTCCAGAACCACTCAACCATGACGGCGCTCCACCTGATTCACCACGGGTTCACACTACTCGTGCGACGCGCTCCTGACGGCTCCGTACCACCCCTCCGGTAGGCTGGTGTCGTCCCCGCCGTCGGAGCGGGGCCCGCGCCTGTGGCACATGAGACGGCGTGGATCCGTGAACGTGGCGATCTCGCAGGTCGCCGGACAGGCAATCGAACAACGTGACAACCTTCGCTGATCTCGGTATCGATCAGGACATCGTCGACGCACTCGCCGCCAAGGGCATCGTCGACGCCTTCCCCATCCAGGAGCAGACCATCCCGCTTGGTCTCCCCGGCCAGGACATCATCGGTCAGGCCAAGACCGGAACGGGCAAGACCTTCGGCTTCGGCATCCCCGTCGTGCAGCGTCTCGGCAAGGACCCGGAGCACGGGGTCAAGGCGCTCATCGTGGTGCCCACCCGCGAGCTCGCCGTGCAGGTGTACGAAGACATCGACCTGCTCACCTCCAACCGCTCGACCAGCGTCGTCGCCATCTACGGCGGCAAGGCCTACGAGGGTCAGATCGACCAACTCAAGGCCGGAGCGCAGATCGTCGTCGGCACTCCAGGTCGTCTCATCGACCTCGCCGGCCAGCGTCTGCTCGACCTGTCCAACGCCACGGAGGTCGTGCTCGACGAGGCCGACAAGATGCTCGACCTCGGCTTCCTCGCCGACATCGAGAAGATCTTCCAGAAGGTGCCGGCCGTGCGCCACACCCAGCTCTTCTCGGCGACCATGCCCGGTCCGATCGTCGCCCTCGCGCGCCGCTTCATGACCAACCCGATCCACATCCGCGCCAACGATCCAGACGAGGGCCTCACGCAGGCTAACATCAAGCACGTCGTCTACCGCGCGCACTCGCTCGACAAGGACGAGGTCATCGCCCGCATCCTGCAGGCCGAGGGCCGTGGCAAGACCGTGATCTTCACGCGCACCAAGCGTGCGGCGCAGCGCCTGGTCGACGAGCTCGGCGACCGCGGCTTCAACGTCGGCGGCGTGCACGGCGACATGGGCCAGGACCAGCGCGAGCGCTCGATGGCCGCCTTCAAGGCCGGCAAGAAGGACGTGCTCGTCGCGACCGACGTGGCCGCGCGAGGCATCGACGTCGACGACGTCACCCACGTCATCAACCACACCATCCCCGACGAGGAGAAGACCTACCTGCACCGCGCCGGCCGCACCGGCCGTGCGGGCAAGACCGGCACCGCCGTCACCTTCGTCGACTGGGAGGACCTGCACAAGTGGGCCCTCATCAACCGCGCCCTGGAGTTCGGCCAGCCCGAGCCGACCGAGACCTACTCGTCGAGCCCGCACCTCTACAGCGACCTGAACATCCCCGAGGGCACCAAGGGCCGCCTGGTGACCGCGCCCAAGGCCGAGAAGCCGGCCCGCGCACCGCGCACCGAACGTGCGGCCGATGCCGCGGCAGAGGGAACGGCCGAGGGCGGCACGCGTCGTCGCCGTCGCCGCCGTCGTGGATCCGAGCCGGTGGGCTCGACGTTCGCCGAGGGCGCCGCCGACAGCGGCTCCGACTCGACCGACGCCGCCCCCTCAGCCGATCGCGGCGCCGAGGGTGCGGGCACGCACGACGGTGCGGGCAAGGAGCATCACGACGGCAAGCCGGCGCCCGCTCGCCGTCGCCGCCGCCGTCGGGGCGGCTCCGGCGGAGCCGGAGCGGCGCCGGTCACCGGAGCCTGAGACACCTCGGAAGGGGCGGATGCCGCGGCATCCGCCCCTTCCGCGTTCCCGCCGGACGCGCCCGGGGCCTGCGGCGGGTAGACCCACGTGACCATCACCACGGAGATGATCATGAGGAGGAAC
>JAGIAK010000174.1 GCA_017744855.1 Microbacterium sp.
TCGCGGAAGTGCGCGCGGACCCGTTCGTTCTCCCAGTTCAGGTCCGGCTGGGAGGAGTCGAAGATGTGCAGATACCACTGCCCGGGGGTGCCGTCCGGCGAGGTCAGCCGGTCCCACATGGGACCGCCGAAGACGGACTGCCAGTTGTTGGGCCGCCGGTCGCCCGCCTTCCCCTTGCCGTCCCGGAAGATGTAGCGGTCGCGCTCCGGGCTGCCCGGCGGGCTCGCGATCGCCTCCTGGAACCAGCGGTGATCGGAGGAGGTGTGGTTCGGCACCATGTCGGCGATGACGCGCAGGCCGAGCCCGTGCGCCTCGGCGATGAGGGCGTCGAAGTCCTCGAGCGTGCCGAAGAGCGGGTCGACGTCGGTGTAGTCGGAGACGTCGTAGCCGGCGTCGCGCTGCGGGCTGCGGAAGAACGGACTGAGCCAGACGGCGTCCACGCCGAGCTCCCGCAGCGCGGGCAGGCGGGCCGCGATGCCCTTGAGGTCGCCGACGCCGTCGCCGTCGGAGTCCGCGAACGAACGCGGGTAGATCTGGTAGATGACCGCCGTGCGCCACCATTCGTTCGCCATGGGGCGAGCGTAACGCGTCGATGTTTCCAGTAGACTCTCCTGGTGCATTCGCGGCCCTGCCGCATGCGCCCCAGTGGCTCAGTGGTAGAGCACACCCTTGGTAAGGGTGAGGTCGACAGTTCGATTCTGTCCTGGGGCACCGCGCCCGGCCCCGGTCGGCGCTGCGGCTGAGTAGCTCAGTTGGTTAGAGCGCACGACTCATAATCGTGAGGTCGCGGGATCGTGCCCCGCCTCAGCTACCGTCGGACCGGCCTCCGGTGCATCTCCGGCTCCGTCGCGACACCGTCGCGGAGGCGATGTCGCACGTCGACGGCCGTGCTCAGATCGTCCGCTGCTCGGGGATGTCGTAGCTCCAGGGGCGCAGCCGCTCGAAGACGGCGCTCGCCGCGAGGACATCGGCGTCCGCGCCGAGCCGGCCGACGATCTGCATCCCCACGGGCAGGCCGTCCGCGAGGCCGGCCGGCACCGACGCCGCCGGATGGCCGCCGAAGTTCGCGAAGTAGGTCAGCGCCCAGCCCACGAGCGGGTCCACCTCGACGCCGTTGATCTCCCGGGGACCGACCGTGTTCCGGTCATCGGCGTTGCGCACCGGCAGCGCGCCCGTCGTCGGGGTGACGAGCAGGTCGTATTCGGCGAACACGCCCTGGAGCGCGTCGAAGACCTCGGTCCGCACCGCCTGGTCGCGCATCAGGTCCGCTGCGGTCATGCGGTCGGCCGTCTCCAGCCAGCCGTGCACCTCCGGCGGCAGGTCGTCGCGGAGCGCGCCCCGCAGGTCGATGCCCTGCGCCTGGAGTCCCGCGACGTTCGCGGCGGTCAACGGCATCACGAGCCGGCACCACACGTCGCTCAGCTCGCGCTGATCCCGGCGGATGCCGAGCCGGACGCGTTCGACGCGGGCGCCTGCCTCCTCGAACGCCTGCAGCGCGGTCTCGACGACGCGGGCGATGCGCTCGTCGACGGCGAACACGTCGAGGTCCGGGCTGTAGGCGATCCGCATCCCCGCGACGTCACGGCCGAGCGCGGCGAGCCAGTCGATCTCGTCGCGCGTGCTGAACGGGTCGCGCGGGTCCGGCCCGCTGAGGACCGAGAGCCCGAGCGCGGCATCCGCCACGGTGCGGGTGATGACGCCCTCGTTGAGGAACGGCATCGTCCCGGCGAAGGCATCCGGCCGGAGCAGGAAGGGCACCCTCCCCCAGGTCGACTTGAACCCGTACACCCCGCACCAGGCGGCCGGCACCCGGCTCGAGCCGCCCGCGTCGCTGCCCTCGGCGATCGTGACGAGGCCGTCGGCGATCGCCGCCGCGGCGCCGCCGGAGGAGCCGCCCGCGTTGCGCGTCGTGTCGAACGGGTTCCGCGTTGGGCCGAACAGCCGGTTGTCCGTGACGAGGCGCATGCCGAGCGAAGGCGCGTTCGTCTTGCCGACGATGATGCCGCCGGCTCGCTCCATCCGCTCCGCCCAGATGCAGTACGCCGGGATGTGCTGGTCGCGGAGCGCGGGGATGCCGCCGAACGTCGAGGGCCAGCCGGGCTTGAAGTCGAACAGGTCCTTCATCGCGACCGGAACGCCGTGCAGCGGCCCGACCGGCTCGCCTGCGACGACCCGCCGTTCCGCCTCCACGGCTGCGGCCCGCGCCTCGTCGAACGCCTGGAACACGAAGGCGTTGATGCTGGGGTTGCGCTGCTCGATGCGGGCCAGCGTCGCGTCCATGACCTCGACGGGTGAGATCTCCTTGACGCGGATCGCGGCCGCCATCGTGGTCGCGTCCGTCAGCAGCGGGTCGTCGGATGTCATGGGTGCTCCTGTCTCTCGTCGTCGAGCGGTTCGATCGGATGGGCGAGGTCGATGCCGCGGGCTGCTGGGCCGCCCGGCGGGACATCCTCGGTCGTCCCCGGTCCGGCGATGAGCCGGACGGGATCAACGCTGACAGCGGGCGTCCTGTCCTGCTGTAACGAAGATCGCGTTCTCTTGCCTGATGGTCTCGCCCGTCGCCGGCCGGCGGGGACACGGGATGTAATGGGGGCATGCCCATGGATGTGCTGCGCGGACTGCTCGAACGCCACGTGCTCGCCGGGCCGCATGCCGGCATCGATGGCGTGCGGATCCTGCGCTCGGACCACGGTGTCGCGCCCGAGCCGTCGATGTCCGGCACCGTGCTCGCCGTCATGGCGCAGGGCGGTCGGCGCCTGGAGACAGGCGGCCGCTCCTACGAGTACGGCGTCGGCGAGTACCTCGTCGCCTCGGTGGACTCCCCGGTCGTCTGGCACGTCGAGGGGGCCGAGCCGGGGCGGCCGGCGCTCGGCCTCGTCCTGACCCTCGAGCCGGCCGTGATCGCCGATCTCCTGCTCCAGGCCGATCCTGCGGATCTGCCGCCCTTGGGTGACGCGGCGCAACCCGGGATCGCGGTCGGCGACGCCTCGGAGGAGCTGATCGAGGCGATCGTCCGGCTGCTGCGCCTGATCGATCGACCGCAGGATCAGCGCGTCATGGTCCCGCTGATCAAGCGGGAGATCTTCTGGCAGCTGATGACCGGCGCCCACGGCGACATCGTCCGGGAGCTCGGGCTGGTCGGCAGCAGCCTGAGTCACGTGACCCGTTCGGTGCGCTGGATCCGGGAGCACTACACCCAGCCGTTCCGGGTCGCCGAGATGGCAAGGCTGTCGGGCATGAGCCGGCCCGCCTTCTATCGGAACTTCCAGGTGGTGACGGGCATGAGCCCGATTCAGTTCCAGAAGCGCATCCGCCTGCAGTGCGCGCGCGTGCAACTCGCCAATCACCCGAACGACATCACCGGGATCAGCCATCGCGTCGGCTACAGCAGCGCGTCCCAGTTCAGCCGGGAGTACCGTCGTCTGTTCGGCGCCCCGCCCAGCGTGGACGCGACGCAGCTGCGGCTGGAACGGTCCTGACGACCCGGTCGGCCGCCGCGCCCCTCGCTAGGCTGGTCGCATGCCGGTGAACCCCGACCTCCTCGGCCGCAGCTACCCGCCGACGGCGCCGGTCGTCGTCACCGCCGAGCGCGTTCGCGCGTTCGCCGCGGCCGTCGGGGCGACCGATCCGGATGCCGCCGCCGCGCCGCCGACGTTCGCGATCGTCGTCCAGCAGGCGGCGCTCGACGCCCTCGACGAGCAGCGGAAGCTGCTGGACCAGGGGCTCGCCGTCGCGCTGTATCCGGA
>JAGIAK010000175.1 GCA_017744855.1 Microbacterium sp.
GTCTTGGCCCGATCGATCACCGAGTCCAGACCTTCGTTGAGCTTGTTGCGGCGGTCGTCCCACTGGGTCTCGAAGTCCGACGCTTCGACGAGCAGCTGGTTGTGCCCGTACGGCTGGCCGATGTCGAGCGCGAGGTCAGTGCGCCGCTGGGACGCGCTGTCGAACTCGGTCTTCGTGGCGACGAGATTCGTGTAGATCGCACCGATCTCGTCATACGACACCTTCACGGACATGACTCAGGCCCCCCTGGAGAAAACTGGAACGGATCGTGAGCGCGGTGGCTCTCACGATCCGGCACGACACCATCAGACTATGCAACGAGCGGCGCACGCGGCGATGGGGACAACTCCCCATCGCCGCGACCGATGCGTCAGCCCTCGACGAGCGGCATCTGCACGGTGACCTGCCGCCCCGCCTGCACGAAGATGCCGCGGCCGTCGGGGAAGTCGGTGCGCTTGACCTTGGGGAAAGGCACCTTGAACACCGCGTCGCCGTCGAAGGCGTCCGGCTTGAGGATGATGCCCTTGCGTCCCGCCTTGAAATCGCCGATGAAGCCGAAGCCGCTGGTCACCTGCGTGACGTCGGCGTCGCCGATCAGCAGGTGATCGCTGCGGTTGATCGCCTGGAACATCGCCTTCATCTCGCGCTCCGCCGCACCGTCCGCGAACTGCGGCACGTCCTCGACGACCACCAGCATCCGCACCGGCACGGTCTCGTCGACCGCGATCTCGGCGATCTCCTTCGCGAGCTCCTTGGCGTCCTCCGGGGTGACGGCGCTGCGCGTCCAATCGGCGTAGTCCTTGAGCTGCGCGCGACGCCCGCCGAAGTGGAAGAGCCTGATCTCCGGGTCGAAGCGCCGCATCGACCCGATGAGGGCCTTGAGCGCGTTGGTCTTGCCCGACAGCGGCGGCCCCGCGACCACGAACGTACCGACGGGGTCGAAGTCCCGCGGGGCGAGGGTGTCCTCCGCCACGCCGAGCACCGGGAACTCCCCGATGCGGTCGGGCAGGTCGCGCGCCGACAGGCGGGTCGGCAGCGCGCCGATCTCGGCGACCTCCCTGGCACCCGCCGCGCGCAGGTCGGCGGCGAGCTTATCGAGGAGCTTCGTCTGCTCGGCCACGTTCGGCGTGCCGCCGAGGGTGGCGATCTGCGTCTCCAGGCCGTCCACGATCGCCCGTCCAGGCGCTGACCGCTCGTCCAGCACGTCCTTCGGGGCGTTGAGCATCGCATACCCGGTCTCGTCGGCGAGGCGCAGCACCACCCGTCGCGACACGTTCGCGCTCACCGCGGTGGGCACGGAGCCGGAGCGGTCGGCGCTGGCGATCACGTGCACGCCGAGCGGTCGGCCCTCGCCGAGGATCCGCATGAACGTCTGGTAGAACGGCATCCGCGCGGTCGTCGACTCCCACTCGCTGCGGAACTGCGGGAACCCGTCGATCAGGAGCAGGATGCGCGACTCGGCCTTTCCGGTGAGCTCGCGGTACTCGGTGAGGCTGGAGGCGTTCGCGGCGCTGAACCGCTTGCCTCGGTCGTCGAGCACGCGCGACAGCGAGCGCAGGATGCGCTGCACGCGCTCGGCGTCGTCGCCCGAGATGATCGATCCGACGTGCGGGAGCTCCTCGAGGCTCTTCAGCGACCCCGAGCCGAAGTCCAGCCCGAACACCTCGACGTTCGACCGCTCAGGCTCGAAGCCCGCGGCGATCGCCAGGGTGCGCAGCACCGTCGACTTGCCCGAACCGCTGGTGCCGTAGACGAGCAGCGAACCGTCCTTGTCCGGATGGAAGTACGCGGGCTCCTGCAGCTGTCGCTCCGGCACGTCCATCTTGCCGAGCAGGATCTGCCCGTCGCCGAGCACCGGGAGGTCGCGGATGTCGACCGCCCGCTCCAGGTCGTCCAGCCACGGTCGACGCGGGGCGGGGATCGACGCCTGCGACGCCGCCTTCACGAGCGTCGCGACGATGCGCTTCTGATCGTTCGGGCCGAGGTCCTCGTCGTGCGAGTCCGACTCCGGCGCCTGCTCGGCCTCCCACGTCTGGATGGAGCCGAACCGCAGCTCGGCGACCTTGACCTCGGCGGCCTGCACCTCCTCGGTCGACCATCCGCCGGCATACGCCGACTGGAACGGCACGAGGCGCCCAGGGCCGGTCTTGGCGATGCCGCGGCCGGGGATCGACGGCGGGAACGACGCGGCGACCGGGTCGTCGACGACGTCCTTGGAGTCCGATTCGTCGGCCATGCGCAGGGCCACCCGCAGGTTCGTGTTGGCGCGCAGGTTGTCCTTGATGACGCCGGCCGGACGCTGGGTCGCCATGATCAGGTGGATGCCGAGCGACCGTCCGCGCTGGGCGATGTCGACGACGCCATCGACGAACTCCGGCACCTCCCCCGCGAGAGCGGCGAACTCGTCGATCACGAGCACGAGCGCCGGGGGCGTCTCGGGATCGCGGCGCTTCTCAAGCTCGAGCAGGTCCTTCGCCTTCTTGCGGTTGAAGAGGTGCTCACGGTGGTGCAGCTCGGCGCGCAGCGAGGTGAGCGCTCGGCGCACGAGGTGCGGCGAGAGGTCGGTGACGAGGCCGACGGTGTGGGGCAGGTCGACGCAGTCCGCGAAGGCCGAGCCGCCCTTGTAGTCCACGAAGAGGAAGGTGACGCGGTCGGGGCTGTGCGCCGCGGCCATGCCGAGCACCCAGGCCTGCAGGAACTCGCTCTTGCCGGCGCCTGTGGTGCCGCCGACGAGAGCGTGCGGTCCCTGCGTGCGCAGGTCGAGGGTCATGGCATCCGTCTGCGACTGCCCGATGATCGCGCGCAGATTGCCGGCCTTCTTGAGCCGCGACTGCGGGGCGCCCGAGCGGTCGATGATGGTGTTGTTCTGCCGCCAGCGGTCGATCACGGCGCCGGGGTCGGAGGCGATCTCGGACCCCACCAGCGAGAGGAACATCACCGAGTTGGGGATGTCGGAGGAGTCCTCGATCACGGTGCTGGAGTCGACCACGGGGGCCAGGCGCTTCGCGAACATGGTCATGTACGCGTGCGAGACGCCCTCGACCTGCACGTCGGAGTAGCTGACGCCGCTGCGGACCGTGCCGACCGTGGCGTTCTCGAGTCCGGCGCTCACGTCGACGAACGTGCGGCAGGCAGCCGGGAGCGCCGCAACGACCGGGGCGACGAACAGTCCGTAGACGCCGACGTCGGCGCCGCGCTCGAGGATCTGCGTGAGCCGAGCCCTGTCGACGGGGGCGTCGTTGGTCACGACGACGAGGATCGCGGTCTGACCGGGGAACGTGGCCTCCTCGGCCGCGCGCTTCACGTCGGTGCCGTAGACCATCGGGTCCCAGTCGTCGCCGTAGGGCGGACGCTGCGACTTGGCCTCGCGCGAGCGGCGGAGCACGATCTCCTCCAGGCCGTTCAGCAGGGCCGCCCCCGTGGAGGCGGAGTCGGCGAGCGCGACGTCCTTGAACGGGTTGCGTTCGCTGGAGGTGTGCGGCAGCCACTTCATCCAGTCGAGCTCGTTCGCCCAGCCGGGCTCGGTGAGCGCGACGGTCACGAGCTCGTTGGGCGAGTGCATGCCGAACAGCTG
>JAGIAK010000176.1 GCA_017744855.1 Microbacterium sp.
GATGCGCTCCACGTCGAGTCCGCGCGCCGCGACGTCGGTGGCCACAAGGATGTCGAGCTTGCCGTCCTTGAGCTGGTTGACGCTGCGCTCGCGCTGCACCTGCGGCACATCGCCGTTGATCGCGGCCGCGGAATAGCCGCGGGCGCGCAGCTTCTCGGCCAGCGTCTCGGTCTCGTTCTTGGTGCGGACGAAGACGATCATGCCGTCGAAGTTCTCAACCTCGAGGATGCGCGTGAGCGCGTCGACCTTCTGCGCGTACGACACGACGAGGTACCGCTGCGTGATGTTGGTGTTCGTCGCCGTCTTCGACTTGATCGTGATCTCCTCGGGATCACGCAGGTACTGCTGCGCGAGCCGGCGGATCTGCGGCGGCATGGTCGCAGAGAACAGGGCGACCTGCTTCTCCTCCGGGGTCTGCGCGAGGATCTGCTCGACGTCCTCCGCGAAGCCCATCTTCAGCATCTCGTCGGCCTCGTCGAGTACGAGGTACTGCAGCTCGGACAGGTCGAGCGTGCCCTTGGCGAGGTGGTCCATGATGCGACCGGGGGTGCCGACGATCACGTGCACACCCCGGCGCAGTGCGGAGAGCTGCACACCGTACCCCTGGCCGCCGTAGACGGGGAGCACGTGCACGCCCTTCATACGGGACGCGTAGGACTCGAACGCCTCGCACACCTGCAGCGCGAGCTCGCGCGTCGGAGCGAGGACGAGCGCCTGCGGGGTCTTCTGCGACACGTCGAGGCGCTCGAGCACGGGCAGTGCGAACGCAGCGGTCTTTCCGGTCCCCGTCTGCGCCATGCCGACGACGTCGCGTCCGGAGAGGAGAGTCGGGATGGTGGCCGCCTGGATCGGCGACGGGGTCTCGTAGCCGAGATCCTTGATGGCCTTGAGGACGGACCCGGTGATGCCGAGCTCCTCGAATCCGGGGGTCGAGGGGGCGTCGGTGGGTACAGCGTCTTCTTCAGTCACTGACCAAGGGTAGCGTGATCGGCCCCGAGATTCCTGGGGGACCGGTCAGGAGCCCGTGGTCAGCGCCAGCAGCTTCTCCTTCACCTGGCGGCGCAGCACCTTCCCGATCAGCGACTTCGGCAGTTCGTCGACCACGAAGATGCGCCGCGGAACCTTGTACGGCGTGAGGATTCCGCGGGCGAACTCCCTGATCCCCTCGATGTCGACGTCCTTCGCCCCGTCGACCACGATCGCCGCGACGACCTCTTCGCCGGAGTGGTCGCTGGGCAGTCCGACGACCGCGGCGTCTGAGACGTCGGGATGCTGGCGCAGGGCGTTCTCGACCTCGGTCGGCGCCACGTTGAAGCCGCCGGTGATGATGAGCTCCTTGATGCGGTCGACGATGCGGATGAATCCGCCGTCGTCGACCGTGACGATGTCTCCGGTGCGGAACCATCCGT
The DNA here is from genome assembly GCA_017744855.1 of Microbacterium sp. Classification (GTDB taxonomy): domain Bacteria; phylum Actinomycetota; class Actinomycetes; order Actinomycetales; family Microbacteriaceae; genus Microbacterium. The sequence continues at coordinate 1,410 of JAGIAK010000176.1, forward strand.
CGACGAAGACCGCCTCCGTCTCCTCCGGCTTGCCGTAGTACCCGGAGAACACCTGCGGTCCGCGCACGATCAGCTCGCCTGCCGACCCCGCCGGGACGTCCTGTGTCGGGTTCTCAGGGTCGACCACCCGGCATTCGGTGCCGGGCAACGGCAGCCCGACGGTGCCTGGCACCCTGTTGTCCGCCACGGGGTTGGCCATGAGCACGGGGGAGCACTCGCTGAGCCCGTAGCCCTCGACGAGGTAGCCGTGCGTGGCCTTCTCGAACGGGACCACGAGCTCGTGCGGCAGCGCCATGGCGCCGGAGATCGCGACCTCGATGCCGTCGAGCGAGACGCCCTTCCGCGTCGCGGCGGAGAGCAGCCGGTCGGCGATCGGCGGCACCAGGGGCAGGAAGGTCGCGGGGTGCTTCTTGACGACATCGAGAACCAGATCGGGGTCGAACTTCGGGAAGAGCACCAGCCGCGCACCCATCGACATCGCGAAGGTGAGACAGAGGGTGAGTCCGTACGCGTGGAACATCGGCAGCACCGCGTACACGACGCAGCCCTTGCCGCGCTGGATCGACGGCACCCACGCCTGTGCCTGCGCGGCGTTCGCGAGCAGGTTTCGGTGCGTGAGGGACGCGCCCTTCGGCGTGCCGGTGGTGCCGGACGTGTACTGGATGATCGCCAGGTCGTCGGTGGCCGGGCGCGGATGGGATGCCGGGATCGGCGCGGAGCCGACCAGGGAATCCCAGGTGACGGTGCCGCGCACGCTCTCGGTGAGCGCCGCGCGTGATTCCCGGGCCTTGGCGACGGGAAGGCGCAGCGCCACGCGCGTCAGGAACGGCATCGCCCTGGTCACGTCCACCGAGATCAGGTTCGTGACGGCCAGGTCCGCCGGGAACTCCTGCACGGTCGCGACGACCTTGTTCCAGACGATCGCGTGCTTCGCGCCGTGGTCCTCGAACTGCTTGCGCAGCTCCCGCGGCGTGTACAGCGGGTTGTGCTCGACGACCACCGCGCCCAGACGCAGCACCGCGTAGAACGCGACGATGTGCTGCGGGCAGTTCGGGAGCACGATGGCGACGGGGTCGCCGGCCCGAACGCCGAGGTCGCGGAGTCCGGCGGCAGCGCGGTCGATCGCCTCCTGCAGCTGCGCGTACGACGTCTCACGTCCGAAGAACTGCAGGGCCGGCGCGTCCGGGTAGTCCCTCGCGGATGCCGCGACGATGTCGACGAGCGATCCCTCGACGGGCGCGAGGTCCTCCGGGACGCCGTCGGCGTAGCTCGCGATCCAAGGACGTGGCGGGTCGTAGGTCGTCATGAGCACAGCCTATTCCGCGGTCACCGTAGACTTGAGCCGTGTCTGAAATCACCCCTGATCTTGTGCGCCATCTCGGCGTGCTCGCGCGCATCCAGCTGAACGACGACGAGGTGACGCGGCTCACGGGCCAGCTCGACGCCATCGTCGACAACATCGCGAAGGTGTCGGAGGTCGCGACCGCCGACGTGGTGGCCACGAGCCACCCGATCCCGCTGAGCAACGTCTTCCGCCCCGATGTGGTCGGACAGACCCTCACGCACGAGCAGGTGCTCCAGAACGCACCCGACCAGGCCGACGGCCGGTTCCGCGTGACCGCGATCCTGGGAGAAGAGCAGTGAGCGACATCATCCGTCTGAACGCCGCAGAGCTCGCCGACAAGCTCGCGTCGCGCGAGATCTCGAGCGTCGAGGCCACCCAGGCCCACCTCGACCGCATCGCAGCGGTCGACGGCGACGTGCACGCGTTCCTGCACGTGAACGAGGGTGCCTTGGCCGCTGCCGCCGACATCGACGCGCGTCGGGCGGCGGGGGAGCAGCTCGGCCCGGTCGCCGGCGTGCCGCTCGCCATCAAGGACGTGCTCGTCACCACCGACCAGCCGACCACGAGCGGATCGCGCATCCTCGAGGGTTACCGCTCGCCGTACGACGCGACGGTCGTCGCCCGGTCGCGCGCCGCGGGCCTGATCCCGCTCGGCAAGACCAACATGGACGAGTTCGCGATGGGCTCCTCGACCGAGCACTCCGCCTACGGTCCGACGCGCAACCCGTGGGACCTCGACCGGATCCCCGGCGGTTCCGGCGGTGGCTCGGCGGCTGCTGTCGCGGCGTTCGAGGC
>JAGIAK010000177.1 GCA_017744855.1 Microbacterium sp.
GGCGAGGACGACGCGGGAGACGCCGTCAGCCCGCCTGATCCGTGTACTGCAGCAGCTCGAGCTGGTTGCCCCACGGGTCGAGCACGTAGTTGACCTCGATCGCCTCCCAGGCGCCGAAGTCGTCCGCGCCGGCAGGCACTGCGATCGGCTGGGCCGCCTCCTTGCCGCCATGCCGCAGGATCTGCTCGAGGGCCTTGCCGAGGTCCGAGACCACGAAGGCGATGTGGTGGCCGCCGACATCGTTGTTCTTGGGTGCGGACTGGTTCCCGACGGGTCGGATGTACTCGAAGAACTCGATCGGCCGGCCGTCGCCGAAGCCGATGAACGCGATGTTGTACAGGGCGTCCGGCACCGCGACATGCGTCCCGGTCCAGTCCTCGTCGCCCTCGGACAGCGCCCGCGAGTCGAACGGCCCGAGGCGGTACAGAACGCGGCCGCCGAGCGCCTTCGTATAGAACTCGATCGCAGCATCGAGGTCGGGCACGGTGAGCCCGATGTGGTCGATCGCTCCGACGAGCGGGGGAGCTGAGGTCACGTGCAAGCCGCCTTTCTGATCGCCGCCGACAGCGAACCGCCCGCGGCACCGTGGCCGCGCAAGCCGCGCGGTCTGCGGCTACGTTACAGGAATATGACGCTGTGTTCATTTTTCTTGCCAACGTTCACTTTTGCGTCTAGCGTTGCGCATCGTCCCTGTTGCACCTTCGAAAGGAAGTCCAATGAAGCGTTCCCTCAAACTGCTCGCGGCCGCCGTTGCGACCGCGACCGGATTGAGCCTCGCCGCTTGCGCCCCCGGCGGCACCGTTCCGAGCGATCCCTCCGACCAGCCGGAGACCGCCCCGGCCTATGTACCGGTCAACATCGGCGTCGGCGCGGACGCCGCCTACGCGGCCTTCTTCGTCGCCGACCAGCTCGGCCTGTTCGCCGAGGCCGGACTCGACGTGACGCTCACCCCGTTCTCCACGGGCGGCGACGCGCTCGCAGCGCTCGGCGCGGGGCAGATCCAGATGACGCAGAGCTCCCCGGCGACCATCACGTCGATCATCGCGAACAACCCGAGCATCACGGCGTTCGTGCAGACCGTCGACGTCGCGGGCATCAACAAGGTCGTGCTCCGCAACGGCGTCGAGTCGGCGACGGATGTGAAGAGCTTCGGCTACGTCAAGGGGCTCAGCCAGTACATGGCCTACGCCTACTTCGAGGAGAACGGCGTCGACCCGGCGACCATCAACTGGGTCGCGGCCGGGGCAGGGGACATGCCGGCGCTCATCCAGCGCGGCGACATCGACGGCTTCTTCCTCTGGGAGCCGTGGCCGACCAACGTCACCACCGCGGGCTCCGGGAGCGTCGTCGCCACAGCGACCGAGTTCCCGGACCTGGACCCGGTCCTCGTGAACTGGCTCGCGTCGACCGACGACTGGCTCGCCGCCAACGAGGCGACCGCGAAGGCGGTCACCGCGGTGCTCGGCGAGGCGATCGACATCATCGATGACGACCCGCAGGTCGCGGCCGACGCGGTCGAGCAGGCGGTCGCGATCAAGGCCGCCGACGCGCTCGTCATGGTCGGTCGTCTCGGATTCGGCCTCCAGCCGATCACGGGCGACGTCGTGGCCGCGACGCAGCAGATCGGCGACTTCTTCGTGTCCACCGGCGCCATCTCGGCGACGCCGGACCTGAAGAGCGAGCTCGTCCTCGACTGGTCCTGGTAGTCCATGGCATCCGACATCGAGCGGGGCCGCGAGGCCGGGGACATCCCCGGCATCGCGGTCGCCATGAACGCCGTCGCGATCGCGTTCGACGATCTGACGGTGCTCCAGGACGTCGACTTCCAGGTCGAGCCGGGCGAGTTCGTGTGCCTCCTCGGGCCGAGCGGCTGCGGGAAGTCGACGCTGCTCGCCGCGATCGCCGGATTCGTCGAGCTGGCGGGCGGCGAGGTCTCCTGCAACGGCGAGCGCGTCAAAGGCATCAATCCGCACGCTGGCGTCGTGTTCCAGTCGAGCGAGGCGCTCTTCGAGTGGCTGACCGCCGAGCAGAACGTCGCCTACGGGCCCCGGATGCACGGACGCGGCAAGGCGGAGAGCCGTCGGATCGCCACCGAGTTCCTGTCCAAGGTCGGGCTCGCCCCGGCGGCGAAGAGGTTCCCGCGCGAGCTGTCCGGCGGCATGAAGCAGCGGGTGCAGATCGCGCGCGTGCTCGCGAACGAGCCGAGGCTCGTGCTCATGGACGAGCCGTTCGGCGCGCTCGACGCGCAGACCCGGCACGTGCTCCAGGAGGAGCTCGTGCGGCTCTGGCAACGGACGGGCTGCAGCATCGTCTTCGTCACGCACGACATCGACGAGTCGGTGATCCTCGCCGATCGGATCGTCGTCATGACCGCCGGCCCGGCGGCGCGGATCAAGAGCGTCTACACGGTGGACGCGCCGCGGCCCCGCTCGCGGCATGACGTGGCCGAGCTCTACGACCGCATCCAGGAGGACATCCGCGTCGAGGTGGCCCGGAGCCTGCTGAACCAGGGGCTCGACATCGATGCCGGCGTGACCGGGGCGGCGGCCTCGTGAAGCGGAGCAAGGGCCTCGGCTCCCGGCCGATGAGCACGCTCGGCACCTGGGCGATCTCGATCACGGTCGGGCTGCTCCTGTGGTGGCTCGTGGCGTCCCTCCTCGGCCCCTACGTGATGCCCACCCCGTGGGCGACCGTCGTCGGGCTCGGGGAGCTCGCCGCGCGCGGCACGCTCTGGCCCTCCGTCGGCGCGTCCATGCTCCGCATCATCACCGGCTGGACGATCGGCGTGCTCGTCGGCGCCCCGATCGGCATCCTGATGGGGCGGATCCGGGCGATCCGCAACTTCCTCGACCCGTACGTGGAGATCCTCCGGTTCATCCCGGCCATCGCGCTCGTCACGGTCATGGTGGTGTGGTTCGGCATCGGGGAGCAGAGCAAGATCGCGCTCATCGTCTACACCTCGGTCTTCGTCGTCGTCATCAGCACCACCGATGCGACCCTGCGGATCTCGAACGACAAGGTGCTGGCCGCCCGCAGTCTGGGCGCCCGCAGCACGCAGGTGCTGTGGACCGTCGTGCTGCCCTCCGCGGTGCCCGGCATCATCACCGGAGCGCGGCTCGCGATGGCCAACAGCTTCCTCACCATCGTCTCCGCCGAGATGGTCGCCGCCCGGGAGGGCCTCGGGACGATCATCTGGACCTCCTACAGCTTCGGCCAGATCGACTGGATCTTCGCCGGCATCGTCACGCTGGGCGTGCTCGGCTTCTGCTCCGATCGCATCCTGCGCATCATCTCGACCACGCTCCTCGCGCGGTTCGGCGTGAAGTGACGTCCCCCTCGCCCCCCCCCTGCACGAACAGAAAGAGAAAGAATCCCCGATGACGACCGATGAGACCGCCGACCTCCGCCGCCGCCTGAAACAGCGCGAACTTGCCGATGAAGCCGGAGAAGGGCGGGAGGCCGCCGAGGTTGATCGCCGGGATGAAGTAGAG
>JAGIAK010000178.1 GCA_017744855.1 Microbacterium sp.
CGGCGAGACCATCGCCGACCCGGAGGACGTGCGTCCGCTGCCCGCGATCACGGTCGACGACCCCGCGATCTCCATGACCATCGGCACGAACACCTCGCCGCTCGTCGGCAAGGTCAAGGGCCACAAGCTCACCTCGCGGATGGTCAAGGATCGCCTCGACCGCGAGCTCATCGGCAACGTCTCGATCCGGGTGGTCGACATCGGTCAGCCGGACGCTTGGGAGGTCCAGGGTCGCGGCGAGCTCGCGCTCGCGATCCTCGTGGAGAACATGCGCCGTGAGGGCTTCGAGCTCACCGTCGGCAAGCCGCAGGTCGTCACGAAGCGCGACGAGCACGGCAAGCTCCTCGAGCCCTTCGAGCAGCTCACGATCGACGCGCCGGAGGAGCACCTCGGCGCGATCACGCAGCTGCTCGCCGCCCGCAAGGGCCGCATGGAGACGATGACGAACCACGGCACCGGCTGGGTGCGGATGGAGTTCATCGTCCCCTCGCGCGGCCTCATCGGCTTCCGCACGGAGTTCCTCACGATCACCCGCGGCACGGGCATCGCGAACGCGATCAGCCACGGCTACGAGCCCTGGGCCGGCCAGATCACGACCCGCATCAACGGCTCGATCGTCGCCGACCGCGCCGGCGTCGCGACCCCGTTCGCGATGATCGCGCTGCAGGAGCGCATGACGTTCTTCGTCCAGCCGGGCGCCGAGGTCTACGAGGGCATGGTCGTGGGCGAGAACGCGCGCTCCGAGGACATGGACGTGAACATCACCAAGGAGAAGCAGCTCACCAACATGCGCGCCTCGACCGCGGACAACTTCGAGAAGCTCGACGTGCCGCGCCAGCTGACGCTCGAGGAGTCGCTCGAGTTCGCGCGCGAGGACGAGTGCGTCGAGGTCACCCCGGAGACGGTCCGCATCCGCAAGGTCGAGCTCGACGCGACGACGCGCGGTCGCATGGCGTCCCGTGCCAAGAAGCAGGGCTGACATTCCAAGCCTGAGATAAATTTATCTCGGAACTAGCATGTTGATAATATTATCAACATGCGCAAACCGTTGAACTCTCCGTTCAATCCTGGTTCCGACAGCGTGCCGGAGATCTGGGCGGGCCGCACTGCGCAGCTCAGCGACTGGCGCGATGTCGTCCGGCCGCGACGGCTCGCGGGCCTGCCGGAGCGCGGGCGTACCATCCTCGGCGAGGCCGGCCTCGGCAAGTCCGCACTGGTGCGGCGCATCGCGAAGGAGGCGTCCGCCGCGGGCGACTGGGTGACGCCGCAGTTGCGGGTGCCTTCGGGCGCCGACCCACTGAAGCTCCTCGCCGCGGCGATGCTCGCGCTCGCAGAGGCAGCCGGCCTCGCCTCGGCACGCGAGCAGCGCATCCGGGCGGCGCTCGATCGCGTGCAGGCCGTCGCGGTCAGCGGCATCTCGTTGACCATCCGACAGGCGGACGGCCCGGAGCCGTATGCGGCGTTGACCGAGCTGCTCGTCGAGATCGGCCGGGCGGCGATCGGGCGCGGCAACCTCGTCCTCATCCACATCGACGAGATCCAGAACATCCAGGACGCGGCGGTGCTTTCGCAACTGCTGATCGCCCTCGGCGACGCGCTGGCGCACGAGGTCGAGGTCGAGGCCCCTGGAGGCGTACTCGTCAGCAGGACGCTGCCGATCGCGGTCTACCTGACCGGGCTGCCGGAGTTTCTCGAGATGGCCGGCGCCCGTAGCGGCGCCACCTTCGCCCGGCGCTTCCAGACGGTGACGCTCGTGGCGATCGACGACGACGAGCTCACTGCGGCGCTGCAGCCCTTCGTCATCGAGGGCTGGGCTGTGCCCGACGATGCGGGCGGCATGACGCGGGTCCGGATGGAGCCGGGCGCAGTGGAGGCGATAGCCGAGCTGTGCTGCGGCGAACCGTTCCTCTTCCAGCTCGCCGGCGAGCGCGCCTGGTATGCCGACATCGACGATGTCATCACACGGCCCCAGGTGCTTGCGGGCTGGGAGACCGCCCGCTCGGAAGCCGCCTCGCATGTGGAGCGGATCCTGCAACGTCTGCCCGCGAAGGAGCTCGACTTCGTCGAGGCGATGGCTGCGCTGCCGGTGAGCGACCGAACGCTCACCCAGATCGCGAAGCGGATGGGCAGCGACAAGGCTTCCGATCTCGGGCCGACCTCGCAGCGTCTGGACACGGCCCGTGGCATCGTCGAGCGGGGCAGGCCCTACACGTTTCGCCACCGCGCGGTGGAGGCGTACCTCACGAGCGACTGGCCGGACGTCCCGAAGGGCTGAAGCGCCTGCGGAGCGCCGTATCGAGCACTCGGTGCGGCATGCCTTAGGCTGTCCGCACAACCGAAGATCGGGCCACGCGCAGCGCGGGAGAGCCGGCCGGACGGCAGTCCAGAACCGGCACCGTAGGAGCAAGCCTCCCCGCCAAACTCTCAGGTACCGCACCGCGCCCCGCGCAGGCCGCTCTGGAATCGTCGTCGACCCGTCGGCGCGCGATGACTGAGGGGGAGTCCATGACAAGTTCCGTTGCGAACGTGAGGACCCCCGAGCGTGAACGATCCGGCTCTCTCCACCGACCCTGCTGATCCCAGGCGCTCCCCGCTGCACGCGCGGCACGAGGCGCTCGGCGCGCAGTTCACCGACTTCGGCGGCTGGCTCATGCCGCTGCGCTACGGCTCCGACCTCGCCGAGCACCACGCGGTGCGCCAGGCGGCGGGCCTCTTCGACATCTCGCACATGGCGGAGCTCCACGTCTCCGGCCCGGACGCCGCCGCCTTCCTCGACGCCGCCGTGACGGCGGACGCCACCGCGATCGCGGTCGGCCGCGCGAGGTACGCGATGCTGCTGGAGCCCGACGGCGGCATCGTCGACGACCTCATCGTCTACCGGCTCGGCGATGCGCACTTCCTCGTCGTCGCGAACGCGGGCAACCGTGCCCCGGTCGTCGAGGCCCTCGAGGCGCGTGCCGCCGGATTCGAGGTCCGGGTCCACGACGCGACCGAGACGACGGCGCTCGTGGCGGTCCAGGGCCCGCAGGCGGAGCGCATCCTCCGCGCCCTCCCGGGCCTGAACGCCGAGGACTCGGAACCGGCCGAGGCGCTGGCGGCGCTGCGGTACTACGCCGCGACCCGGATGTCCTTCGACGGCTTCCCCCTGCTGGTGGCGCGCACCGGCTACACGGGGGAGGACGGCTTCGAGCTGTTCGTCCCGGTGCCGGGGGCGGCGGCGCTGTGGGACGCGCTCCTCGCGGCGGGCGCGCCCTTCGGCATCGTCCCCGCCGGCCTCGCCGCCCGCGACACGCTCCGCCTTGAGGCGGGCATGCCGCTCTACGGCCACGAGCTGAGCCGGGACATCCTGCCGGCGCAGGCCGGGCTCGGGCGCGTCGGGCCGCCGACCAAGACGGCCGACTTCGTCG
>JAGIAK010000179.1 GCA_017744855.1 Microbacterium sp.
CGACGACGAGCAGCAGGGTCTCGACCGTGCGGGGCTCGAGGGGTCGAAGGAGGACAAGGGCGCAGAGGCGGCGGATGCCGCGCTGCGCACCGCCCTCGTCACGCGCGAGCTGCGCGGCGCCTGACCCTCTGAGAACAGGAAGACCGCTCCAGAACAGGATGCTGAGACCACGGCATCCTGTTCTCGGGCGGTCTTCCTGTTCTCGGCCACGGGGATGAGGGTCGCCTGGCTGGCGGCGCACGGTCGTCACGGCGTACGGTGAGGCCATGGAGACCCTGCGCCACATCGTCCTGTTCGTCCACCTCATCGGCTTCGCCGTGCTGTTCGGCGCCTGGGCCGTGCAGGCGTTCGGCGGCAAGCGCGAGTTCACCCGTCTGATGAGCATCGGCATGGCGATCGCCGCCGTCGCCGGGCTCGCCCTCGCGGCGCCCTGGGGTCTCCCCGAGGGCGTCACCATGAACTACGCGAAGATCGGCACCAAGCTCGTCATCCTGCTCGTGATCGGCGCCCTGCTCGGCATCGGCACCGCGCGTCAGAAGCGGGGCGACGCCGTCGCCCCCGCCGTGTTCTGGCTGGTCGGCATCCTCACCGCCGCGAACGCTGGCATCGCCGCCATCTGGTGATCCCGGCGCGTTTCGAGTCGCGTGATTGGCTCTGTGTCCGCCCGGAACAGAGCCATTCGCGCTACTCGACACGTCAGTAGTCGGCGGTGACCGTGCGGGTCGCGCCGTCGAGCACCATCGTGCCGCCGTACGGCAGGATCCACTGCGGACGGGTGTGCCCGAAGGGCACTCCGACGCACACGACGGCATCCGGGTTGTACTGGGCGATCGTCTCGATCACCGCGTCGCGCTGTGCATCCCGCAACGCGGCAGCCTCCTCGGGCGTAGGGCGGAACTCGAAGTCACTCACCGGCGGCCGCGCCACGACGACCCCGGCCACGGCGCCGAGGATGCCGCGCGCTCCGAGGTAGCGCAGCCAGCGCGCGACCCATCCGGCCGACGGACGCTCCTCGCTCGTCTCCAGCATCAGGATGCCGCCGGCGAGCTGCTCCGCGTCGGGCAGCCGTCCGAGGAAGGCGAGGCCGTCGATCGACTCCAGGCAGCCGCCCCAGGTGCGCCCCTCGACGCGCACCGCCGGCCCCGCCCACGCCCACGGCTCGGTCGGGATGCGGTCGCCGTACTCGGTGAGGGCTCGCGGATCCGCCCAGCGGCGCCCCACGTCCTCCGACTCCCCCGGCTCGGTGATCTCCACGGTCCCGCCGTCGAGCAGCACGGCGCGCAGCGCGCGCAGATGCACGTCGTCGACGGCCGGCCCGGGGCCCAGGTGCACGGCGGTCGAGCCGCCGTAGTACCCGCGGACGCCGTGACCCCACAGCCAGTTGAGGATGTTGGTGTTGTCGCTGTAGCCGACGAACGGCTTCGGGTCGGCGATCGCGAGAGCCGGGTCGAGGTACGGCACGACCGTCAGCTGGTCGTCGCCGCCGATGGTGGCGAGGATCGCCCTGATACCCGGGTCGGCGAACGCCGCGTTGACATCGGCCGCGCGCGCCTCGGGGCTCGCGTCGAGCTGACGCGTCGTCGGGTACTCGACCGGCACGAGGCCGGTGAGGTCGCGGAGCCGGCGGAGCGCCTGATCGTGCAGCTCGGGCGCCACGGCGGGCGCGGCGAAGGCAGGAGAGAGCACGGCGACGAGGTCGCCGGGAACGAGCTTGCGGGCGGACAGCATCCGTCCAGTCTCTCCCATGCGCTGGGCGCCGCGGGACCATCGACTGCACAGCACAACTGGAGTATCATCGTCTGCGGAAGGTCTGGTTCCCCGTCGTGGAGCCACTTCCCCGCGGTTATCGCCTGCAATCGTTAAGTTCTTCTTCACGTTCACGTGCAGAACTGCTCGATGGACGTCGTCTTCACCGCGCCGACAGACTGCCTCCTGAGGGAACACTCTCACCCCGCCCGAACGGGGACCCGCCTCACAGGAAGCGCGATCAATGGCGAATCGTTCACGGAAAGTGTTGTTGGGAGGGCTCGCACTCGTCGTCGCCCTCGTCATGTCCGGCTGCAATGCGAACTCCCAGCCGACCGAGTCCACGACGAAGGGCGCGGTGACGGCGATGGAGTCGGTGCCGACCGGCGGCACGCTGCACTATCTGTCCCGCCGCGCCAACGAGTCCTGGGAGACCGCCAACGCCCAGATGGTCCCGACCAGCCGACTGCGCTGGGTGCACCGCGGGCTCACGTCCTGGCAGACCTTCCCCGACAAGGACACCGTCCTCACCCCCGACCTCGCCACCGACACCGGCACGACCGACGACGGCGGCCAGACCTGGACGTTCACGCTCAAGAAGGGCCTGCTGTTCTCCGACGGCACGCCGATCACCGCGGCCGATGTGAAGTACGGCGTCGAGCGCTCCTTCGCGCCGATGTTCCAGGGCGGACTCGGCTACCACAAGACCCTCCTCGTCGGCGCCTCCGACTACGAGGGGCCGTACGACGGCGAGTCGCTGGACTCGATCGAGGTCGTCGACGACCAGACGATCGTGTTCCACCTCACCCGCCCGTTCGGCAACTGGCCGTGGATCGTGAGCATGCCCGCGTTCGCCCCCGTGCCCGCGGCAGCCGACACGACGCCTGCGACCTACGGCGAGCACCCGGTCGCCAGCGGCCCCTACATGATCACCGAGTACGTCAAGGGCTCCCGTGCCGTGCTCGAACGCAACCCGCACTGGGACCAGAACACCGACGACGTGCGCTTCGCGGGGCCCGACAAGATCATCGTCGACATGGGCCTCAACAACGACACGATCGTGCAGCGCCTCATCGACGACAAGGGCGAGGACAAGAACGCGATCAGCAACGCGCTCATCTCGCCGTCGCAGTTCCAGCGCATCGACTCCGACCCGTCGATCTCGAACCGGCTCGCCAACGGACCCTCCGGCTACTTCCGCTACCTCGCGATGAACATGAAGAGCCCCCAGCTCGCCGACCTCAAGGTGCGCCAGGCCATCAACTACGCGCTGAACAAGTCGGAGCTGCAGAGCGTCTACGGCGGACCGAAGTTCGGGGGCGAACTCAGCTCGACCATCATGACGCCTGGCATGCCCGGCTACGAGGACTACGACCTCTACGACGGCGGCGACAAGGGAGACGTCGAGAAGGCGAAGAAGCTCCTCGCCGAGGCCGGCGCGACCGATCTCACGCTCTCCCTCGCCTACCCCGCCGATGTGAGCGCCATCGAGGAGAAGGAGGCGCTCAGCATCAAGAACTCCCTCGCCAAGGCCGGCATCACCGTCGAGCTCAACGGCCTCGACTCCGACACCTGGTACGAGCTCGTCTCCTCCGGCGGCACCGGCTACGACCTGACGACCAACGGGTGGGGCGCCGACTTCCCCAG
>JAGIAK010000017.1 GCA_017744855.1 Microbacterium sp.
TCGGACTCGACCGCGACACCGACGCCCTGCGGATCGCGGGGCAGCGGCTCGCCCGCTTCGCCGACCGCATCACGCTCGTGCACACGGTGTACGACGAGATCGGTCTGCACGCCCAGGGCGCCGCCGGCATCCTCTTCGATCTCGGCGTCTCCTCACTGCAGCTCGACGAGGCCGAGCGCGGCTTCGCGTACTCCAAGGACGCCCCGCTCGACATGCGGATGGACCAGACGAAGGGCGTCACCGCCGCCGACGTCATCGCGACGTACAGCGAGGGCAACCTGCGCCGTATCTTCGAGCGCTACGGCGAGGAGAAGCTGGCGGGGCGCTACGCGCGCTTCATCATCGACGCGCGGCAGAAGAAGCCCGTCACGCGCTCCGGCGAACTCGTCGACATCCTCGTCGCCGCGACCCCCGCGGCGGCGCAGCGCGCAGGTCATCCAGCCAAGCGCGTCTTCCAGGCGCTGCGCATCGAGGTGAACGCCGAGCTGAACGTGCTGGCCGACGCGATCCCCGCCGCGATGGACGCCCTGTCCGTCGGCGGACGCATCGTCGTGATGTCGTACCAGTCGCTGGAGGACCGCCTGGTCAAGCAGGCGTTCGCGGCCGGAGCGGCATCGACCGCTCCGAAGGGGCTGCCCGTCGAGCTTCCCGAGCACGCGCCGCGCTTCCGGATCATCACCCGCGGCGCCGAACTCGCCGACGATGACGAGCGGGCCCGCAACCCCCGCGCCATCCCCGTGCGGCTGCGTGCAGCCGAGAAGGTCCGAGAGACCGCATGAGCCTGAACGCCGTCCGTGCGTCGCAGCCGCGACCGGAAGCCCCGACCCCCGCGCCCCGTCGTCGACTGCAGCCCGTCACCGGCACCGCTCCGCGTCGTCGTCCCAAGCTCGTCTACGCGCTCGTCGCGCTCGGCGGTGCGATGGCGATCGGCGCCGCGCAGATCGGCCTGTCGCTGGCGATCACGCAGGACTCGTTCACACTGGCGGGGCTGTCGTCTCAGCAGCACGAGCTCACCCTGCATACCCAGGCACTCCAGGAGGAGCTGACGGGCCTCAGCTCGCCGCAGGCGCTCGCCACCAGCGCGGCCGCGCTGGGGATGGTCGTCGCAGGCTCCCCGTCGTACCTCCGGCTCAGCGACGGCGCCGTGCTCGGCGTCGGCGCCGGCGCCGGCTGGACGTCCACGGTGAACCCGAGCGGCGCCGGCGCCGTCAGCAACTCGCTGCTGAACCACTCCGGGCTTCCGGCCGCCGACGAGGGAGAGGGAGCAGCGACCGAGCAACCCGCCCAGGAGCTGCCTCCCGCCATCACCGACGGGCTCCCGAGCCCCACCACCCGCTGAGAACGACCATCATCACCTGACGGAGAGAATCCATGACGACACGAGCCACCCGGAGTCCCCGGCGACGCACCGTCGTCGCCCTCGCCGTCATCCTGTGCATCCTCGGCACCTTCATCGTGCGCCTGGTCGACATCCAGGTGGTGAGTGCGGACGAGCACGTGTCCGAGTCGATGCAGTACCTCAGCACGGGGTCGAAGATCCCCGGGCAGCGCGGGTCGATCGTCGATGCCGACGGCACCGTCCTCGCGCAGAGCGTGATGGTCTACGATGCGCAGCTCAGCCCGAAGGTGATCTCGGTCGTCGAGGCGAAGAAGCCGAAGCTGCCGTGGGCTGAGGCGTCGGACAAGATCGGCGCCATCATCGGGAAGACCGGAGACGAGGTGCGTGCGATCGTCGACGCCGCCGTCGCGGAGAACGCGGATTCGCAGTACGCGCCCCTCGCCAAGGGACTCAACACGGATCAGTTCATCGCCCTGCGGGATCTCGACCTCGCCTACCTGTACATGAAGCCGAGGGAGACGCGGGTCTACCCGAACGGCGCCGTGGCAGGCAACGTGATCGGCTTCCTCGATGGGTCTGGCAAGGCCCAGGCCGGCATCGAGAAGATGGAGAGCCAGTGCCTGGCTCCCATCGACGGCGAGAAGAGCTATCGCAAGGGCAAGGACAACGTGGTGATCCCCGGCAGCGAGCGCACCGTGGACGCCGTGAACGGCGGGAGCGTGCAGCTCACCATCAACAGCGACCTGAACTGGTACCTCCAGCAGATGATCGCAGAGGAGGCTCAGGCGCAGGGGGCGCAGGGCGGCACCGTGACCGTCGTCGAGGTGAAGACCGGGAAGATCCGCGCCGCGGCCGAGTGGCCGACCGTCGATCCGAACAACCTCGACGGCACGTCGTCGGCGAACTGGTACAGCAAGCTGTTCACCTACGCGTTCGAGCCCGGTTCCACGTTCAAGGCGGTCACGGCGGCAGCGGTGATGGAGAACGGCGGCGTGACGCCGACGAGCCCCACGGTCACGGCGCCGTCCCGCGAGAAGTTCCCGAACGGCGCCGTCATCAACGACGCGTTCGTGCACCCGACGTACAACTACACGCTCGCCGGTGCGCTGATCGACTCCTCGAACGTCGGCCTGTCGAAGTTCGGCACCATGGTCAGCCCCGACGTGCGCTACGACTACCTGCAGCGCTTCGGCGTCGGCAAGGAGACCATCGGCTTCCCCAGCGAGACCGACGGGACGCTGCACCCGACCAGCGAATGGGACAACCAGTCGCTGTACACGACGACCTTCGGCCAGCACTTCACGGTGACCGCGCCGCAGGTGGCCGGCGCCTACCAGGCCATCGCGAACGGCGGCGAGAAGATCGATCTCTCGCTGATCGAGTCGTGCACCGACGCCGACGGCACCGTGCACGAGGCGCCGGCGCCGAACCACGAGCAGATCATCAAGCCGGAGACCGCATCCGACCTGACGCGGATGCTGGAGAACGTCGCGGTGCAGGGCGGCAACGCCGAGCGCATCCAGGTTCCCGGCTACCGCGTGACCAGCAAGACGGGTACCGCGCAGATCCCCGACGGGCACGGCGGATACAAGGCGGGCGTGTACTACACGAGCATGGTGGGATTCGCGCCCGTCGACGATCCGCAGTACGTCGTCGTGGTCACTCTCGACCAGCCGACTAGAATCACTTCATCGGCGGCGACCGCGACGGCCTTCCAGAAGGCGATGACGCAGGTCATGAAGACCTACCGCGTGATGCCGTCCTCCACCCCGATGGACGCCCTTCTTCCCAAGTACGAATAGCCGGCTGCCCCGCCGCGCCTGGAGACCTCATGATCGCCCTGTCGCTAGCCGAGATCGCCGCAGTCCTGGGCGGTGAGCTGCGTCTCGCCGGAACGGACACGGCGGACTCTGTCGTCGACGGCGTCGTGGACACCGATTCGCGAAAGATGACGGCCGGATCGGTCTTCGTCGCCAAGCCCGGCGCGGAGACGGACGGGCACCGCTTCGTCGGCGCGGCCGTCGAGGCCGGCGCTGCGCTCGCGATCGTCGAGCACGTCGTAGACGTCGAGGTCTCGCAGATCGTGGTGGCCGATGCGGTCGTCGCCCTCGCCGATCTCGCTCGCGAGGTCGTCGCGCGCGTGCGCGCGGGCGGACGCCTGAAGATCGTCGGCATCACGGGCTCGAACGGCAAGACGACCACGAAGAACTTCCTCGCGCGGATCCTCTCCGACGAGGGACCGACCGTCGCACCCGTCAACTCCTTCAACAACGAGGTCGGGGCGCCCGTCACCATGCTCCGCGTCACGCACGACACCGAGTACCTCGTCAGCGAGTTCGGCGCCGACGCGCCGGGGAGCATCGCCCGCCTCGCCGGACTCGTCGAGCCCGACATCGCCGTCGTCCTCATGGTCGGCATGGCGCACGCCGGAGGCTTCGGCGGCATCGAGGCCACTGCGAAGGCGAAGTCCGAGCTCGTGTCTGCTGCCGTCGCCGGCGGCACCGCCGTGCTCAACGTGGACGACCCCCGGGTCGCCGCGATGCGCGGGCTCGCCGAGTCCCGCGGCATGACGGTCGTCGGCTTCGGCCAGGGCGACGCCGCCGACGTCCGCGCGCAGGACCTCGCCGTGTCGGCATCCGGGACCACCTGCGTGGTCGAGAGGGCGGGGGAGCGGATGCCGCTGCACCTGCGCGTGCTCGGCGCCCACCACGTCAACAACGCCCTGGCGGCGATCGCCGCGGCCGGCGTGCTCGGGGTCTCCGCCTCCGACGCCATCGCGCGCCTGGAGACGCTGGAGATCGCGGAGCGCTGGCGCATGCAGCCGATGGGCAACGAGCGCGTGCGCATCATCAACGACGCCTACAACGCGAGCCCCGACTCGATGGCCGCGGCTCTCCGCACCCTCGCGCAGATCACCGGCCCCGGAGAGCGCACCGTCGCCGTCCTCGGCGCGATGACCGAGCTGGGGGAGGACGCGGGAGAGGAGCACGACCGCATCGGCCTTCTCGCCGTCCGTCTGAACATCCAGCGCATCGTCGTCGTCGGGCCGGAGGCGCGCCGTCTGTACCTCTCCGCCGTCGGCGAGGGGTCGTGGGACAGCGAGGCCGTGCATCTCGCCGACCAGGACGCCGCCTTCGAGTACCTGCGGACCGAGCTGCGCGACGGCGACCGCGTGCTCGTGAAGTCGTCCAACTCCGTGGGCCTCCGGCATCTCGGCGATCGTCTGGGAGAATTGTTCTCGTGAGGTCACTCATCATGGCGGCGGCCATCTCGCTCGCCTTCACCCTGTTCCTGACTCCGGTCTTCCTCCGGCTCTTCCGGAAGTGGGGCTGGGGGCAGGTCATCCGCACCCCCGAGGCGATCGAGAACCCGAGCCACGAGGCCAAGCGCGGCACCCCCACGATGGGCGGCGTGATCTTCATCGCCGGCACCCTCGTCGGCTACTTCACCGGCGTGTACGTCGGCGGAGGGACTCCGTCGCTCTCGGCGCTCCTGCTCATCTGGCTCATGGTCGGTTTCGGCGCCGTCGGCTTCATCGACGACTACATGAAGGTGCGCAGCCAGCGCAGCCTCGGTCTCTCTGGCTGGCGCAAGGTGCTCGGCCAGCTGCTCGTGATCGTGCCCTTCGGCATCGTGGCGATGAACTTCCCGAACCGCTCCGGTCAGACGCCCGCGTCCGGCGCCGTCTCCCTCTTCCGCGACATTCCGTGGCTGAACTTCTTCTTCTTCGGCGCGATCGTCGGCTGGGTCCTCTACCTCCTCTGGATCTCGGTGATCGGCGTCGCCACCTCCAACAGCGTCAACCTCACCGACGGCCTCGACGGCCTCGCCGCCGGCGCCGGAGTGCTCGTGGTCTCGTCGTACGGACTCATCGCCTTCCGCCAGTTCCAGCAGTCCTGCGTGGGGGAGTCGATCGAGAAGGCTGCCCTTGGCGGATGCTACGAGGTGCGCGATCCGCTCGACCTCGCCGTCATCGCCGCGGCGTTCGCCGCGAGCCTGATCGGCTTCCTCTGGTGGAACGCGCCCAAGGCCAAGGTCTTCATGGGCGACGTGGGGTCGATGTCCATCGGCGGTGTCATCACCGCGCTCGCGATCCTCACCCACACCGAGCTGCTGCTGCTCGTCATCGCCGGGGTGTTCGTGCTCTCGTCGGGCTCCGTGATCGTGCAGCGTCTGTACTTCAAGCTCACCCGCGGCAAGAGGCTCTTCCTGATGAGCCCCTTCCACCACCATCTCGAGATGCGCGGCTGGTCCGAGGTCACGATCGTGGTGCGGCTCTGGATCATCGCCGGCCTGCTCGCGGTCTCCGCCGTCGGACTCTTCTACGTCGAATGGCTGACGCGTGTCAGCTGAGTCGCGACTCGCCGGACTCGTCAGCTGGAACGCCGACTGGTCGGGGCTCCGCGTCGCGGTGCTCGGGCTGTCGGTGACCGGGTTCTCCGTCGCCGACACGCTCACCGAGCTCGGCGCCGAGGTGCTGGTGCTCAGCGAGTCGGCCGACGAGGAGTACTCCCGGCTGCTGCCGGTGATCGGAGCACGCCTCGAGCTCGGCTCGCTCTCGGACGTGCCGGACGCCCTCGTCGCGTTCGACCCCGAGGTCGTCATCGCCTCGCCGGGCTTCTCGCCGACGCATCCGGTCATCCGCTGGGCGCAGGACTCCAGCATCGCGATCTGGGGCGACGTCGAGCTCGCCTGGCGCGTACGAGACAAGGTCGTGCGCGCCGACGGCACGCCGGCCGACTGGGTGCTCATCACCGGCACCAACGGCAAGACCACCACGACGCAGCTCACCGCATCGCTGCTCGTCGAGGGTGGACTGCGAGCCGCCCCGTGCGGCAACATCGGCATCCCGGTGCTCGACGCCGTGCGCGACCCCTCGGGGTTCGACGTGCTCGTCGTCGAGCTCTCCAGCCACCAGCTCTGGTACATCGGCCAGTCGCGACCGGAGGGCCAGCTCGTGCCCTACGCCGCGGTCTGCCTGAACCTTGCCGACGACCATCTCGTGTGGCACGGCAGCGCAGAGGCGTACCGGGACGCGAAGGCGCACGTCTACCGCAACACGCGTGTCGCGTGCGTGTACAACAAGGCCGACGAGGCGACGAGGCGCATGGTCGAGGAGGCCGACGTGATCGACGGCGCCCGCGCGATCGGCTTCGACCTCGGCATTCCAGGGCCCAGCGACCTCGGCGTCGTCGAGGGACTGCTGGTCGACCGCGCGTTCCTCGACGACCGGCGCCGCAGCGCCCTCGAACTCACGACGGTCGACGACCTGGAGCGGGCAGGGCTCGCCGCCCCCCACATCGTGCAGAACATCCTCGCCGCGAGCGCTCTCGCCCGATCGCTCGGCGTGGAGCCGGAAGCCATCCATACGGCCCTGCAGTCGTTCCGGCTCGACGCCCACCGCATCCAGGTCGTCGCACGGCACGCCGGCGTGACCTGGGTCGACGATTCCAAGGCGACCAACCCGCACGCGGCCGCCTCCTCGCTGCGCGCCTACCCGGGGGCGATCTGGGTCGTCGGAGGAGACCTCAAGGGCGTCGACATCGCCGATCTCGTCGCCGACGTGGGCTCGACGGCCAAGGCGGCCGTCGTCATCGGCGTGGAGCGCGGGTCCGTCGTCGCGGCATTCCAGCGACACGCGCCGGCGGTCCCGGTGTTCGAGGTGGAAGCTGGCGAGACTGGACAGGTCATGAACCGCGTCGTGGAGATCGCCGCGGGGATCGCGGGTGACGAGGGCACGGTTCTGCTGGCCCCTGCCGCCGCATCCTTCGATCAGTTCTCCAGCTACGCGGATCGCGGCCACCGCTTCGCCGAAGCGGTGCGGGACTGGATCGACCGGGGGAGCGCCGATGACGCAGGTGGCTCGAACCCCGCGCTCTGAGTCGGCCGGCTCCGGATCAGGAGGCCTCGCCGCCCGCGTCTCGCTGGGGCGCCGTTTCACACCGGTGTCGAGCGAGTTCCTGATGATCGCATCCGCCGCGCTGCTGCTGACCATCTTCGGCATCGTGATGGTGCTCTCCGCGACGAGCGCGACGGCCGTCTCCAAGGGCGAGAACCCGATGGACGGGGCATTGCGCCAGGGGATCTTCGCCGTGCTCGGCGTGCCGCTGATGTTCCTCATCTCCCGCTTCCCCGTCGACTTCCTGAAGAAGATGGCGTGGCCGATGCTGTTCGGCTCGGTCGCACTGCAGCTGCTCGTCTTCACGCCCCTCGGCGTGGACGATGCAGGAAACCGGAACTGGATCAGGGTGGCCGGGTTCTCGCTGCAGCCATCGGAGTTCATCAAGATCGCCCTGGCCGTGTGGATCGCCTACGTGCTGATGCGCAAGCAGACGATGCTCGGCACCTGGCATCAGGTCTTCATCCCCGTCGTGCCCGTCGGAGCGCTCGCGATCGGCTCCGTGCTGGCTGGCAAGGACCTCGGCACGGCCATGGTCATGGTCATGATCCTGCTCGGCTGCCTCTTCTTCTCGGGCGTGAAGCTCCGACTCTTCATCATCCCCGTGCTCCTCGGCATCGTCGCGGTCATCGCCCTGGCCGTGATGAGCCCCGACCGGATGCGGCGCATCACCGCCACCTGCAACATCGTGACCTCGCAGTCGTACGAGGGGGACTGCTACCAGTCGATCCACGGCATCTGGGGCATGGCTTCCGGGGGCATCTTCGGCGTCGGACTGGGCAACTCGCAGGAGAAGTACGGCTGGCTCCCCGCCGCGGGCAACGACTTCATCTTCGCGATCGTCGGCGAGGAGCTCGGCCTCATCGGCTGCCTCGTCGTGCTCGCCCTCCTCGTGCTCTTCACCGTCGGCGCGTTCCACGTCATTCGCAAGACGAACGACCCGTTCGTCCGTGTCGCGGCCGGCGGCATCACGGTCTGGATCGTCGGTCAGGCCGTTCTGAACATCGGCGTCGTGATCGGCGTCTTCCCCGTCATGGGCGTGCCGCTGCCGTTCATGTCGCAGGGCGGCACCGCGTTGCTCGCCGTGCTCATGGCCTGCGGAGTGCTGCTCGCGTTCGCGCGCACGATCCCCGCGGCGGAGGAGCGCGCCGTCGACAGCGGCCGCACCGCTGAGAAGGGGCGCACGGCAGGGCGGGGTAAGGTCGCACGGTGACCACGTACCTGCTCGCCGGCGGAGGAACCGCCGGCCATGTCAACCCCCTGCTCGCCGTCGCCGACGGGCTCCGCGCTCGCGACGCCGACGCGACGGTGCTCGTGCTCGGCACGGCGGAGGGGCTGGAGTCCCGTCTCGTCCCCGCGCGCGGGTACGAGCTCCTCATCGTCGACAAGGTCCCCTTCCCGCGGCGCCCGAACGGCCAGGCGCTCGCTTTCCCGATGCGGTTCCGGCGGGCGGTGGCGCAGGTGCGCGACCACATCCGCTCTCGCGGCGTCGACGTGGTGGTCGGGTTCGGCGGATACGCCGCCGCTCCCGCATACGTGGCGGCGCGCCGCGAAGGAGTGCCCTTCGTGGTGCACGAGGCCAACGCCAAGCCGGGGCTCGCGAACGTGCTCGGTGCACGCCGTGCCGCCGCGACGGGCGTCGCCTTCGACGGCACCCCGCTGCGCGGCGGCGAGCCCGTCGGGATGCCGCTGCGCCGCGAGGTCGTGGAGCTCGACAGGGCAGCGGTCAGGGACGAGGCGGCCGAGTACTTCGGACTCGACCCCGCGCGCCCGGTGCTCCTCGTGTTCGGCGGCTCGCTCGGTGCGCAGCGCCTGAACGAGGCCTTCGCCGACTCCTGGGGCGATGTGCTCGCCGCGGGGTGGCAGCTCCTGCACGTGACGGGGGAGCGCAGCGATCTCGCCGACCCCGGAGTGCCCGGCTATGCGCTGCGCCGCTACGTGGACCGCATGGATCTCGCCTTCGCCCTGGCAGACCTCATCGTCTCGCGCTCCGGCGCGGCGACCGTGAGCGAGATCAGCGCGCTCGGCATCCCCGCGCTGTACGTGCCGTACTCGGTCGGCAACGGCGAGCAGCGTCTCAACGCCGCCTCCGCCGTCGAGGCAGGGGCGGCCCAGCTGCTCGACGATGCGGGGTTCGAGGGTGATGCGGTCCGCCGCATCGTGGTGCCGCTCCTGGGCGATGCGGCGCGTCTGGAGAGCATGCGCGCCGCCGCCGAGCGAGTCGGCACCCGCAACGGCACGGACAACGTGATCGCGCTCGTCGACCGCGCGCTGCGCGGATCGCATGCCGGTCGGTGACCGCCGGGGCGAGCCGGACGGACGAGACGAAAAGTAGACTGAGGAAGACATGATCAGACCCGACCTCTCCCTCCCGATCCCCGACGACATCTCCGCTGCGCACTTCATCGGCATCGGAGGATCGGGGATGAGCGGCCTCGCCAAGATGTTCCTCGACGCCGGCATCCGCGTCTCCGGATCCGACCGCGCCGACAGCGCGAACCTCCGTGCCCTCGCGGCCGCGGGGGCGACCGTGCACGTCGGTCATGACGCCGCGCATCTGGGCGACGCCGACACGGTGGTGCACACGGGGGCGATCTGGCCGGAGAACCCCGAGTTCGTGCTCGCGAAGGAGCGCGGCCTCCACGTGATCCACCGCTCCCAGGCGCTGCACTGGCTGATCGGGTCGCGCCGGCTGGTGTCCGTCGCCGGCGCGCACGGCAAGACGACATCGACCGGGATGATCGTCACGGCTCTGCGCGAGCTCGGCGCCGACCCGAACTTCGTCAACGGCGGGGTCATCGAACAGCTCGGCGTCTCCAGCTCCACGGGCAGCGGCGACCTCTTCGTCATCGAGGCCGACGAGTCCGACGGCACGTTCCTCCTCTACGACACCGCGGTGGCGCTGATCACCAACGTCGACCCCGACCATCTCGACCACTACGGCTCCGACGAGGCGTTCCACGACGCCTTCGTGCGGTTCGCGGACGCGGCGACCGAGGCCGTCGTGATCTCCAGCGACGACAGGGGCGCGCTGCGTGTCGGCGCGGGGATCACTCACCCCAACGTGATCACCTTCGGTCTGGCCGACGATGCCGACCTGCGTCTCACGGACGTCGTCACGGGAGCCGGGGTCACGGCCACGCTCACGCGCGGTGGCGAGAGCACCCCGCTGCGCCTCGCGGTGCCCGGAGTGCACAACGCCCTCAACGCCGCGGGAGCGGTCGCCGTGCTGATGTCGCTCGGCTACGGGCTCGCCGAGTCCGCCAGGGCGCTGGAGGGCTTCGCCGGCACCGTCCGCCGTCTCGAGCAGCACGGCGTGGAGCGGGGCGTCACGGTGTACGACGACTACTCGCACCACCCGACCGAGGTGCGTGCGGCGCTCGAGGCCATGCGCGCGATCGTCGGCGACGGGCGCCTGATCGCGATCCAGCAGCCGCACACCTACTCGCGGACGCAGCACATGTACCAGGAGTTCGCCGACGTCCTCGAGGAGCTCGCCGACCACACGGTCATGCTCGACGTCTACGGCGCCAGGGAAGACCCGGTGCCCGGTGTGACGGGCGAGCTCGTGAGTGACGCCTTCGCCGACCAGAGCCGCGTGCACTACGTGGCGGACTGGCAGGAGGCCTCCGACTACACGGCGAGCATCGCCCGCGACGGCGACTACGTCATCACGCTCGGCTGCGGCAACGTCTACCAGATCATCCCGCAGGTGCTCGAGTCGCTGCGCGGCACGACCGGGAACTGACCGATGCGCCGGCCCGCTCCGCTTCCGACCGGCAGGGAGGGCGCCGTCGAGAAGACGGGCTCTCGTCGTGCGTCGTCGCGCCGCGGCGCCGGTTCCGCCGACCGCCTCGGGGTCGTGCCCGGCGGTGAGCTCGGCGCCGCCGACGCGGTGATCAGCGACATCGACGACCGGTCTTCTGCGCGGAGTCTCGCCGACCCGACCGAGCCGGAGGAGCAGCTCACCTCGACGAGGGACGTCTGGCGCGCGGCCCGTGCGCGTCGCAAGGCGCTGCGGGCGGAGATCCGCCGCTTCACGCAGCGCTCGCGTCGGCGCCGCATCGTCTGGCTCAGCGCCCTCGGCGCCGTCGTGCTGCTCATCGGCGGCAGCGTGATCGCCGCGTACAGCCCGCTGTTCGCCGTCGAGAAGATCACGGTCGTCGGCGCGACGACGCTCGACCCCGCCACGGTGGAGGCGGCGCTGAGCGGCCAGGTCGGCACGCCGCTCGCGCTCGTCAGCACGAGCGATGTGAAGGCGGCGCTCCTGGCCTTCCCCCTCATCGAGACCTACGCGCTGGAGGCGAAGCCGCCGCACGACCTCACGGTCCGCATCGTCGAGCGCACGCCGGTCGGCGTGATCCGCTCCGATGCGGGCTACAACCTCGTCGACGCGGCCGGAGTGGTGCTCTCCACCACCACCGACCAGCCGGCGGGGCAGCCGCTGCTCGACATCACCGGCGGCACGTCGTCGTCGGCGTTCACGAGCGCAGGACTGGTGGTCAGGTCCCTGCCTGCCGATGTCCGTGCGGCGCTCACCGGAGTGCGGGCGAGCACCGCCGACGACGTCACGCTCACGCTGAACTCCGGTCTCACGGTCGTCTGGGGCAGCTCGGACGACTCGGCGAAGAAGGGCATCGTGCTCGCCGAGGCGATCGCCGCGCACCCTGGAGCGACCACGATCGACGTGACGTCGGTGCGTGTCGCGGTCGTCGGCTGACGGATCGGGTCGGCAAAGAGGCGACACGCCCGCGTGGCTGCGCGCGCACGACCGTGCGGCGCTTACCTTCGAACAAGAGAAACCGATACCAGGAAATACTTTACACCTCTAGTTGAGGTTTAAGGTTCAAACTCCCGGATTCTCTTCCACATCGACAGGCTCGAATCCTTCGGAGGCCGGCAATGAGCCAGAACCAGAACTACCTCGCCGTGATCAAGGTCGTCGGCGTCGGCGGTGGCGGCGTCAACGCCGTGAACCGCATGATCGATCTCGGGCTCCGCGGAGTCGAGTTCATCGCCGTCAACACCGACGCACAGGCGCTGCTGATGAGCGACGCCGACGTCAAGCTCGACGTGGGCCGCGAGCTCACCCGCGGCCTCGGCGCCGGAGCGGACCCCGAGGTGGGTCGTCGCGCCGCGGAGGACCACGCGGAGGAGATCGAGCAGGCGCTCACCGGCGCCGACATGGTCTTCGTCACCGCGGGCGAGGGCGGCGGCACGGGCACGGGCGGTGCGCCCGTCGTCGCGAAGATCGCGAAGTCGATCGGCGCGCTGACCATCGGTGTGGTCACCAAGCCGTTCAGCTTCGAGGGCAAGCGCCGGCAGACGCAGGCCGAGCAGGGCGTCGCACGACTGAAGGAAGAGGTCGACACCCTCATCGTGGTGCCGAACGACCGCCTCCTCGAGATCAGCGACCGCGGCATCTCCATGATCGAGGCGTTCGCGACCGCCGACCAGGTGCTGCTCGCCGGTGTGCAGGGCATCACCGACCTCATCACCACGCCCGGTCTCATCAACCTCGACTTCGCCGACGTCAAGTCGGTCATGCAGGGCGCGGGATCCGCGCTCATGGGCATCGGCTCCGCACGCGGCGCCGACCGTGCGATCAAGGCTGCGGAGCTCGCGGTCGAGTCGCCGCTGCTCGAGGCGTCGATCGAAGGTGCGCACGGCGTGCTGCTCTCGATCCAGGGTGGCTCGAACCTCGGCATCTTCGAGATCCACGACGCCGCCGACCTCGTCAAGGAGGCCGCGCACCCGGAGGCGAACATCATCTTCGGTACGGTCATCGACGACACCCTCGGCGACGAGGTGCGCGTCACGGTGATCGCGGCCGGCTTCGACGGCGGCGAGCCCTCGCTGCGTCTCGACCCGATGGTCGTGTCGCGCCCCGCGGCGACGACGCTGCCCGAGGTGGCGCTGTCCGAGGAGACCGAGACCGCAGCTCCCGAGAGCGCGGAGGCGGAGCCCGTCCAGCGGGTGGCGACGAGCATCGAGCCGGCGTTCGCCGACGACGACATCGACATCCCCGAATTCCTCAAGTGAGCGACCTGGCCGCACGGCTGTCGGCGATCGACGAGAAGATCGCCGACGCCGCGCGGCTGGCCGGGCGCGATGCGGGCGAGATCACGCGCATCGTCGTGACGAAGTTCCATCCGGCGTCCCTCGTCCGCGATCTGCACGCCATCGGCGTACGCGAGGTGGGGGAGAACCGCCAGCAGGAGCTGAGCGCGAAGACCGCCGAGCTCGCCGACCTCGACGATCTGCGGTGGCACTTCATCGGCCAGGCGCAGACGAACAAGGCGGCGGCGATCAGGCGGAGCGCGGATGCTGTGCACTCGGTCGATCGCGACCGGCTGGCCGACGCCCTGCATCGGGCGGCGGAGGACGACCGCATCCTCGATGTGCTCGTGCAGATCAACCTCACCGACGACCCCGGTCGCGGCGGGGTCGCTCCCGTCGACGCCGCTGCACTGGCCGAGCACGTGCTGGGGCTGTCGTCCCTGCGTCTGCGCGGAGTGATGGCCGTCGCCCCTCTCGACGAGGAACCCGCGTCGGCGTTCGCGCGACTGTACGACGTCGCCTCCGCCATCCGCACTCTCGAGCCGTCGGCCGACTGGATGTCTGCCGGCATGACCGGCGACTTTGTCGAGGCGATCGCCGCCGGTGCGACACACCTGCGGATCGGTTCCGCAATCACCGGACCCCGGCCAGACCGGGGTTAACCTGTCACAAGACCAGCCCGAATCGTTCGAACCGGAGGACACAATGGGTAACCCGCTGAAGAAGACCATGGTGTATCTCGGCCTCGCCGACGAGGAAGAGGTCTACGAAGAAGAGACGCCGGCTCCGGCCCGCTCCCACAGGGAGCGCGATCGCGAGCGCGAGGAGCAGGCTCCCGCCCCGGTGACGCCGCTGCGTCGCCCGGTCGCCGTGCGTCAGCCCGCAGGAGGGGCAGTGAACGAGATCCTCACCGTGCATCCGAAGCAGTACCGGGATGCCCAGCTGATCGCCGAGAGCTTCCGCGAGGGTGTGCCGGTCATCATCAACCTGTCGCAGATGAGCGATGCGGACGCGCGACGTCTGATCGACTTCGCGAGCGGACTCTCCCTCGGCCTCTACGGCCGGATCGAGCGCGTCACCTCGAAGGTCTTCCTCCTGTCGCCGGAGAACATCGCGGTGTCGGGGCACGGCGGGATCGCGCACGCAGACGCCGAGTCTGCGGGCTTCGACCAGTCGTAACCCGTGGGGGCAGTCTCCGTCATCGCGGGCATCGTCAATCTGGCGCTGCTGCTGTACCTGATCGTGCTCTTCGCACGGCTGATCCTCGACTACATCCCGATGTTCAACAGGCAGTGGCGTCCCAAGGGTGCAGGCCTGATCGCGGCCGAGTTCGTGTACACGATCACCGATCCGCCGGTCCGGTTCTTCCGGCGGCTCATACCTCCGCTGCGCCTCGGGACGATCTCCCTGGATTTCGGCTTCTCGCTGACCGTCCTGGTCGTCCTGATCCTCATGAACATCGTGCGGCTCTTCATCTGAGCGGCCTGTGACTTCGCGGCGCCTGGGTGTCGCGGCATCGCGGCTGACAGACGCGGGGGCTATGCTTGGCTCCCAGGTGCGCGCCCCGGGTTCGCGCCACATCACGACCACGCCATTCATCGAAACTGGCAACCGAACTCATCGAAGGAGCCACCATGGCACTTACCCCGGATGACGTCGTCACCAAGCAGTTCCAGCACGTCCGCTTCAAGGACGGCTTCGACCCGGACGAGGTGGACGACTTCCTCGACGAGATCGTCATCGAGTGGCGCAAGGCCCTCGACGAGAACGTCGAGCTCAAGGCCAAGCTGGCCGCCTTCGAGTCCGGTGCCGCCGCTCCGGCCGCAGCCGCCCCGATCGCCGAGGTGCCCGCTCCCGCCGCCGCGGAGCCCGCTCCCGCCGCCGAGGCCGCACCGTCCGGCTCCGCCACGGCCACGGCGGGCATCATCGAGCTCGCGCAGCGTCTGCACGACGAGCACGTCGCCGAGGGTGAGGCGAAGCGCAACCAGCTCATCGCCGACGCCGAGAACGAGGTCAATCGCATCCGCACGGAGGCCGAGGCCAAGCAGCGCGAGGAGACCGCCCGTCTCGAGCGCGAGCGCAACACGCTC
The DNA here is from genome assembly GCA_017744855.1 of Microbacterium sp. Classification (GTDB taxonomy): domain Bacteria; phylum Actinomycetota; class Actinomycetes; order Actinomycetales; family Microbacteriaceae; genus Microbacterium. Next base: position 15,389 of record JAGIAK010000017.1, read on the forward strand.
GAGGCCCGTATCACCGAGCTCCGCAACTTCGAGCGCGACTACCGCTCGCAGCTGCGCGGCTACATCGAGGGTCAGCTCCGCGACCTCGACGAGAAGTCGGCGTCGACGGACTCCACTCCGGTCTCCGCGATCGGTCTGTAAGGCGCCCTCTTGTCAGGACGCCGTCCCCTTCGTCGGTCGGCGGCCGGTGCGATCGTCGCGATTCTCGCGATCGTCGTGCTGGCCGCCGATCAGTTTGTGAAGTACCTCACCGTCGAGAACCTGCCCAAGGAAGAGGCCGTACCGGTCCTTGGCGAGTTCCTCCAGCTGTTCTACATCCGCAACTCGGGTGCAGCGTTCTCGCTGGGCAGCGGCGTGACGTGGATCTTCAGCATCGCCCTCGCCCTCGTGGCCTGCGTGATCATCTGGAAGGCCTTCGGGCTGCGATCTCGGCTGTGGGCCGTCGTGCTCGGCGTGCTGCTCGGCGGCGTGCTAGGCAACCTCGGCGACCGGCTGTTCCGCGAGCCGGGCTTCGGGGTGGGCCACGTTGTCGACATGATCTCGATGCCGTGGATGATCCCCGCGATCTTCAACGTCGCCGACATCTTCATCGTCACCGGCATGATCTCCGTGGCGCTGCTCGTGGTGTTCGGGCTGCGGTTCGACGGCACGCGTGAGCGCGATCACGCCCCCGTGGAGACGGATGCGGAGGCCGAGGCCGCCGCGATCGCCGAGGACGACGCTGCCGCCGGCGCGGACGGCGCTGTGACAGCCGACGTCGTCGCAGATGAGGGCGCAGAGCCTTCGCAGCCGGCGTCCGAGGAGCGCTGAGAGTGGAGTCGAGGTCGCTCCCCGTCCCCGACGGTCTGGACGGCGTGCGCGTCGACGCCGCGCTGGCGAAGATGCTCGGATTCTCGCGTACCTTCGCCGCCGACGTGGCATCGGCCGGAGGAGTGCGGCTCGACGGAGTGACTCTCGACAAGTCCGACCGTTTGCGCGGCGGTGGCTGGCTCGATGTCGAATGGCAGCCGAAGGAGGAGCCGAAGATCGTCCCGATCGCGGTTCCCGAGCTCGGGATCGTCTACGACGACGATGACATCGTCGTGGTAGACAAGCCGACAGGCGTCGCGGCGCACCCCTCTCTCGGATGGGAGGGACCGACCGTCGTCGGCGCCCTCGCTGCCGCCGGCTTCCGCGTGGCGACCAGCGGTGCGCCGGAGCGCCAGGGAGTCGTGCACCGTCTCGACGTCGGCACCAGCGGCCTGATGGTCGTGGCGAAGACCGAGGCCGCCTACACCGCCCTCAAGCGCGCCTTCAAGGAGCGCACGGTCGAGAAGGTCTACCACGCCGTGGTGCAGGGACATCCGGATCCGCTCGCCGGCACGATCGATGCGCCGATCGGCCGTCACCCGAACCACTCGTGGAAGTTCGCCGTGGTGCCGGACGGCAAGCCGTCGGTGACGCACTACGAGACGCTCGAGGCGTTCCCCGGCGCGTCCCTCCTCGAGATCCATCTGGAGACTGGCCGCACGCACCAGATCCGCGTGCACATGGCGGCGCACCGGCATCCGTGCGTCGGCGACCCGCTGTACGGCGCCGACCCGACGCTGTCGGCGCGACTCGGTCTCACCAGGCAGTGGCTGCACGCGCATCAGCTCGCCTTCTCCCACCCGGGCACGGGGGAGTGGGTGCAGTTCGAGTCGCCGTATCCCGACGACTTCCGGCACGCGCTCGACGTGCTGCGCGGCGACGTCGACTAGAAGCGCGCGCGCCCCGCGGCGTCGACGACCCCGTCGAGCGTCTGCTCGAGGAACTCCACGACCGCCTCGTCGTCGACGCGACGGTCGACGATCAGCTCCAGCAGCGTCTCCTCGGTGAAGGACACCCACGCGCGCAGCGCCACGCGCAGCGCAGGGGTGTCAGGCACGCCGAGCTCGGTGAAGGCGTCGCGCAGGCGCTGGGCGTTCAGCTCGCGCGACTCGTCGACGATGGCGCGCACGGGGGCGTCGCCGCTGGCCACGCCGCGGATGAGCGAGGAGAAGGTGCCGCTGTGCTCGCGGACGAAGCCGGCGATGCGCAGCAGCGTGTCGTGGATGCGTTCGCGCGGCGGGAGCTCGATGACCGGCTCCGTCGCCTGCAGCAGGCTGTCGCGCGCGGTCGTGACGATCGCGCGCTCCACGCCCTGCCTGCTCTCGAAGTAGTGGAAGATCAGCGCCTTGGAGACGCCGGCCCGCAGCGCGAGCTCGTCTATGGTCAGCTCGTCGAGTGGGTGCTCAGCCAGGAATCGGACCCCGATCGCGACGAGCTGTGCACGCCGTTCGGCGGGGCTGAGGCGGGATCGCGGCTCGGGGGGCATGGCAGAAGCCTATCCGCGAGAGGTATTGACTATGAGTCAATTAGGCTTAGTATCGACATATCGCGCGGTCGACGTCGTCCGCGCGAGGAGGAGGATCGATGAAGTTCCCGAAGCTGTCCCGGATCACCGCGTCGCACGCAGGCCGCATCACCCTCGTCGCCATCCCCGTCGGGGTCGTCGCGGCCGCATTGCTCGGAGGGGTCGCACAGGGCGCCGTGCCCGTCTCGTTCGCCGTGTCCGGCAGCCAGTTCCAGATCGGCGCGAGCTCGCTCGAGGGGACCGGCTTCTCCCAGTACGCCGGAGTCGCGACCGATTCGGAGGGCGTCGAGCACACCGTCGCCATCGCAAACATCAAGAGCGCGACCCTCGACGACCTCTGCCAGGCCGTGATCACCGAGACCCCGCTCGGCAAGGTCGGGGTGCTCATCAAGGCGGGCGGCGGCGGCAAGCCCGCCACGGCGAGCGACCTGCAGATCGGCATGACGGGACTCAAGGGAGACGCATCGTTCGGGGCGATCCGCATCGGCGTCGACGCCTCGACGGTGAAGACCGACGCCAAGGGCAGCGCCGGCGACTTCGCTCAGGACTCCGACACGATCTCCATCAAGAACCTCCAGCAGACGGCGTGGAGCACGCAGGCCTCGGTGTTCACCCTGACCGGCATGACGCTCGAGCTCACGGACGGCTCGCAGGGATGCTTCTGAACGGAGCGGATGCCGTGACCGAGTCGGAGGAGGCCGCGGACCGGGTCGAGAGTGTCACCGGATCGTCGGGCGGCTTCCGGGCCTGGCGTCGTCGTCGGCCCTTCATCGGCGGCGTGCTCGTCGCGCTTGGAGGGGTCGAGATGTTCTTCTCCGGTCAGCTCGACATCGGGAGACTGCACGTCCAGCTCGGCATCGAGGGGCTGCAGGCGACGGTGATCCCCGTGATGCTGCTCGTGCTCGGTATCCTCGCGATCACGATGCCGGCGCACCATGTCTTCTACGGCATCATCGCGCTCGTGGTGTCGATCTACTCCCTCATCGGCGTCAACCTCGGCGGATTCCTGGTCGGGATGCTGCTCTCGACGATCGGCGGCATCCTCGTGGTCGCGTGGATGGGACCGAAGGCGGTCGAGACGGAGCCTCCCGCATCCGCCGAGACCGACGGCGCGGGCGAGGTGACTCCGGCGTGATCCGCCGCCCCGCCGCCCTCGCCGCAGCGGCAGCCCTCGTGCTGGCCGTGACTCCGTTGACCCTGGGCGCTGCAGTCGCGCCGACGGCCAGGGACACGGGCATCTGCATCCCGATCCTGTACTGCCCCAGCCCGTCTCCCTCGCCGACCCCCTCGACCCCCACCGCACCGGGCACCCCCACGACGCCCGTGCTCCCCATCGATCCGTCGAGCCCAATCGACCCGGTGTCGCCCGCTGACCCGTCGACGGCTCCGGAGCCGGTCGCCCCCGTGCCGGCCCCCGTGGACGCGGACGCTCCGGTCTTCACCGGCACGCCCGCGTCCATGGGGTCGAAGTCGCTCTCGTTCACCGGCCTCTCCGGCATCTCGATCGTGAGCGTGCCGACGGTGGGCGGCGGGAGTGTGCGCGCGCTCAAGATCACGGCCGACTCGATCACGATCTCCGGATTCTCGCTCACGGTCCGTCCGGCGGGCGGGCCAGGGCTCGTGACCGAGGCCGACACGATGTCGCTGCGCGGTCATGTCTCCGTGTACATCGGATCGGTCTCGGCATCGTCGATGGGCGGAGCACCTCTCACCATCGGCACCGACACGCCGCCGCCCCTCACGGACGTCGAGCCTGGTCTGCTCGACGTGACCATGGGGCTCGTCGGCACGATCGCCGACTCCATCACGTACACCAACACCGATCAGCGCATCGTGGATGCGAAGGACTAGCGGCGCGTGTCGGTGGTCGGCGGCAGACTGGTGGCATGAGCCTCGACGTGCGCCCCGCGACCGTCTTCGACGACGTCGCGACACTGGTCGGCCCGAAGAAGCCGACCTCCAACGTGTGCTTCTGCCTGAGCTACCGCATCGGCAACAAGGAGAACCTGTCGTTGAAGGGGCAGGAGCGCGCCGACAGAGTGCGCGAGCTGTGCCACCAGGACCCGCCGCCCGGCGTGATCGCCTACCTCGACGACGAGCCGGTGGGATGGGCGGCGCTGCACCCCAGGCGCGACACGAGCTTCGCGGGCAACCGTCTCATCCCGCACGTCGACGATCTCGATGTGTGGTCGCTGTGGTGCTTCCGGGTGCGCCCCGGGTACCGCAAGCAGGGCGTCTCGCACGCCCTCATCGAGGGCGCAGTGTCCTACGCACGGGAGCGCGGAGCACCAGCGATCGAGGGGTATCCGGTGGACAACGCGGGGGAGAAGGTGAATCTGACCATGGCCTACGCGGGCACGCGCGCGCTGTTCGAGTCGGCCGGATTCCAGAAGATGGCAGATACGGGTTCCGTGCTCGACGGCTTCCCGAGGGTGCTGATGCGCCTCGACCTTCGGTGATTCTCTCGCGATTTGAAGAAACCGTGAACTCATCGGAGACGCTCAGACAATAGACAGTGTGAGCACAGACAGCGAGATCATCCAGAGATCTCTCACGCAGCCGGCAGCGTTCGCCGAGCTCTTCGACAGACATGCCCGCGCCGTCAACGCGTTCGCGACGTATCGAGTCGGCCGTCACGCGGCGGAAGACGTCCTGAGCGAGACCTTTCTCGTCGCGTTCCGTCGGCGTGCGGACTTCGATCTCGCCGCGGAGTCCGCATCGCCATGGCTGCTCGGTATCGCGTCGCGGCTCATCCGCCGTCATCGCGCGGTGGAGGCGAAGCACTGGAGGTCGTTCGTCGCATCGGCGCCTGGAGCGGACCACTCCTCTCTGGGCGGACTCGACGAGGCGATGAGCAGGGTCGACGCTGAACGCGAGGTCGCGACCCTGAAGGGGCGGATAGCAGCACTCGCACCGAAGGACAGGGAGACGCTCTTGCTCTACGCCTGGCAAGGACTGAGCTACGAAGAGATCGCGGCGGCGCTCGGCGTTCCCGTCGGCACCGTGCGATCGCGGCTGAACCGCGTGCGCAGGCGCCTTGATCCGCAGCGGCGGATGCAGGAATTCGAGAAGGCCCAGCAGAAGGGACAGACCGTTGGACGCGTGTGACAAGGTTCAGGAAATCAGGCCGGCCGTCGAGGGAGAGGACGAGAACATCACTTCCGCTCGCCAAGCACTCCTTCACGAGATTCGGTCCGGGCGAAAGGTGCGGGCGCCGAAGGGGAGAAGAGGATGGATCATCGCGGCGGGTCTCGCCGGCGCGGCTGCGGTCACGGTGGGGGTTCTCATGGTTGGTCATCTCGTGACGCCGGCACCGACCATCGAGGCGGTTCCGACGCGTGAGCCGGGATCTACGGCGATACCTCGACCGACGCTGACCCCGACCCCCGAGCCGTTGACGGCTTCGGCGGTGCTCCACGGCGCCTCCTACGCTGCGACGACTGTGGGGGGACCGGTCGCAGGGCCGGGGCAGTATCTGCGGGTGCAGCACTCGACCGAACAACTGGTTCTCTACGCGGACGGGTCGGGGTTCACACCGTTTGATGCGACACGTTCGAATGCCACTGCGGCATGGGTGGCGAGCGGCAGCTACGTCACCTACATCCCGGCTGATCGCTCAGGGGAATGGGTGCGTGTCTTCGAACCAGAACGTCCGGTGACTGCGCTCTACGGCGCCGACGCCCAAGCGCACGCCGCTCAGTGGTCCCAGGAGCTGCTGACGGATCGGATCGTGCTGCGTTCTATCGACGGGATCGGCGACAGATATCCCGGCTCCACGGAACCGCTCGACGGCTCCGACGCGTACTACGCGCAGATGCCGCGCGACCCGTCGCAGCTCATCGAGTGGTTCCGCGCACACAATCAGAAGGCTGAGCCGGGGACCGAGGATCTGTCTGTGGTGATGTCAATCGTCGAGGTTCTCGAGCTCAACGCGGCACCGGCCGATCTCCGCGCGGCACTCTTCCTCGCCCTCGACGGCATGGGCGGGGCCGACATCGTCTCGGTGGACGGCACTCTCGTGACGATCGCTTTCCGATACGACGTCGGCGGATGGGTCGAGACCGTGTCGATCGACAGCACGACAGGGATGCTGGTGGGCAGTACCCGGACGTTCGGTTCGGGCAGTGCGGTCGTCCCCGACGATGTTCCCAACTTTCGTCTGAGCAACTCGATCAGCGTCGTTGACTCCGCTCCGTGAAGGAGTTTCGAACCGAGTTCCTCTTCTCGGGCAATACATAGTGTGAGCACAGACAGCGAGATCATTCAGCGGTCGCTCGGGGAGCCCCGAGCTTTCGCCGAACTGTTCGATAGACATGCCGGGGCGTTGGGCGGCTACGCCGCTCGACGGCTCGGCCCGCACGTCGGCGAGGACATCCTCAGCGAGACCTTTTTGGTCGCCTTCGCCAAAAGGAGCTCCTTCGATACCTCCTGGGAGTCGGCGCTTCCCTGGTTGTATGGGATCGCCTCCCGATTGGTCCGGAAGCATCGGGCGAAAGAGGCGAGACATCTCCGATCGGCGTCCGAGTCGGCGGTGAGGGGCGAGCACACGTCTCCGGACGGCATAGATGCGGCGAACCTCCGCCTCGATGCCCAGAAGTCCGCGCGGAGCATCGCACCCCAGATCGCCTCGCTGTCGGCGAAGGACAGGGACACCCTGCTGCTCTATGCGTGGGGCGACCTCACCTACGAAGAGGTGGCTGCCGCGCTGGGCGTGCCGGTCGGGACCGTCCGGTCGCGGATGAACCGTATCCGTGCTCGCCTTGATCCCGAACGGACTGCACGCCGTTTCCGCACTGTGAAAGAGAAGGAAGGAGAGACCGATGGACGTATGGGAGCGAGTGCGTGAGGTGAATGCGGAGGACACGCTCACCGAGAAGCAGATCGGGGGTGCTCGGTCTCGGCTCATTGCGGGGATCGATGCCGCCCACGCCGTCTCGCGTATGAAGCGGAACCGCCGACCGATGCTGATCGTCGCAGGCGCCGTCGCCGGGGTAGCGGCCGTGAGCGCCACCGTCGTGGTGGTGAATCAGCTGACGGCACCCGCACCGCACGTCGAGGCGGTACCGACGGCGACGTCGGGCCCGCGTCAGCCCGGGGCGACGATCGCACCGGATCCGGGGCCGACCAGCGGTGCAGGAATCGCCGAGCCTTTCGCCGGCACCACCCCGCAGGCCGGCCAGTATCTTCGGATCACGACGAACGAAGAGGTGCTGATCTATCGGGGGCCGGACGACGAGGTGTATCAATGGTCCTTCCGGAGGCACGGTGCGCCGGCGCCCCTCTCCGCCGTGCTCATTCATTCCGTGTCTGGTCTGTACATGCCAGCGGATCGAGCCGGCGAGTGGTACTCGAGTCATGGGCCGATGAACGAGCGCGTCGCGCTGTATCCCGGTGGAGACGGCGCGGCATGGGATTCCCTGCTTCCGATCGGACCGGAGTCACCGCTGAAGCCGTCGCTCGGGGGAATCCCCGGTGAAGGCGGGGTGCCGTTCGGCGGACTCGAGTCCTACGCCGAGTATCCGGCGGACGCGCATGAGCTCCTCGGATATCTCGACGACCGCGCGGTGGCGAGCGGGCGTGTGGCAGACGGCGTACGGGACTACGTGGTGGACGCCGTGCTCGGCGTCGTGCGTTCGAACATCGCACCGGCGCAGACCCGTGCGACGTTCTTGGATGCTCTGAAGCTGCTGGAGGAGACCGAGGTGGTGTCTGTCTCGGGTGGCATCACGACCTATCGGGTGCAGTACGGTCAGTCCGGACTTCCGCACACCGTCACGATATCCGTCGATGCGGCCACGGGCTGGACGACGGAGTACAGCATCCGGTGGGGGCGGACGGAGGGCGCGACGGGCGACATGGTCCCGACGAGCGTGCCCGACATCCACTGGACCTACGAGGTGTCCATCGTGGACGCCCTGCCGTAGAACCCGGAGGGGCGGCGGGTCCGGGCATCGATCATCGATGCCCGGACCCGTTCGGCGCTCGATGTCGGATGCCGATCGTAGACTCGAAGCATGGCATCCGACTCCTTCGTCCACCTGCACGTGCACAGCGAATACTCGATGCTGGACGGCGCGGCGAAGATCGGCGCGATGACCCAGGCGGCCGCCGAGTACGGCATGCCGGCCATCGCCGTGACCGACCACGGCAACACCTTCGCGGCGTTCGAGTTCTACCGCGCGGCGCAGGCCGCCGGCGTCAAGCCCATCATCGGGCTGGAGGCGTACGTCACGCCCGGAACGCACCGCAGCGACAAGTCGCGCGTGCAATGGGGATCGCCTGACCAGAAGAGCGACGACGTCTCGGGTTCGGGCGCCTACACCCACATGACGATGTGGAGCCAGAGCACGGAGGGCATGCACAACCTGTTCCGGCTGAGTTCGCGCTCCAGCATGGAGGGCTACTACTTCAAGCCACGCATGGACCGCGAGCTGCTGCAGACCTACGGCAAGGGTCTCATCGCCACGACCGGATGCCCGTCCGGCGAGGTGCAGACCCGGCTTCGACTCGGGCAGTACGACGCGGCGCGTGCGGCGGCGGCGGAGTTCCAGGACATCTTCGGCAAGGAGAACTACTTCGCGGAGATCATGGACCACGGCCTCTCGATCGAGCGCCGGGTGATGACCGATCTCCTGCGGCTGGCGAAGGATCTCAACATCCCGCTCGTCGCGACCAATGACTCGCACTACACGCACCAGCACGAGGCCGACGCGCACGCGGCGCTGCTGTGCGTGCAGTCCGGCTCCACTCTCGACGACCCGAACCGCTTCAAGTTCGACGGCGACGGCTACTACATCAAGACCGCGGCCGAGATGCGTCAGATGTTCCGGGACCACCCTGAGGCCTGCGACAACACCCTGCTGATCGCCGAGCGTTGCGAGGTCGAGTTCAACACCTCGGCCAACTTCATGCCGCGCTTCCCGGTGCCGGACGGCGAGACCGAAGACAGCTGGCTCATCAAGGAGGTCGAGAACGGCCTGCACTACCGGTATCCCGGCGGGATCCCCGACAAGGTGCGCAAGCAGGCCGAGTACGAGACCGGCATCATCCTGCAGATGGGCTTCCCCGGCTACTTCCTCGTGGTCGCCGACTTCATCAACTGGGCCAAGGACAACGGCATCCGCGTCGGGCCCGGCCGTGGGTCCGGTGCCGGATCGATGGTCGCGTACGCCATGAAGATCACCGACCTCGACCCCCTCGAGCACGGCCTCATCTTCGAGCGGTTCCTCAACCCCGATCGCGTCTCGATGCCCGACTTCGACGTCGACTTCGATGACCGTCGCCGCTCCGAGGTGATCGACTACGTCACCGAGAAGTACGGCTCCGAGCGCGTGGCGCAGATCGTCACCTACGGCACCATCAAGTCCAAGCAGGCGCTCAAGGATGCCGGTCGTGTGCTGGGCTTCCCGTTCAGCATGGGAGAGCGGCTCACCAAGGCGATGCCGCCGCCCGTTATGGGCAAGGACATGCCCCTCGACGGCATGTTCGACTCGGCGCACCCCCGGTACAAGGAGGCTAGCGAGTTCCGCGCGCTGATCGAGACCGATCCCGAGGCCAAGACGGTGTTCGACCGAGCCCTCGGTCTCGAGGGGCTGAAGCGGCAGTGGGGTGTGCACGCTGCCGGCGTGATCATGTCGTCCGAACCGCTGCTCGACATCATCCCGATCATGCGTCGAGAGCAGGACGGCCAGATCGTCACGCAGTTCGACTATCCGTCGTGCGAGACCCTCGGCCTCATCAAGATGGACTTCCTGGGGCTGCGCAACCTCACGATCATCTCCGACGCCCTCGACAACATCCGCACGAACAGGGGAGAGGAGCTCGACCTCGAGCACCTCGCGCTCGACGATCAGGCCGCCTACGACCTGCTCGCCCGAGGGGACTCGCTGGGAGTGTTCCAGCTCGACGGCGGGCCGATGCGCGCGCTCATGCGGTTGATGAAGCCCGACAACTTCGGCGACATCTCGGCTCTCATCGCCCTGTACCGCCCCGGTCCGATGGGCGCGAACTCGCACACGAACTATGCGCTTCGCAAGAACGGGCAGCAGCCGATCACGCCGATCCACCCGGAGTTCACCGAGTCGCTCGCAGACATCCTGGAGGAGTCCTACGGTCTGATCATCTATCAGGAGCAGGTCATGGCCATCGCCCAGCGAGTGGCGGGCTTCTCTCTCGGTCAGGCAGACATCCTCCGGCGAGCGATGGGCAAGAAGAAGAAGTCCGAGCTGGACAAGCAGTTCGAGGGCTTCCAGGCGGGAATGCACGCCAACGGCTACTCGGATGGCGCGGTCAACGCGCTCTGGGAGATCCTGCTCCCGTTCTCGGACTACGCCTTCAACAAAGCGCATTCCGCGGCGTACGGCGTCGTGTCCTATTGGACCGCCTACCTCAAGGCGCACTATCCCGCCGAGTACATGGCCGCACTGCTCACCAGCGTCGGCGACTCGAAAGACAAGATGGCGCTGTACCTCAACGAGTGCCGTCGCATGGGCATCAAGGTGCTCCCGCCAGACGTCTCCGAGTCGATCAACTTCTTCGCCGCCGTCGGCGACGACATCCGCTTCGGTCTCGGCGCCGTGCGCAACGTCGGCAGCAACGTGGTCGACGGCATCGTGCAGGCACGCAAGGACGAGCGCTTCACCTCGTTCCATCATTTCCTCGACAAGGTGCCTCTGCACGTCGCGAACAAGCGCACCGTTGAGTCCCTGATCAAGGCCGGGGCGTTCGACTCCATGGGTGATACGCGTCGTGCGCTTCTGGAGGTGCACGAGGATGCCGTCGAGGCGGCGGTCGACCGCAAGCGGAACGAGGCGCAGGGTGCCATCGGCTTCGACTTCGACAGCCTCTACGACGGCATGGAGGAGGCTGCGCCGGCCAAGGTCCCCGCGCGCCCCGAATGGGTCAAGAAGGACAAGCTGGCATTCGAGCGCGAGATGCTCGGGCTCTACGTGTCCGATCACCCGCTGGCCGGTCTCGAGGTGCCGCTCGCCAAGCACGCGTCGATCTCCATCCACGACCTCAACAACTCGGAAGACCTCCAGGACGGCGATCAGGTCACCGTGGCAGGGCTCGTGACCAGCGTGCAGCATCGCGTGGCGAAGGCCAGCGGCAACCCGTACGGCATGATCACCGTCGAGGATTTCAACGGCGAGGTCACCGTGATGTTCATGGGCAAGACCTACACGGAGTTCCAGCACATCCTGCAACAGGACTCGATCCTCGCCGTGCGCGGGCGCGTCTCCCGCCGCGACGACGGCTTGAACCTCCATGCGCAGTCGGCGTTCGCCCCTGACATCGGCTCGTTCGACGCCGCCGGTCCGCTGGCGCTCGTCCTCGCCGAGCAGCGTGCCACCGAGCGGGTGATGATGGACCTCGCCGAGGTGCTCCGCCGTCACAACGGTGAGACGGAGGTCGTGCTCCGCGTGCATAGGGGAGGCACCGCGAAGGTCTTCGAGGTGCCCATGCCGGTCAAGGTGTCCGCCGACCTGTTCGGCGATCTGAAGTCCCTGCTCGGCCCCTCCTGCCTGGGGTGAGCGGGGCCGTGGATCGCGCGGGGTCACGCGGCGTCATGCCCGTCCGAACCTGAGCGTGCTCTCCGGCACACCGGGTAGTATCGGGTCGCGTTGGGTGCGACCCGGACCCCAGAACCGCCGCACCCCGGCGAAAGGACTCTCCCATGAGCACGGATCACCCTCTCCGTCACACCGGCGCCGATGACGACGAGATCGTCGACTCGGCGGTAGACGACGCGACCATCGACGACGAGACTTTCGACGACGACGGTGTGCTGTACGACGACGAGGTCACGCCCGAGTACGGCATCCTCGGCTTCACCCTGCGCGAGCTGCTCATCGTCGGCGCCTGGCTGTTGATGTTCGTCGTCTCCTTCTTCCCGCTCGGCTGGACGTCGACGATCTGGTCTCAGGGGATCTCCTGGCTGCTGCCCGTCGGCGTACCGACGGTGGCGGTGTTCCTCATCGTGCTGCGTCGGTTCTCTCCCGACGGCATCCGTCGGGTCGGCTCCCTCGGAATCGACCAGTTCGCATCCGTCGCCGCCGCGGTCGCTGCGGTCTGGTGGGCGCAGCAGCTCTGGTCGTACATCACCGTCTCGCTTGCCGCTGGTCTGGATGCCGTGGTCTGGGTGCCGTGGGTCGAGCTCGTGCTGTCGCTCGCCCTGGTCGTGCTCACGGTCTTCGCCCCGCTCGTGCCGGGTCTCAAGGAAGACTTCCACGGCCGCCTCGTCACTCTCGCGCACCGCAACGCGAACCCCGTGCGTCCGGTGATCGCGCGGCCCCGCCCCGAGCCCGCGGCCGTGCCCCTCGCGACCGACAGCGCTGCCCCTGCGGACGCCGCACCGGATGCTGCCGCTCCCTCGGTCGTCGTTCCCGCGGAGGCCGCCGCTCCCGCATCCACCGCGCCGTCGTTCGATGCGCCTCTCGCCGCCGGCGCCGTCTCCGCCGGCTCGCCGGCCGGCGCCGCGTCGTCCGAGCCCGCCGCTGCCGCCTCGGCGTCCGTCGTCCAGCCGCCCGTGTCCGGGCTCGACGTCGAACTCTCCGGTGAGCAGGCCACCGACGAGATCGCGCGCATCGACCTCGCCGACCAGGTCCCTCTCGCCGCCCACGCATCCGGGGGAGGCACCGGCACGGCCGAGACCACGTCCGACGAGGAGTACGTGCCGTCCTATTCGCGACGATCCCGCGGCGAGGAGATCGTCTCCGACACCGCCAGCATCGAGGAGCTGATCGCGCCGGCCATCGCGGACTCCGACGGCGTCATCCACGCCGATGACGACGAGCACGGGGACGACAAGGATTCCGGTCTCGCCCCCGTCTCCGCGTCTCGGCCTGCCGACGACACCGCCACCCGCGCACACCAGACGTACGGCGACACCTCCCAGCCGTTCTGGATCCTGGCGCCGACGGATCGCGACGTGCACGACGAGCGGGGTGACGTCATCTTCCGGATCGGACCGAACGCCTGGGCGCTGGTCATCGAGGACCGTGGCGGCGCGTTCGTCGTCCGCCACGACGACGGGCGGATCGGCTACCTGCACGACATCGCGGACATCACGAAGGGCTGACAGTGCGAACCATCGATCTGCGGGGGCGCGAGCTCTCGCCGGCAGACATGCTCGCCGCCGTCCCGCGCGCCACCCAGGCGCGCGCGGAGGCGCTGGACACCGCCGCGCGCATCGTGGACGACGTCCGCGATCGCGGCGACGCGGCTCTGCGCGAGCAGGCCGAGCAGTTCGACCGGGTCTCCGGTCACGAGCTCCGCGTGCCTGCGACGCACATCGCCGAGGCGCTGGAGCAGCTCTCCGACGAGGTCCGCGACGCGCTCGAAGAGGCGATCCGCCGCGTGCGCATCGCCTCGGCCGCTCAGGTGCCGGCGCCGCAGATCACCGAGATCGGTCCCGGCGCCCGCATCACGCAGCGCTGGCAGCCCGTGCACAGGGTCGGCGTCTACATCCCCGGAGGCAAGGCGGTGTACCCGTCGAGCGTCATCATGAACGTGGTGCCCGCTCAGGTCGCCGGTGTCCAGCAGATCGCCCTCGCGTCGCCTCCGCAGGCGGACCAGGGCGGGCGGATCCACCCGACCATCCTCGCGGCCGCTGCGCTGCTCGGCGTGACCGAGGTCTACGCGATGGGCGGGGCAGGCGCCATCGGCGCCTTCGCGCACGGCGTCCCCGCGATCGGCCTCGATCCCGTCGACGTCGTGTCCGGCCCTGGCAACAACTACGTCGCGTCGGCGAAGCGCGCGGTCGCCGGGGTGGTCGGCACGGACTCCGAGGCCGGCGCCACCGAGATCCTCGTCGTCGCCGACGATGCGGCCGACGCCCGTCTCGTCGCCGCCGATCTCGTGAGCCAGGCCGAGCACGACGAGCAGGCCTCGGCCGTGCTCGTCACCGACTCGGCGGAGCTCGCGGAGCGCGTCGCGGCGGCGGTCACGGAGCTGGCCGCGCGCACCCGCCACTCGGAGCGTGTCGGCGTGGCACTCGACGGCCCGCAGTCGGCGATCGTCCTCGTCGACGATCGCGCGATGGCCACCGCCTTCAGCAACGCCTACGCGCCGGAGCACCTCGAGCTGCACCTGAGCGACGCGGAGGAGGCGGCATCCGCGTTCACCAGCGCCGGGGCGGTGTTCGTCGGCGATCAGACGCCGGTGAGCCTCGGCGACTACATGGCTGGGAGTAACCACGTGCTGCCGACCGGCGGACAGGCGCGCTACGCGCCGGGTCTCGGCGCCTACACGTTCCTGCGCCCGCAGCAGGTGATCTCGTACGACCGCGACGCCCTCGCCGCCGTGCGGGAGGGAGTCGTCGCCCTGGCGAACACCGAGGTGCTCCCGGCGCACGGCGAGGCGATCGAGGCCCGCTTCACGGCGTAGGATCTTCAGGTGCACTGCCCCTTCTGCCGCCACTCCGACTCGCGCGTGATCGACTCGCGCACCAGCGACGACGGTCTGTCCATCCGTCGGCGACGCCAGTGTCCGGAGTGCGGCGGCCGCTTCACCACGACCGAGACCGCGAGCCTCAACGTGATCAAGCGGTCCGGCGTGATGGAGCCGTTCAGTCGTGACAAGGTCATCTCCGGGGTGCGCAAGGCGTGCCAGGGGCGGCCGGTGACAGAGGCCGACCTGGCGATCCTCGCTCAGCGCGTGGAGGAGGCCGTGCGACAGACCGGCGTCTCGCAGCTCGACACGAACGAGATCGGCCTCGCCATCCTCGGACCGCTCCGCGAACTCGACGAGGTCGCCTACCTGCGGTTCGCGAGCGTGTACCAGGCGTTCGACTCGCTCGAGGACTTCGAGAGCGCGATCGGCGACCTTCGGGCCGACCACCTCGACCGCGCGTCCCGTCCGGAGTAGCCCCACAGGCGCGACCGGTACTCTGGCAGTGATGTATCCGCTGCTCTTCCGCGCCGTCCTGTCGCGCTTCGACCCCGAGTTCGCCCACCACGCCGGCATGGCGGTGATCCGCGTGCTCGGCGTTCCGCCCTTCTCCTGGGCGACCCGTGCGCTCACCCGTCCCGATCCGTCGCTGCGGGTCGACGCCCTCGGACTGACCTTCCCGTCGCCGTTCGGCATCGCCGCCGGTTTCGACAAGAACGCCGTGGGCGTGCGCGGTCTCGCGGCGCTCGGCTTCGGTCACGTCGAGGTCGGCACCGTCACGGCGATCCCGCAGGACGGGAACCCCAAGCCCCGGCTGTTCCGCCTCGTCGCCGACCGGGCGGTGATCAACCGCATGGGCTTCAACAACAGGGGAGCGGATGCTGCCGCACGGCGTCTCGCCCGACTGCGACGCGGCGCGCCCGACACCGTCATCGGCGTCAACATCGGCAAGAGCCGTGTCGTCGACGTCGACGACGCGACGGCCGACTATGTCGCGTCCGCCACCCGGCTGGCTCCGCTCGCCGACTACCTCGCCGTGAACGTCTCGTCGCCGAACACCCCCGGCCTTCGCGGTCTGCAGGCCGTCGAGACCCTCGCCCCGCTGCTGCGTGCGGTCAAGGACGCCTCCGGATCGACGCCGCTGCTGGTGAAGATCGCCCCCGACCTCCCCGACGAGGAGATCACAGCGATCGCGCGGATGGCGGTCGACGAGGGACTCGCGGGCATCATCGCGCACAACACGACGATCTCCCGCGATGGTCTGCTCACCGATGTCGCCACCGTGGAGGCGGCGGGAGCCGGCGGTCTCTCCGGCGCACCGCTCAAGGAGCGGTCGCTCCAGGTGCTGCGCCTCGTGCGCACCGTCGTCCCCGAGGAGTTCTGCGTGATCGCCGTCGGCGGCGTGGAGACCCCGTCCGACGTGCAGGAGCGCCTCGAGGCCGGGGCCACGCTCGTGCAGGGGTACACGGCCTTCCTCTACCGTGGACCGTTCTGGGGTCGCGAGATCAACCGCGGCCTGCGGCGTCGCTGAGTCGCTGAGCGGACGAAGAAGCCCCGTGCTCGACGAGCACGGGGCTTCTTCACATCCAGGTCAGGCGGGGTAGTCGCCGCGACGCACCTGCGGCTTGGGCAGCCGCATGAAGCGCATCTGCAGGGCCCGCATCGCCGCGTACCAGCCGAGACCGCGCTCGCGGCGCTCCTTGCCGAACTTCTCGGCGACCTTGCGCTTGACGCGGAAGCCGAGCAGGATCATGCCGCCGATCGAGAGGACGAGGTAGCCCATCATCACGAGATAGGCCCAGTAGGCGATCGCGAAGCCGCCGATGGCGAGGTTCGGCGGCATCAGCGAGGCGACGATCACGAGCACCATCACGCCCATCACGAACTCGGCGGGGTGCCAGCCGGCATCCACGTAGTCGCGCACCCACCGGCGCTGCGGGCCCCTGTCGCGGGCGGGGAGGTACTTCTCCTCGCCGGCGGCGAGCCCGGCCTGCGCGCGGTTGCGGCGCTCGTTGAGCTCGGCCCTCGCGGCAGCACGCGCCTCCTTGGTGTTGGCGACGAGCGGACGGCGGCGAGCGGCCTCCTGCTCCGCACGGCTCGGCGTTGCGCGTCCCTTGCCGACGGCAGGCGTCTCGGGGGCGTCGTCGTTCGTCGAAGGGGTGGCAGGGGTCTTGGGCACGAGGTTCCTCGGTTCGTTCAGGGTGGTTCGCCTTAAGATTACTCGCATGACCTCTCCTGCACTTCCCGACGAATCCGGCCAGGCCGGCGCGCACGACTCCGCGGTCCTCGAGGCCGTGTCGACCGGCATCCCGGCGGCCCTCGGCGATCTCGGCGACCTGGTGCGCATCCCCGGCATGGCGTGGCCCGCCTTCGACCAGACGCAGCTGGAACGCAGCGCGGCCGCCGTCTCCGCCCTCGCCTCGGCCACCGGCGTCTTCGACGAGGTGCGGGTGCTGCGGGCGGCGATCCCCGGCACCGACGAGACCGGGCAGCCGGCCGTGCTCGCCACCAGGAAGGCGAAGAACGGGAAGCCGACGATCCTCCTCTACGCGCACCACGACGTGCAGCCCCCTGGTGACGATGCCCTGTGGGAGACGCCGCCGTTCGAGCCGACCGTTCGCGACGGGCGGCTCTACGGCCGCGGCGCCGCCGACGACAAGGCGGGCATCATGGCGCACATCGCCGCCCTCCGCGCGGTGTCCGAGGTGATCGGCGACGACCTGGAGCTGGGCGTGGCGATGTTCATCGAAGGGGAGGAGGAATACGGCTCGCGCTCGTTCGCGCAGTTCCTCTCCGACAACAAGGATGCTCTCCGGGCCGATGCGATCGTCGTCGCCGACTCCGGCAACTGGGACTCGGTCACCCCGGGGCTCACGGTGTCGCTGCGCGGCAACGCGCGCTTCACGATGAAGGTGCGCACCCTCGACCACGCCTCCCACTCGGGCATGTTCGGCGGCGCCGTTCCCGACGCGATGATGGCGACGGTGAAACTGCTCTCCACGCTGTGGCACGAGGACGGCTCCGTCGCCGTCGACGGGATGACATCACGGGATGCCGAGACCCCGGAGTACACCGAGGCGACTCTGCGCGACGAGGCGGGGCTGCTTCCAGGCACGAGTCCGATCGGCGATGGCACGATCCTCAGCCGCATCTGGAACAAGCCATCGGTCACCGTGATCGGCATCGATGCGACGAGCGTCGCCGCGGCGTCCAACACCCTGCTGCCGGAGGTCACCGTCGTCATCAGCGCGAGGGTCGCGCCGGGGCAGACAGGGGAGGAGGCGTACGCCGCGCTCGAGCGGCATCTGCGTGCGCACGCTCCCTATGGCGCCGAGCTGACGTTCTCTGACGTCGACCTGGGCAACGGCTTCCTCGTCGACACGAGCGGATGGGCCGTCGCGCTCACCCGCGACGCGATGCGCGACGGCTACGGAGTGCCCCCGGTCGATCTGGGGGTCGGCGGGTCCATCCCGTTCATCGCCGATCTGGTGCGCGAGTTCCCCGCAGCTCAGATCCTCGTCACGGGTGTGGAGGATCCGCACTCGCGCGCGCACAGCCCCAACGAGTCGCTGCACCTCGACACGTTCCGCCACGCCGTCGCGACCGAGGCGTTGATCCTCGCCCGCATGAACGGCATCACCCTCTGATCCGACCCTCCCCGCGACGCCTGCGGGTAAAATCGAAGCACCCGCCGTGCGAGCACGGCCCGTCACAAGGAGCGACATGAGCGACACCACCCTGACCGCAGACACCACCCGCGCGCACGGCGTGAGCCTCACCGCCGCCGCGGCGACCAAGGTGAAGAACCTCCTCGAGCAGGAGGGCCGCGACGACCTGCGTCTGCGCGTGGCCGTGCAGCCCGGCGGATGCTCCGGTCTGATCTACCAGCTGTACTTCGACGAGCGTTTCCTCGAGGGCGACGAGACCGTCGACTTCGACGGCGTCGAGGTCATCATCGACAACATGAGCGTGCCGTATCTCGATGGCGCGTCGATCGACTTCAAGGACACGATCTCCGAGCAGGGCTTCACGATCGACAACCCCAACGCGGCGGGCAGCTGCGCCTGCGGAGACAGCTTCCACTGATCGCGGGAACGTGTGCAACCTGCGTGGTTGGCATGAATCAGGTGTGAGGTTGCCCTAGACTTGGGTGTGCCCTGTCCGCAATCTGAAAGGTGCATCGTGCCCTCGAAACGCCGCCTTCGTTGGGCCGCACTCCCTGTGGGAGTCGCGGCAGCTGTGGCCCTGGCGGGATGTACTCCCACCGAGCTGCACGGCTTCCTCCCGGGGTTCGTTGAGGACGGCACCGCCGCCACCAACCAGACCGACCGCGTGGCCTCGCTCTGGGTGAACTCCTGGATCGTCCTGCTCGCCGTCGGTGTGATCACGTGGGGCCTCATGGCCTGGGCCGCGATCGCGTACCGCCGCCGCAAGGGCCAGTCCGGCCTTCCCGTGCAGATGCGCTACAACATGCCGATCGAGATCTTCTACACGATCGTGCCGCTGATCCTCGTGCTCGGCATGTTCTTCTTCACCGCGCGTGACCAGACCGCGATCGAGACCAAGTGGGACGACCCCGACGTCGAGATCACCGCGATCGCCAAGCAGTGGGCGTGGGACTTCCAGTACGACGGCGAGGAGGAGGACAACTCCGACGCCGTCTGGACCATGGGTATCCAGGCGCAGCCCGCGGCAACGGCAATATCGACCAGTCGAAGCTGCCCACGCTGGTGCTCCCGGTCGACAAGAAGGTCACTATCAACCTGCAGTCCCGTGACGTCATCCACTCGTTCTGGATCATCGACTTCCTCTACAAGAAGGACATGTTCATCGGGCGGGACAACTCCTGGTCCTTCATCCCGACCCGTGAGGGCGAGTACCAGGGCAAGTGCGCCGAGCTCTGCGGCGAGTACCACTCGATGATGCTCTTCAACGTGAAGGTCGTCTCGCAGGACGAGTACGCCGCCTACCTCGAGTCGCTCAAGGAACAGGGCAACACGGGCGACATCACCGACGCTTACGACCGTCTCTCCAACTATCCCGGCACCACCGGGAAGAACGAATCTGAGGAAGGAGAGAAGTAAGCCATGTCGACCACAGAAGCACCACGCACTGACGAGGCCCACCGCTCCCGCCCGACGACTCTGCCGCCGCGCCAGGCCTCTCTCATGAGCTCTTCGCGCGTCGAGCAGAAGGGCAACATCGTCGTCAAGTGGATCACCTCCACCGACCACAAGACCATCGGGTACATGTACCTGATCGCCTCTGTGCTGTTCTTCCTCCTCGGCGGTGTGATGGCGCTCGTCATCCGTGCCGAGCTGTTCGCTCCGGGGATGCAGATCATCCCCACCAAGGAGCAGTACAACCAGCTGTTCACCATGCACGGCACGATCATGCTGCTCATGTTCGCGACGCCGCTGTTCGCGGGCTTCGCGAACGCGATCCTGCCGCTGCAGATCGGCGCTCCCGACGTGGCGTTCCCACGTCTGAACGCGTTCGCCTTCTGGCTGTTCCTCTTCGGCTCGACGATCGCCGTCGCCGGCTTCCTCACCCCGCAGGGTGCGGCGTCCTTCGGGTGCTGTCTC
>JAGIAK010000180.1 GCA_017744855.1 Microbacterium sp.
GCCCTTGCCCTTGCTCGTGCCGACGACGTCGACGAGCTGGCCGGCCTCGAAGAGGGCGGCGGTGAGCTCCTGGCCGAGCGTGAACTCGGCGGCGTTCGGCGTACGGATCTCGGCCACGTGCCGACGGGGGGTGACCCCCGCCTTCTCGAAGTGACCCTTGAGCGGCTTGGTGACCTTGCGCGGGTCGATCTGGCCGTAGGCCAGCTGGACCGCGGCGTAGCCGTCGCTCTCAGCGGAGCGGACCTGCGTCACGACGTTGGTGCCGACGGCGATGACCGTGACCGGCACGAGGCGACCGGCCTCGTCCCACAGCTGCGTCATGCCGAGCTTGGTGCCGAGCAGCGCCGTGACGGGGCGCGCGTTCTGCTGGGTAGCCATGAAAGATCAGTCCCTTCCCAGCGATCAGAGCTTGATCTCGATGTTCACGTCCGCGGGCAGGTCGAGACGCATGAGCGAGTCGACGGCCTTCGGCGTGGGGTCGATGATGTCGATGAGCCGCTTGTGGGTGCGCATCTCGAAGTGCTCGCGGCTGTCCTTGTACTTGTGGGGCGAGCGGATGACCGCGACCACGTTCTTCTCCGTCGGGAGCGGCACCGGGCCGACCACGCTCGCGCCGGCACGGGTCACCGTGTCGACGATCTTGCGGGCGGAGGAGTCGATGACCTCGTGGTCGTACGACTTCAGCCGGATGCGGATCTTCTGTCCCGCCATGGCTCTCGCCTTTCTCTTTCGTACTGCCGGTCGCGCGCGGACTCCCGCGCACTTGAAGCAACGCACTGTGCTGATGTCAGGGTCGGACGCGCACGCGAACGCGGCGCCCACCGCGGTGCCGCGCCTTCCAGCCCGTTCCGCGCATTCGCTCCCCGCGGCCTAGCTGCGGTCTGGGGCGCAACCGGTCGGAACCGGGCCCCACTCACGAGCTATGCACTGCCTGGGAGTGAGCCACCCTCGACGTTCCGGAAATCCCGGACGCGGTCAGGCGGCGTATTGAACTAGAAGATTCTGCCAGGCTTCGGCATTCTCTGCAACTCGGGCGTGTCGCGCCCGGCCGACTTCTCGGGTGAACGCTCCGGCGCTCGATCCGGTCGGTCTCCCACGATACTGGGGGGATGGGGGCGACCACGCTGCTGACGCCGCGCGCGCGGCTGCTGCTCACGCACGGCGCCGCCGTGATCGCATTCGCGGGCGGGGTCTACGCGACCGCGCTCGGCGACGACATGCGCACCGGCCCGGTGCTGATCCTGCTTGGCACTGCGGTCCCGCTGCTGGTCGTCGCTCAGCCCTGGCGATTCCCATGGTGGCTTCTCACGCTTGCGGTGGCTCTGCCAGTCGGCGTGGCGATCGTCGCCATCACGCATGGTGACGCGCACGGCATCGGCCGCATGGGCAAGTTCGCCTACTTCGGTGCCCTCCTGCTCGGCGTGAGCGGCTGGGCGCGCACCCCGACCCGTCGTGTCGTCCTGGCGGGCGCCATCCTGCTCCTAGGCGTGCTTCAGTTCCTCTGGAGCATGGAGCAGTGGCTGGCCGGACACGACATCCGGATCAGTGTCTACGGTCTGATCGGCTGGCACAACCAGCTCGCTGACTTCGAACTAGTGCCGTGGGCCCTGGGTCTGTGCCTCGTGGCGCTCGGCGTCTCCGCACTCCGTGCGCGGTCGGCGGTCCGCACGGCGGTGCTGCTCATCGTCGCTGCGTCGGCCGGCGCGGCAGGCGCCGCGATCCTGCTCAGCGGCTCGCGCTTCGGGCTCGGCCTCGCCGCCTGCGCGCTGGCAGCGGCGCTCCTTCTGACGTTCCTCGCGCATCGCGGCCGCGCCTTGATCCCGACGCTCGCGTGGATCGCGCTCACGACCGCGATCGCCTTCGGCCTGATGGTGCTCATGCGCAGCGAGTTGTTCTTCCCCACCGAGGCCGCCGAGCAGTTCGACCAGGCCACCGCCATCCGGGCGCTCGACCGCGGGCTCTCGACCGACGACAACTCCTTCCGCACCCGTCTGGAGATGTGGGGCGCCGCGCTGCGGATGGGCGCCACCAGCCCTGCGGCGGGAGTCGGCCTACTGCGCTTCATCGAGTTCGAACGTTGTCTCGTCGCC
The DNA here is from genome assembly GCA_017744855.1 of Microbacterium sp. Classification (GTDB taxonomy): domain Bacteria; phylum Actinomycetota; class Actinomycetes; order Actinomycetales; family Microbacteriaceae; genus Microbacterium. The sequence goes on from JAGIAK010000180.1 coordinate 2,091, forward strand.
GAGGGCACCGGTCTCTTCTGGCACCCCCACAACGAATGGCTCTACGCCTGGGCGGAGGGCGGGCTGTCGCTGCTGCTGCCGCTGCTTGCGCTGACCGCCGGACTCATCGTCCTCGGCGTGCGCTCGCTCCGACCGTTCCCGGGCGCCCCACAGCTGCGCGCGGACCCCGCCCGCTGGGGCGCGCTCGTCGGGCTCGGCGCAATCGCCGCCGCCCAGATGCTCGAGTACGACCTCGCCTATCCTGTACTGCTTGCGCTCATCGCCGGCACCGCGGGCATGTGCGCGAGCCCGCTGATCGCCGCGATGCGCGCGCCCGGCGCCCACGCATCGCTCGCATCCCGGGTTCTCGCCGGCATGTTCGCCCTCGTCGTCGTCGGCGGCGCCATCGCGCTCCTGATCGACCCGACGCTCGGCGAGGCGCCATGGCTGTACTGGTACCACCACCCGATCGCCGACGTCTGCTGATCGCGTCGAGCACGCGCCCGTGGCGGTGTCACCGTGCGCCCGGGAACGACGAAGGGGCCGGGCCTCGCGGCCCGACCCCTTCGTGAGTTCAGCGAACCTACTTGATGATCTTCGTCACCTTGCCGGCGCCGACGGTGCGACCGCCCTCGCGGATCGCGAAGCCGAGGCCGTCCTCCATCGCGATGGGCTGGATGAGCTCGACCGACATGTCCGTGGTGTCGCCGGGCATGACCATCTCCTTGCCCTCGGGCAGGGAGATGACGCCGGTGACGTCCGTGGTGCGGAAGTAGAACTGCGGACGGTAGTTCGTGTAGAAGGGGTTGTGACGGCCGCCCTCCTCCTTGGAGAGGATGTAGGCGGTGCCCTCGAACACGGTGTGCGGCGTGACCGAGCCCGGCTTCACGACGACCTGGCCGCGCTCGACGTCCTCGCGCTTGGTGCCGCGGAGGAGCAGACCGCAGTTCTCGCCGGCCCAGGCCTCGTCGAGCTGCTTGTGGAACATCTCGATGCCGGTGACCGTGGTCTTCTGCGTCGGGCGGATGCCGACGATCTCGACCTCGGAGTTGATCGCGAGCGTGCCGCGCTCGGCGCGACCCGTCACGACGGTGCCGCGGCCGGTGATGGTGAAGACGTCCTCGATCGGCATGAGGAACGGCTTGTCCTTGTCGCGGACCGGGTCCGGGATCGACTCGTCGACGGCCTCCATGAGGTCGAGGACGGACTGCGTCCACTTCGGGTCGCCCTCGAGCGCCTTGAGGCCCGAGACGCGGACGACCGGCGCGTTGTCGCCGTCGAAGTCCTGCGAGCTGAGCAG
>JAGIAK010000181.1 GCA_017744855.1 Microbacterium sp.
ATCTCCTTGAGCGCCGTCGGCGAGGCGAGGTAGCCCGTGGTCGTGAAGGCGAGCGCCTCGGGCAGCAGACCGTAGGGCTGCGAGAACTCGATGACGACCGTCGTGTCGTCGGTCGCGGTCACGCTGTCGACGTACTGGAAGTACTGCGAGCTGCTCAGGCCCTTGGCGGTGTTGCGCTGGAGGTTCCAGACGACCGAATCCGCGTCGATCGGGGTGCCGTCGTTGTACTTAGCGTCTTCGCGGAGGTGGATCGTGAACTCGGTCGCGTCGTCGTTGTACTCGTAGCTGAGCGCCACCCCGGGGCGGATGTCCTCCCCGGCCTTGAGCGGCGGGAGGAACAGGCTCCCGAGGATCGGCGTCGTCCACGCCCGCGACTGGTTCGAATAGCCGAGTTGGCCCGGGTCGAGCGCGGCCGTGGTGAGGCCGCCGACGACGATCTCGCCCCCGGCGGTCGGGGCGGCCGAGGCGGTCGGCTCGCCGGACGGAGTCCCGGTGCCGCCGCCGGCGCAGCCGGCGAGGACGAGGGCGCCCGCGCCGACGGCGGCGGTCGTGGCGACGATGCGTCGCCAGCGGAAATGGTGCATTCTCTCTTCTCCTTTGAAGCGTGCTGCGGCGTTCGTGTGCGGGCGGGCGAGCAGGCCGACCCCGCGGCGACTCTATCTACTCGTCATGTGGTTCGCAACACCGTATGACATGACCTATTGAAGGGACCCGCATGTGTCCTGGCCCGCCCGAAGCTGGCGGGCGCAGGGTCGTCATCTAGACTCGCCGCCCGTATTCCGGATGCCCAGGAGTCCCGGTCATAAGGACGTCCTGGTCATATGGATGTATTGATAACCATACGACTCGTGATAGGGTCGTTCGAAACACCAAGGACAGAGGACGAGGATGTTCCACTGCTATCTCGATCAGGTCTGGCAGCACCATGACTGACGCCTCGGCCAGGATCTCGATTCAGAACGTCGGGAAGATCTACGGCGCAGGCCGCAAGCAGGTCGAGGCGCTGAAGAGCGTCGACCTCGACATCAAGGACAACGAGTTCGTGTGCCTCGTGGGCCCGTCGGGCTGCGGCAAGTCGACCCTGCTGCGCATCATCGCCGACTTGCAGCGGCCGAGCTCCGGCGACGTCCAGGTCGTGACGAGCGCGGAAGCCGTCCGCCCCTCCGCCGTCGTGTTCCAGGACTACAGCATCTATCCGTGGAAGACCGTGGCGGGGAACGTGCGCTTCGGCCTGCTCTCTCAGGGGCTGTCGAAGGCCGAGATCGACGACCGCGTCAAGCTCTGGCTCGACAAGCTCCGGCTCACCGCGTTCGCCGACCACTACCCGTCGCAGCTCTCCGGCGGCATGCGCCAGCGCGTCGCGATCGCCCGCGCGATGGTCGTCGAGTCCGACATCCTGCTGATGGACGAGCCCTTCGCCGCCCTCGACGCCCAGCTGCGCCGCGTGCTCCAGGAGGAGCTGCTCAACCTCTGGCAGGACATGCACCGCACCGTGCTGTTCATCACGCACAACCTCGACGAGGCGATCCTGCTCGGCGACCGGGTCGCCGTCATGTCCGGCCGGCCCGGCCGGATCATCGCGGACTACGACATCCCGTTCGGCCGCCCTCGCCAGGCGGAGATCCGCGGCTCGGCCGAGTTCGCCGCGCTCGAGCAGGAGCTCTGGCTCCGGCTGCGCGACGAGGTGCACGTCGGCGACGAGACCGTCTCGCAGAAGGTGGTGGCCTGAATGACCGCGACGTCGACCGCGCCGGAACCCGTGAAGTCCGTTCCGGCGCAGACTCGGGTGTGGAGGATCGTCCCGACGAAGGCGGAGACCGATCCCGCCCGCTATGCACGGGGCATGCGCGCCAGGAAGATCTGGCTCGGCGTGCTCACGCCCGTCGTGCTGCTCGCGCTCTGGGAGATCGCCTACCAGCTCGACTGGATCGACGGCCGCTTCTTCCCCGGCCCGAGCCGGATCGTCGAGGCCGCCGTCGAGATGATCGGCAGCGGGCAGTGGTTCCGCGACGTCGGGCGCACGCTGAGCACCATCGCCACGGCGGGCCTGCTCGGCTTCGTCGCCGGCGTCGTCATCGGCGTCGTCATGGGCGCGCTGAAGTTCGTCCGGTACCTGTTCGAGCCGGTGCTCAGCGCGTTCTACACCGTGCCGAAGATCGCCCTGCTGCCGCTGCTGCTCCTCATCTTCGGGGTCGGTGCGACGCCGGGCTACGTCCTCGTCGGGCTCGCCATCTTCTTCATCGCGTGGATCTCGACGCTCGAGGCCGTCATCACCATCCCGAGCGGATACCTCGAGGCGTCCGAGGCGTTCGGCGTCAAGGGCTGGCGGGCCTTCGCGCACGTCACGCTGCCCGCGATCCTGCCGGCGGTGTTCGTCGCGCTCCGGATCTCGGTCGGCCAGGCCGTCCTCATCGTCGTCATGGTCGAGTACCTCATCGGCAGCCCCCAGGACGGCGGCATCGGCTACCGGATCTGGCATGCCTGGGGTCTCTTCGACGCGAACACGATGTACGTCGGCATCGTCACCGTCGCCGTCCTCGGCTACCTGCTCCAGCTGCTCGTCAAGTTCATCGGCACGAAGCTCGTGCCCTGGGCCAACCAGCGCTCGGGCGGCGAGAAGTAGCCCGATCCATCCGCACCACCCCAACACCAAGAAACAACTCGAAGAGGAGGAGATGTCAGTGAAGACATCAACATGGCTGAGGGTCGCCGCGGCGACGTTCGCCTCCGCCGTGCTCGCCGTGTCCATCGCAGGCTGCTCGTCGACTCCGGGCGGAAGCCCGGCGCCGGAGGGCACGTCGACCACAGGCGGAGAGGTCACGCCCTCGCGGCCGATCTCGGTCGCCTGGTCGGCGGCGGTCCCCGCGGCGCTCCCCGGTCTGCTCGCCGCCGACAACTCGGTCGATGCGTTCACCTCGCGCGGCCTCACGTTCCAGGGCTCGCAGGTCTCGGCGCCTGACGCGCTCCCGCTGCTGTCGACCGGCAAGCTCGACGTCTTCTTCGGTCCGATCAGCGCCGGCGTGTTCAACGCGATCGGCGCGCCGTTCACGTTCAAAGGCATCCGCACGCCCTTCGGC
>JAGIAK010000182.1 GCA_017744855.1 Microbacterium sp.
GCTCGAACTCGTCGATGCAGAGCAGGTCGGCGCCCTTGAGCAGGTCCACCGTGTTCTTGTAGCCGAGCGCGCCGACGAGGGCCGTGTACTCGATGAACGACCCGAAGTACTTCCGGCGGGCGGGCATGGCGTGGTAGATCGACGCGAGGAGGTGCGTCTTGCCGACGCCGAAGCCGCCGTCGAGGTAGACGCCCGGCTTGATCTCGGGCTCCTTCTTCGCACGGCTGAACAGGCCGCCGCGCTTCACGGGGGCACCGCGTCCGGCGAAGCGGATCAGGGTCTCCTTCGCCTCCTCCTGCGAGGGGTACGCGGCATCCGCCCGGTAGCTGTCGAACGTCGCCCCGTCGAACTGCGGCGGGGGCACGAGACTGGCCAGCATCTCGGGACCGGTGACGGTGGGCTGGCGCTCGGTGAGGTGCACGACGCCGGGACGGCTCGCTGTGTCAGTCATCGGATTTTCCTGTGTCGAAGTCTTACGAATCCGGTGCCGGGGGCGCAGCGGGGATCTATCGTCGAAGGGACGGCTCCACACTACGCCGTCGGCACACCCCTCATCGCCTCCCCACCCTCTGGAGATCCCCGTGGCCATCGAGTTCGATTCCTCCTCGCCCAAGTTCGCCGAGTACGCCGAGCCCGGTCGCCTCGTGACCACCGAGTGGCTCGCCGCGCACCTGGGCGAACCGGGACTCGTGGTGGTGGAGTCCGACGAGGACGTGCTGCTCTACGAGACCGGCCACATCCCCGGCGCGGTGAAGGTCGACTGGCACACCGAGCTCAACGACCCCGTCGTGCGCGACTACGTAGACGGCGAGGGCTTCGCCGCGCTGCTCAGCCGCAAGGGCATCTCCCGCGACGACACCGTGGTGATCTACGGCGACAAGAACAACTGGTGGGCCGCATACGCCCTGTGGGTCTTCTCGCTCTTCGGCCACGAGGACGTCCGCCTTCTCGACGGCGGCCGCGACCGCTGGATCGCCGAGGGCCGAGAACTCACCCGCGAGCCCGCCGCACGACCGGCCACCGAGTACCCCGTCGTCGAGCGCGACGACTCCGTCATCCGGGCCTACAAGGAAGACGTGCTCGCCCACCTCGGCAACCCGCTGATCGACGTGCGCTCTCCGGAGGAGTACAGCGGAGAGCGCACGAGCGCGCCCGCGTACCCCGAGGAGGGCGCGCTGCGCGCCGGCCACATCCCCACCGCGCAGAGCGTGCCGTGGGCGAAGGCGGTGGCCGAGGACGGCGGGTTCAAGACGCGCGCCGAGCTGGACGCGATCTACCGCGACGGCGCGGGGCTGGCCGACGGCGACCGGGTGGTCGCCTACTGCCGTATCGGCGAGCGGTCGAGCCACACCTGGTTCGTGCTGAAGCACCTGCTCGGCTTCGACGACGTGCGCAACTACGACGGCTCCTGGACCGAGTGGGGCAGCGCCGTGCGCGTCCCGATCGTCACCGGTTCGGAGCCCGGCTCCCTCTGACCGTGGGAGGATGGCGGGGATGAGCACCAGCAACGTCCCCGACACCCTCGCCGAGATCCGCGACACGTTCCTGGAGACCCCTGACTCCGATCGGCTGCTGCTCCTGCTGGAGTTCGCCGACGAGCTCCCCGCCGTCTCCGAGGAGGTGGCGAACCACCCGGAGATGTGCGAGCGGGTGGCCGAGTGCCAATCCCCCGTGTACATCTACGTCGAGGTGCACGACGACGTGGTCACGATGCACGCGACCGCTCCACCAGAGGCTCCGACGACCCGCGGCTTCGCCAGCATCCTCGTCCAGGGCATCAGCGGCCTGACCGCCGACGAGGTGCTCGCGATCCCCGACGACTACCCTCAGTCGATCGGCCTCACCGCGCTCGTGTCGCCGCTGCGGATCAGCGGCATGACGGGGATGCTGATGCGCGCGAAGAACCAGGTCAGGCAGAAGCGCTGAACCCCTGAGCGGACACCCAGTCCGTGATCGCGCCCGTCCAGGCGTCCTGGTCGTAGTTCCACAGCTTGGTGTGGCGTGCCACCGTGAACCTCGGCATGGTCACGAGGTCGGGCCGCGCCTCGCGCAGGGCGTGCGAAGCATCGGCCGGCACGAACCCGTCGTCGTCGCTGTGCAGGATGAGGATGGGCACGTCGAGCTCGGCGGCCCTGGCCACCATGTCGAGCCGGTCGAACGAGATCGCCTCGTCCGCGCCGCTCAGCCGTGCGGTGAACGGCACCTCCAGCGCGCCCATGGCGAGATCGGGCAGCGGAGCCCGCACCCGCGACTGCGCGGCCTGATACCGGAGCACGGTGCGCCAGTCGACGACCGGCGACTCGAGGATGAGGCCGGCGATGCGGTGGCGGTTGCCCGAGTTCACTGCCGCCTGCAGCGAGACGGCACCGCCCATCGACCAGCCCATGAGGATCACACGCTCGGCGCCGTGCCGCAGCGCATAGGCGATCGCCGCGTCGACGTCTCGCCATTCCGACGCGCCGAGAGCGTAGGCGCCCGCGCGGCTCCGAGGCGCCTCGCCGTCGTTGCGGTACGAGACGACGAGGTTGGGGAGCCCTGCAGCGTGCAGCGCGGGGACGGCGCGCAGGCACTCGGCGCGCATCGCACCGCGGCCGTGCACCTGGATCACCCAGGTCGACGACGAGCCGGGGAAGAACCAGGCGGGGCAGGGGCCGGCAGGAGAGCCGATGAGCACGTTCTCCCAGCGCAGGTGCAGCTCGCCCGGCGACGAGTAGTACCAGCCGCTGAACGTCGCCTCCCGGTCGACCCGTGCTCCCGGCTCGATCTGGGTGAGGAGCTTGCGACGCACGGTCGTCGCATCGGCGCTGAGCACGGCGCCGAGCTTCACGTAACCGTAGGTGCCGGTTGTGAACAGGCCGTACCGGCCCGGCAGCTCGGAATCG
>JAGIAK010000183.1 GCA_017744855.1 Microbacterium sp.
GTGCTGCTCATCACGCACTACACGCGCATCCTCCGCTACATCCGTCCCGACTTCGTGCACGTCGTCGTCGCAGGCAAGATCGTCGAGGAGGGCGGTCCCGAGCTGGCCGACCGTCTCGAGGAGGAGGGCTACGACCGCTTCCTCGACCCTGCCGCTCCGATCGAGGCGTAGGCTGATCGCATGACCGCGACCCTCACGGACGAGAAGTATGACGAGGTCACCGAGGCTCTCAAAGACGTCATGGACCCGGAGCTCGGGATCAACGTCGTCGACCTCGGACTCATCTACGACCTCGCCTGGGATGACGAGAACGACGCTCTCGTCATCCACATGACGCTGACGAGCGCCGGCTGCCCGCTCACCGATGTGCTCGAGGAGCAGACGGCGCAGGCTCTGGACAACGTCGTCGACCGATTCCGCATCAACTGGGTGTGGATGCCGCCGTGGGGTCCCGAGCGGATTACCGACGATGGTCGCGACATGATGCGGGCTCTCGGGTTCGCCATCTGACTCGGGAACGGGGCGGCGCCGCATGGCGCCGCCCCGTTCTGCTGCCATGATGGGCAGGAAGGCACGGACAGAGGGACGGGGAGAACGGATGCTGCAGGTCAAGGCCTTGCCCCTAGCGGAGCTGCGGGAACGCACAAGCGAGAAGTGGCGGGAGTACCCCGCCGACGTGCTGCCGCTGTTCGTCGCGGAGACGGACTTCCCTCTGGCGCCCGCCGTGAAGAACGCGCTGCAGCGCGCCGTCGACGCCGGAGACACCGGGTACGTCGCCGCGCGCAACCCGCTGGCCGAGTCGTTCGCCGCCTTCGCACAGCGCCGCTACGGGTGGTCGCCCGATCCCACCCGGATGCGCACGACGGCCGACGTCAGCATGGGCATCGTCGAACTCCTGCGCTGCGTCACCCAACCGGGGGAGAGGGTCGTCGTCACGACCCCGGTGTACCCGCCGTTCTACGACCTGGTCGCGGAGGCGGGCGCCGAGGTGCTGCGGGTGCCGCTGCGCGACACGGGGACCGGCTGGGAGCTCGATCTCGACGGCATCCGCGCCGCGTTCGAGGACGGGGCGACCGCGATCCTGCTCTGCAACCCGCACAACCCCACGGGAACCGTCCACGACCGCGACGCCCTCACGGCTCTCGCGGAGCTGGCTGACGAGTTCGGCGCCGCCGTGATCTCCGACGAGATCCATGCGCCGCTGGCCCAGCCCGGCACCGGCTTCACCCCCTTCCTCGATGCCGGCGACGCGGCTCGACGTGTGGGGTACGCCGTGGTCAGCGCGAGCAAGGCGTTCAACCTCGCCGGGCTCAAGTGCGCGATCATGGTGACTGCCGACGACGAGACGACCGCCGTTGTACGCGGTCTTCCGGTCGAGGTCGAGTGGCGCACGGGGCAGTTCGGGCTGCTCGCCGCGATCGCCGCGTTCTCCGAGGAGAGCGACGAATGGCTCGACGGGCTGCTACGCACGCTGGACGAGAACCGCGTGCTGTTGGAGGATCTCCTCGCCGCGCATCTTCCCGGTGCGCGATACCGGATCCCGGACGCCGGCTACCTCGCCTGGATCGATCTCTCCGCCCTCGACTGGGGCGACAACCCCGCCCGTAAGATCCTCAAGGACGCGAAGGTCGCCCTGCACTTCGGGCCGGCGTTCGGCGCCGAAGGCAGGGGGCACGTGCGCCTCAACTTCGGCACGAGCCCTGAGATCCTCACCGAGGCCATCGAGCGCATCGCGGCGCTCGTCGGCCGATGACGGGCGCAGAGACCGCCGCCGCATCGATCTGGGACAGGGAGCGGGTCTGGGTCACCGCCGGCGCCGTGGCCCTGATCTTCCTCGCCGCGATCGAGGCGCTGGCCGTGACGACGGTGATGCCCATCGTGAGCGCGGCGCTCGACGGCCAGTCGCTGTACGCGGTGGCGTTCGCCGGCACCCTCGCCACCAGTGTGATCGGGATGGTCGCGACCGGTGCGTGGTCGGACGCGCGCGGACCCCGCGGCGCGCTCTACGCCGCGGTGTCTCTGTTCATCATCGGACTGCTCATCTCGGGCTTCGCCACGACCATGCACCAGTTCCTCGTCGGCAGGCTCGTGCAGGGGCTGGGCACAGGCGGGCAGACGGTCGCGCTGTACGTCGTGGTCGCCCGGCTGTACCCGCAGGAGCTGCACGGCCGCGTGTTCGCCGCGTTCGCCGCGGCCTGGGTGGTGCCGTCGATGGTCGGTCCGTTCCTCGCGGGAGCGGTCGCCGAGTACCTCGACTGGCGCTGGGCGTTCCTCGGCGTCGCCGTGCTCACGGCAGCCGCGTTCGCGGTGATCGCCGTGCGTCTGCGCGGCGTCGACCTCGGCCACGGAGAACCGCAGGATCGTCGCGCCCTGGTCGTGCGGCTCCTGCTCGCCGTGGTGGTCGCGATCGCCGCGGTCGGCATCGGGTTCTCGGCGGAGCTGGAGCCCGCGTGGGGGTGGCCGGCGGCCGCGATCGCCGTGCTCGTGATCGGCGTCGCCCTGCTGCCGCTGCTCCCGAAGCGCACGCTGCGCGCCGGGTCGGGTCTGCCCAGCGTCGTGCTGATGCGCGGCCTCGCGGCCGGGGCGTTCTTCGCGGCGGAGGCGTACGTGCCCTACCTCCTGATGGAGCGCTTCGGCTTCAGTGCGACCTGGGCCGGCGTCGCGCTCATGCTGGCGGCGTTCGCC
>JAGIAK010000184.1 GCA_017744855.1 Microbacterium sp.
CGAGCTGGCCGCGGATGAGCAGCGCCATGACGCCGCCGATGAGGAAGAACAGGAAGGAGGTGACGAAGTAGAGGTGGCCGATGACCTTGTGGTCGGTCGTCGTCACCCACTTGACGAAGACGTTGCCCTTGCGCTCGACCGGGCGGCCGGGGATGAGCCCCGTGGACGCGTTGACGGTGGCGGTCATGGTCAGTTCCCCTCGTGCTCCGCCGCCGGCTGGACGCCGGTCGCCGGGAAGTTCTGGTTGCGGTCGAGGTCGGCCCCGAGTTCGCCCGTGAAGCCCTGCTCGGCGAGCTCCGCGAGGTGCGCCTGGAACTCCTCCTCCTCGACGACCTTCACCTTGAAGAGCATCTGCGAGTGGTACTCGCCGCAGAGCTCGGCGCACTTGCCGTAGTAGTCGCCCGTCTTCGTCGGCGTCATGTACATGACGTTGTCCTTGCCCGGGACCATGTCCTTCTTGTAGAGGAAGTCGATGACCCAGAAGGAGTGGATGACGTCGCGCGCGCCGAGGTCGATCTTGACCGGCTTGTCGACCGGCAGCCACAGCGTCGGGACGTTCTCCCCGTCGATGTTGCCATCGGCCTCGATCTGCGCCTGGACGCCGGCGGGCTCGTGCACGGCCTCGTCGACGACGCCGCCCTGCAGGTAGCTGAAGTCCCACGACCACTGCTTGCCGTAGGCGAGGATCTCGACCTCGGGGTCGTTCGGCGCCTCGATCGCGGACTGCTCCTTCGCCGTGAAGGCGAAGAAGCCGATGACGAGGATGAACGGGATGATGGTGTACGCGATCTCGACCGGCATGTTGTAGCGCAGCTGCACCGGGAGGCCGGTCTGGCCGCGGCGGCGGCGGTAGACGATCGCGGCCCAGAGGATGAGCGCCCAGGTGACGATGCCGACCGCGAAGAGCACGATCCACGACGTGTTCCACATCGCGATGATCCCCGGGGTGTGGTTCGTGGTGTCGACCCCGTCCCCCGGCAGGAAGCCCTGCAGTTCCTGCTGCGTGCACCCCGCCAGCGCGATCGCCGCAGCGACCCCGATCGGGAGTGCGGCCCACCTCATCAGACGGCGATTCGAACTCACGTCGTCAACCCTAGCGGCTCAGTGGAACGAGTCGCCGCAGGCGCAGGACCCCGAAGCGTTCGGGTTGTCGATCGTGAAGCCCTGCTTCTGGATCGAGTCCTCGAAGTCGACGACGGCCCCGTCCAGGTAGGGGCCGCTCATCCGGTCGACGATGACCTCGACGCCCGAGCCGAACTCGACGACGGCGTCGCCGTCGAGCTGGCGCTCGTCGAAGTAGAGCTGGTAGATCAGGCCCGAGCAGCCGCCGGGCTGGACGGCGAGGCGCAGCCGCAGGTCGTCGCGGCCCTCCTGCTCGAGCAGGCGCGCGACCTTGTCGGCGGCGGCCTCGGTGAGCTTCACACCGTGCTCGGGAGCGTCGGTCGTGGGGGTGGCGAGCAGCGTGTCGGTCATGCGAAAAGTTTACGCCCCGTCCGAGAGCCGGGCGAGGAAGAGCGCCTCGGCGAGGATCGCCTTCCGGAACACGCCGAGATGCAGCGACTCGTTCGGGCTGTGCGCCCGCGAGTCCGCGTCCTCCACGCCGGTGATGAGGATCTGCGCCCCCGGGAAGACCTCGGTGAGCTCCGCGATGAAGGGGATCGAGCCGCCGATGCCGATCTCGACCGCGTCCCTCCCCCACGCCTGCGTCATCGTCTCCTTCGCCGCCTGGAACAGGCGCCCCGTCGTGTCGACCAGGAACGGATCTCCGAGCTCGATGTGCGAGTAGTCGACCGAGGCGCCGAAGGGGGCATGCGCCGCGATGTGCGCCTGGACCGCGGCGAGGGCGTCGGCGGCCCGCTGCCCCGGTGCGACGCGGCCGCTGACGACCGCGGTGACGACCGGCGTGAGCGTGTTCGAGGCGTTGACGACCGAGGGCAGGTCCATGCCGGTGACGGTGAGCGACGGCTGGTTCCAGACGCGGTCGATCGGCGCGCCGCGGCCGATGAGCGAGACGCCGTCCGGCACGCCCGCCTCCGCGCGGATCCGGGCCTCCGGGTAGTCGGGCACCTCCGCGGCGCGGCTCGCGAGGCCCTCGACGGCGACCGCGCCGTCGGCGTCCCAGAACGTGCCGAGCAGCCGGATGGCCGCCATCGTCGCGTCCGGCACCGCGCCGCCGAACATGCCGGAGTGGGAGGCGTGCTCGAGCGTCCGGATCGTCACGCGGAACTTGAAGTTGCCGCGGAGCCCGACCGTGATCGCGGGGGTCTCGGTGTCCCAGTTCGCGGAGTCGGCGACGATGATCGCGTCGGCGGCGAGCGCCTCGCGGTGGCGGACGATGAAGTCCTTGAAGGACAGCGAGCCCGCCTCTTCCTCGCCCTCGATGAAGACGGACAGGCCGACGCCGAAGTTTCATTTCGACGTGGCAAGCATTGCCGATCCGCTGAATCACACTTATTCCTTTGTCTACGCATTAGACCACTCGAAGTACAATTTTAAGAGCGACGCTGGCTACTATGCGCAAACGGGGTTATCGCGTAATGTGAGTCAAGTAACGCTGCCTGACGGTGGCCATGCGCACTTTGCCAATCTCTCGCGGCTGAAATTGCAGTATGTAGGAGCCCAGGCCGTGCTGCCGCCCGATAGCGTACGCATTACGG
>JAGIAK010000185.1 GCA_017744855.1 Microbacterium sp.
GACAGGGCCGTCGCCGTCGCGGGCGTCGACGGCCTTGCTGCGAGCGCCGGCGACAGCGGCGTCGCGTTCTCGGTGCAGTCCATATCGAAGGCGTTCGTCTTCGCCCTCGCGTGCGACGCGATCGGCCACGAAGCCATCCACCACGTGGTCGGGGTGAACAACACCGGCCTGCCCTTCAACTCCGTCGTCGCGGTCGAGCTCAATGCCGGGAGCCCGATGAACTCCATGGTCAACGCCGGCGCCATCGCGACCACCGCCCTCGTGCCAGGGGCACACGCCGACGAGCGCTGGCAGCGCATCCGAGACGGTCTCAGCGCCTTCGCCGGACGCCCGCTGGCACTCGACGGCGAGGTCTACCGCTCCGAGTCGTTCACCAATCACCGCAATCAGGCCCTCGCCCGGCTGCTGCAGAGCTACGACCGACTCGCGATCGCGCCGGAGGAGGCCGTGGACGTCTACACACGGCAGTGCTCGTTGGCCGTCACCTCCGCCGACCTCGCGGTGATGGGCGCCACTCTCGCGGCAGGCGGACGCAACCCCGTCACCGGCGAACAGGTCGTGTCCGCCGAGACCAGCCGCGACACCCTGGCCCTGCTGGCATCGTGCGGCATGTACGAGCGCAGCGGCGAGTGGCTGTTTGAGATCGGACTCCCCGCCAAATCCGGAGTCGCGGGCGGCATCGTCGCCATCGCCCCGGGCAAGGGCGCCGTCGGCGCTTTCTCCCCGCGTCTCGACCCCGCGGGCAACAGCATCCGCGGACAGCGCGCCTGCGCCTACCTCTCCCGCACCCTCGGCCTGAACCTTTTCGCATCCGCTCCCTGACCTCCCCCACACCTGGAGCATCCTCATGTCCGCTGCGCACACCTCAGACGACACCGCCCGCCCCGACGACACCGGCGAACGACGATCCTGGGCGCCGATGATCGGCCTCTTCCTCGCCCAGGTGCTCATGTCGTTCAACGTCGCCGCCCTCCCCATATCGCTCGGCGGGATGGTCGAGGACTTCGGCGTGCCGCCGACCGTGGCGAGTTCCACGATCGTCGTCTACGGCCTCGCGGTCGCCGCGCTCGTGATGACGGGAGCCAAGCTCGGCCAACGCGTCGGATGGGTGCTCATCTTCCGCGTCGTCGTCGCCGTCTTCGCCGTGTCGTCCGTGCTGATGATCACCGCGGGCTCGATCGGCTGGGCCATCGGCGGGCAGGTGCTGGCCGGCGCATCCGCCGCCATCATCGTCCCCTCCCTCGTGGCTCTCATCGCCGAGAACTACCGCGGAGCGCAGCAGGCGACGGCCGTCGGCTCGCTCGGCTCCGCACGCGCCTTCTCCGGGATCAGTGCTTTCCTCATCGGCGGGACACTGGGCACATTCGTGGGCTGGCGGCCGATCTTCTTCATCACGCTGGGCCTCGCCGTCGTCGTCTTCCTGCTGAGCTTCCGGCTGCGCTCCGACCGTGGCAACCCTGCGATCCGCATCGATCTGGTCGCCTCTCTGCTCATCGGCGCGGCGATCGTGCTGCTCACCCTCGGCTTCAACAATCTCAACGCGTGGGGCATCGTGCTCGCCGAGCCCGGGGCCCCTTTCTCGGTGCTGGGCCTGTCGCCTGCTCCGGTGTTCGTCGTCGCCGGCGTCGTCCTCGGTCAGTCGTTCTTCCTCTGGACCCGTCGGCGGATGCGGCTCGGCCTCGTGCCGCTCGTCGATCTGAGCGTGCTCGGCCGCCCATCGGAGCGCGCCGCCGTGTACGCGATGTTCATCATCGTCTCGATGGAGGCGGCGGTGAACTTCACCGTGCCGACCTACATCCAGGTCGTGCAGGGCCGCACGCCGTTCGACACCGCGCTCGCGATGATGCCCTTCAACCTCACGGTCTTCCTCACCGCCACCCTCATCGTGCGCTTCTACCGCCGGTTCAGCCCGCGTGCGATCGCGCTCTTCTCCTTCACGCTCACGACGGCGGCCCTCGTGTGGCTCGCCTTCGTCGTGACGAACAACTGGGAGACTCTGCCGACGATCCTCGGGCTCGTCGTGTTCGGGATCGGCCAGGGCTCTCTCGTCACCCTCGTCTTCAACGTGCTCGTCACGGCAGCGCCCAAGGAGCTCGCCGGCGACGTCGGCTCGATCCGCGGCACCACCCAGAACCTCGCCAGCGCCGTGGGAACCGCCGTCATGGGCGGGCTGCTCGTGACCCTGCTCAGCATCGGCTTCACGCAGGCCGTGACAGATCACCCCGAGCTGCCCCCTGAGGTCATGGAGCACGTCGACCTCGACCAGGTGAACTTCATCAGCAACGACGACTTGCGTGCGAAGTTCGAGGAGACGGAGGCGACGCCGGCGCAGATCGACGCTGCGGTCGCCGTCAACGAGGAGCAGCGGCTTCGCACCCTCAAGCTGGGTTTCCTCGTGCTCGCCGGGGTGAGCCTCGTCGCCGCCCTCCCCGCCTCGCGTCTACCTCGGTACCGTCCGGAGGAGATCCCCGACCCGGCTCCGGAGGGCTGACCAGGCCGATGGCGGGCGGCGCGTCCATCTGGCGGCATCCGAGCTCGGCGCCTGACCCGTCCACGGAACCGCGTTTCGA
>JAGIAK010000186.1 GCA_017744855.1 Microbacterium sp.
GAGACAGTCGTTCCACCTCTACAAGCGGGGGCTCGGCCCGGACATCCAGCCGCTCTTCACGCAGGGCAATTACGGCATCGTCGTGCGGATGGGCGTCTGGCTGATGAAGCGGCCGAAGGCGTACCGGCCGCTGTACCTGATGGTCCCGCGCGACCATCAGATGGCGCAGGCGGTCGACCTCCTCCGGGAGCTCCGCCAGGAGGGCGTGATCCGCGGCGTGCCGCTGCTGGAGAACCTCATCCTGCAGGGCGTCCACTTCCCCGAGCACTTCGGCAAGTTCCCCGCCGCGGACTCGACCTGGTCGGACGAGCGGCTCGACGAGCTCGCCGACGCCACCGGCATCGGCCGCTGGGGCGTGCGCACCCACCTCTGGGGCGAGCCGGGCGTGGTCGACCTGCACGAGCGGCGCATCCGCGAGGCGTGGTCGGCAATCGAGGGCTCCCGGGTCGACAGCTGGGCGACGTACACCGCCGAGAACTGGGGCGATCTGGAGCACGCCGGATTCATGGACAAGATCGGCGGCGGCGTCCCGACGATGATGATGGTGGAGCGGATGCCGGACTTCGTCGGGCACATCGGCTTCAGCCCGGTCGTGCCGCTCATCGGCGCCGAGGTGGAGAAGGTCTCGAACATCATCAAGGAGAAGGTGATCGCCGCGACCGGCGGGAACTACACGTCGGCGATCTTCCCGACGAACGACCGCTCGGCGATCATCGTCTCCTCGCTCATCATGAACCGGGACGATGAGCGCTCCGTGCAGGCGGCCTTCGCGACGGCGAAGGATCTGCTCGTGACGCTGTCGGCGCTCGGCTACGGCGAGTACCGCGCGCACCTCGACTTCATGGACGACGCGAGCGAGCAGTACGGCTTCGGCGACCACGCCTACCAGCGCTTCGTCCGCGCCATCAAGGACGCCGTCGACCCGAAGGGCATCCTCTCCCCCGGCCGCCACGGCGTCTGGCCCCGCAGGTACCTCCCCTGAGCGGGCGTCCCCTCGCCCACTCCGGGTGCTCGGTGCATTTCGTGCACCTGGAGCACCCGGGTTGAGCGGACGGGCTATGGGCGGTACTCCTCGTCCGCGACCGGGGCGTCCGGGAGCTCGCGGTCGAGGGACTCCCGGTACGCGACGCAGCCGCGCATGAACTGCGGCCACGGCGGCACCGCGACCTCCGTCGTGCTCGCCTCCGGCAGCATCGACCAGAGCCTCGGGTGGTACCAGCAGAGGTCGTGCGAGGTGCTGTCCCGGTGCTCCCGGATCGCGGCGCGCAGCCGGAGCACCTCCGCCGCCAGCTCGTCGCGGCTCATGACACCGACATCGTCGTCCATGCGCACATGCTCCCACTCGCGCGGAGAGAACGCACCCGGCGCGTTCTCCGCGCACCCGCGCGTTCTCCGCCCGCATCTTCCGACGTTCCGCGCACATTCCGAGGCTGGAACGCCGGAAGATCCGGCGAACGTCGGAAGATCCGTGCGGGCTGCTCGCGAGACGCCGCCCGTGGCGGGGCCTCAACCAGCGAGCATCCGGCTCAGTGCTCGAAGGCGATGATGCCGCAGACGTCGTCGAGGGAGCCGCTGCGGTCGCGGGCGAGGTCGAGCTCGGCGAGGTCGTAGGTGCGGGTCACGATGCCTTCGGTCGACAGCAGGCCGCGCTCGATGAGCTCCGTGTAGCGCTGCAGATCGGAGCGCATGCGCACCTGGCCGTTCTGCGAGGAGAGGATCTGGCGGGACTGCAGCGCCGTCTCGACCTGCGGGACCGTGAGCTGCGCACCGCCGATCTCGAAGCCCGTGTAGACGACGCGACCGGCGCGGCGGGACGACATGAGCGCGAGACGCTGCGCGGCGGTGGGCCCGGCCGCCTCGATCGCGACGTCGGCGCCGCGCCCCGAGGTGAACGCTCGCACCGAGGCGACCGCCTCGTCGGCGCGTTCATAGGACGGGCCCGGGTCGATGACGACGTCCGCGCCGTGCCGCTTCGCGAGCGCGCTGCGGCCCTCGTGCCACTCCACGACGGCGACCGAGGACGCGCCGGCGAGGCGCGCCGCCTGCAGCGCCCAGATGCCGAGGTGGCCGGCGCCGACGATGACGACCGACTCCCCCGGCTTGACCTTGGCGACGTTGCACACCGATCCGACGCCCGCGGTGATGCCGCAGCCGAGCATCGACAGCGTGACCGAGTCGAGGTCCGAATCGATGGGGAAGATCTGGTTCCTCGAGATGGACATGTACTCCGCGTAGCCGCCGACGCAGCCCGCGCAGGAGATGAGCGCGCCATCGTCGCCCTGCGCGACGTCCGGGTAGATGCCGCCGAGGTCGAAGAG
>JAGIAK010000187.1 GCA_017744855.1 Microbacterium sp.
GGGCGGCGATGTCCTCGAGGTTGACGCCCCCGTAGACGGGGGCGATCGCCTTGACGATCTTGATGATCTCCTCGGTGTCCTTCGTGTCGAGGCAGACCGGCCAGGCGTCGACGTTCGCGAACTGCTTGAACAGCGCGGCCTTGCCCTCCATCACGGGGAGTGCGGCCTCGGGGCCGATGTCGCCCAGGCCGAGCACCGCGGTGCCGTCGGTGACCACGGCGATGGTGTTGCGCTTGACCGTGAGCTTGCGAGCCTTGCTCTTGTCCTCGGCGATCGCGAGGCACACGCGGGCGACGCCTGGCGTATAGGCGCGGGACAGGTCGTCGCGGTTGCGCAGCGGCACGCTGGGGACGACCTCGAGCTTGCCGCCGAGGTGCATGAGGAAGGTGCGGTCGCTCACGGCGCGCACGGTGACGCCCTCGAGCGCCTCGACCGCGGCGGCCACGCGGTCGGCGTGCTCTTCGTCTGTGGTGTTGCAGGTCAGGTCGACGACGATCGTCGTCGGGTGCGACTCGACGACGTCGAGCGCGGTGATGGCGGCGCCGGCCTCTGCGGCGGCGGCGGCGAGCTCGCTGGTGACGCTGAACTTCGACGGAGCGTCGATGCGCAGCGTGATCGAGTTGCCGGGTCCCGGGTTGGCCATGAATCCTCCTCATCGAGGTGCGCCCGGCAATGTGCCCGGCCCACGGTGTGCTTGTTCGGAAATCTCTTATGATTTTCGTATCGTGGACTCTATTATCTACTTTATGGAAGTTCGGCGCAAGCGTCGGTCTTCTGCGTACTGAGAGCTCCGACAGATGCCTGTCGATTTCTGACAGGTGACTCTCGCATGATGGAATAATCGCGACCGTGGAGGTTTTCAATGGCTGAGAGCAAGACCCCGAAGAGCGCCGGCTCCGGCGTGCAGTCCGTCGAGCGCGTGTTCGAGCTCCTGGAGCTGGTGACGGATGCGGGAGGGGATGTCACGCTCAGCGAGCTCGCGGCATCCACCGATCTGCCCCTGCCGACGATCCACCGTCTGCTGCGCACGCTGGTGTCGCTGGGCTACGCGCGGCAGCTCCCCAACCGCCGCTACGCGCTCGGCCCGAGGCTGATCCGGATCGGCGAGGGTGCGTCGCGCCAGTTCGGCGCGCTCGCTCGGCCGCAGTTGAAGGGCCTCGTCGACGCACTCGGCGAGAGCGCCAACATGGCCGTGCTCGATGGCGACATGGTGGTCTACGTGGCGCAGGTGCCGTCACTGCACTCCATGCGCATGTTCACCGAGGTCGGCCGCCGCGCCCACTTGCACGACACGGGAGTGGGCAAGGCGATCCTCGCCCAGCTCCCCGACGAGACCGTGCGCGGCATCGTGTCCCGCGCGGGCATGCCTACGCCCACCGAGCACAGCATCGGCAGCATCGACGACCTGCTCGCCGAGCTCGACCGCATCCGCGAGCGGGGCTTCGCCATCGACGACCAAGAGCAGGAGATCGGCGTGCGCTGCTTCTCCATGGCCGTCCCCGACGCGCCCACTCCGACGGCCGTCTCGGTCTCCGGCCCCATCTCCCGCGTCGACGAGGCGTTCGGCGGCCGCGCCGTGCCGATGCTCCGCCGCGCCGCCGAGGCGATCTCCGCCGAGCTCGGCGCCTGACCCCGTCCACGGAACCGCGTTTCGTCTCGCTCCTTCGTCGCTCGCTCAACGACCCGGCGCCCGGCCGTTGAGCGAGCGCAGCGAGTCGAAACGCCGCCCCGGCCGTCGAGCGAGCGCAGCGAGCCGAAACGCCCCCACGGAACGCGTTTCGTCTCGCTCCTTCGTCGCTCGCTCAACGACCGACGTACACCCCCGGACACGTTTCGACTCGCTCCTTCGTCGCTCGCTCAACGACCAGGAGACACCCCGCCCGTTGAGCGAGCGAAGCGAGACGAAACGCCCCCGGTCGTTGAGCGAGCGCAGCGAGACGAAACGCCACCCCCGGCGCCCGACACCGTCCGCATCGGAAGGCCTAGCGGCGCACCGCGCGATCCGTCAGGATGAGCGCATGTTCGAAAGCGACGCGACGGACATCCCCCAGCTGAGCTCCACGGGAGTCCTTCCGGAAGACGAGGAGATCGCCGAGCTCGTACGGCGCGCCCACGAGCGCTACTCCGGCGACGACGAGGGCGTCGTCGCCGACTACATCCCGATCCTCGCTCAGGCCGATCCGTCGTGGTTCGGCCTCACCGTCGTCGGTGTCGACGGCAAGGCAGCGAGCGCGGGCG
>JAGIAK010000188.1 GCA_017744855.1 Microbacterium sp.
CCGCCCCGTACGGCCTGGTCCGCTACGGCGTCGCACCCGACCACCCGCGCATCAAGGGGATCATCTCCGCGCTCCGGGAGGTCCTCGACCGCGGCGACATCCGCGTCTTCGGCAACGTCCGCTTCGGCGAGGACCTCGACCTCGACGACCTGAAGCGGCACTATCACGCCGTCATCTTCGCGACGGGCGCGGTGGCCGACGCGGCGCTCGACATCCCGGGCATCGACCTGCCCGGCTCGTACGGCGCCGCCGACTTCGTCTCCTGGTACGACGGCCACCCCGATGTCCCCCGCGATTGGCCGCTCGAAGCCGCCTCCGTCGCGGTCATCGGGAACGGGAACGTCGCGCTCGACGTCGCGCGGATCCTGGCGAAGCACCCCGACGACCTCATGCCGACGGAGATCCCGGAGAACGTGGAGGCCGGCCTCCGCGCCTCGCCGGTCACCGATGTCCACGTCTTCGGCCGTCGCGGCCCGATGCAGGTGAAGTTCACGCCGCTCGAGCTCCGCGAGCTCGGCGAGGTGCCGGACGTCGACCTCGTCGTGTACGAGGAGGACTTCGACTACGACGACGCCGCCCGCGCGGCGATCGAGTCGAACAAGCAGATCCTCGTCATCGACCGGATCTTCCGGAAGTGGCGCGAGGAGCCCCAGTCCGGCTCGTCGCGGCGACTCCACCTCCACTTCTGGGCGAAGCCGGTCGAGCTCGTCGCCGGTGCCGATGGGAGGGTCGCGGCGATCCGCATCGAGCGGACGGCCCCCGACGGCGCCGGCGGAGCCCGCGGCACCGGCGAGATCCGCGAGATCCCGGTCCAGGCGGTCTACCGCGCCGTCGGCTACTTCGGCTCGGAGCTCCCGGGCGTCCCGTACGACGAGCGCCGCGGCGTCATCCCGAACCACGAGGGCCGCGTCCTCGACGACGCCGGCGAGGTCGTGCCCGGCGTCTACGCGACGGGCTGGATCAAGCGCGGCCCGGTGGGTCTCATCGGCCACACGAAGTCGGACG
>JAGIAK010000189.1 GCA_017744855.1 Microbacterium sp.
GGGCGACGTGCATGTGCTCGTTCGTCGTCTCGTGGTCGAGGTCGAACCCGACCTTGTCGCGGTAGAACGCGATCGACGCGGAGAGGTCGCTCACGGGCACGATCACGACCTCGAGTGTCCAGTCCACGGGTGCTCCCTCGTCGCAGCGCCCGGCCTGCCCGGGTCTTCGCCACTATGGCAGTGACGTCCGACACCCGCCCGCGTGTCGAGGATCGCGGGCCGGCACCGACCAGACGGCAACCGACGACCAGGAGGCGACCATGGCCAGGCTCCGCGTGCACTCGTTCTCGGTCTCGCTCGACGGGTTCGGCGCCGCGCCGGACCAGTCGCGAGACGACCCCCTCGGCGTGGGTGGCCTCCGGCTGCACGAGTGGGCGTTCGCGACCGAGCGGTTCCGGGAGGAGTACGGCGGCGACGGCACCGGCACGGGCGTCGACGACCGGATCCTGCGCGAGGCCGACGAGAACATCGGTGCGACCGTCATGGGCCGCAACATGTTCGGCCCGGTGCGCGGACCTTGGCCGGCCGACGACGACTGGCGCGGCTGGTGGGGCGAGGACCCGCCCTACCACCACGACGTCTTCGTCCTCACCCACCACGCGCGCCCGCCGCTCGCGATGGTCGGCGGCACGACGTTCCACTTCGTCACCGACGGGCTCGACGCCGCGGTGGCCCGCGCGTTCGACGCGGCGGACGGCCGGGACGTGCGGCTCGGTGGCGGCGTCTCCACGGTCCAGGACGCGCTGCGCCGGGGCCTCGTCGACGAGCTCAACCTCGCGGTCGTCCCGGTGCTGCTGGGCGCCGGCGAGCGGTTGTTCGACGACGGCGTGCCGGAGCCCGTCGGATACCGCTGCACACGGCTGCTGGCGTCCGAGGCCGTCGTGCACGTCCGGATGGAACGGATCGCGCAGGCTGCGGACGACGGGACGGTTCCGCCGCCCGGGTGACCTACCGTTGTGCGG
>JAGIAK010000018.1 GCA_017744855.1 Microbacterium sp.
GTGACGGCTGCCGTGGTGGATGCGGTGACGGCTGCCGTGGTGGATGCGGGTGCGGGTGCGGGGACGGATGCCGGGGCGATCCCGTCGCGCATGGGGATGACGCGCGCGCCGAGATCGCGGGCGAAGCCGGCGTCGTGCGTGGCCAGAAGCACCGCCGTGCCGGCATCCGACACCTGGCGGAGCGCCGTGCGCACCTGGCTGCGGGCACGTGCGTCGAGGCCGCGGGTCGGTTCGTCGATCAGCAGCGCCTCGGGGGAGCGGGAGAGTTGCAGCGCGATCGCCAGGCAGCGGCGCTCGCCGAGAGACAGGTCTCGCGGATGCCGTCGGAGGCGATCCGCCAGGCCGGCGGCGTCGAGCCCGAGCAGCCGGCCGAACCGGACGGACGTGGAGGCGGCCGAGGCCGTTCCTGCTCTGCGGGCGAGCCGGTCGGCGCCGGCGCACTCCGCGGCGACGGAATCGCGCGTGAAGAGATCGTCCGAGGCGTCGGGCACGAGCACGGCGCGACCCCTTACCTCCGAGCCGCGCGGCGGCAGTGCGAGCGCGACGAGCAGCGACGACTTGCCCGCCCCGTTCGGGCCGATGAGCGCCGCGATCTCTCCCGGCGCCACGGCCACGCTCGCATCGTGCACTGCGACGATGTCGCCGTGCGCCACGCGGAGGTGCGCGGCGGCCAGTCCGTGCGCCACGGCGCGTGCCCCTGCGCCGTCCACTCCGCGTGCATCAGGGGTGTCCGGCGCCGCCGTCCGCCCTGGTCCCGCGGCGTCTCCGAGGGCTTCGGTCCGTGCGTCTCCCGCCGGGTGGTGTCCGTCTGCGTCGTGCGCGCCCGTCTCGTGCGCCCCCGTCTCGGGTGCCCCTGCCTCAGGTGCCTCCGCCCC
Source organism: Microbacterium sp. (assembly GCA_017744855.1). GTDB lineage: Bacteria > Actinomycetota > Actinomycetes > Actinomycetales > Microbacteriaceae > Microbacterium. The sequence continues at coordinate 876 of JAGIAK010000018.1, forward strand.
GGATGCGCTCTTCCCGTCGCCGTCACGGTCACCGGTCTCGCCGCAGGCTCCCGCCTCGTCGCCCGCACTCGCCGCGTCGCCCTCCCCGAACTCACGCGGTTCGCCACGCACGAGCTCGCCGCCGTCGACGGCCCACCACTCATCTGTGACGGTTTGGAAGGCGGCGGCCCGGTGCTCCGCGACAACGACGCACACGCCGTCACGGTGGGCCAGCAGATCGAGGATGCCGACGACGCGCTCCCTCGCCTCGGTATCGAGGTCGGCCAGCGGTTCGTCGGCGAGGAGGAGCGGCGGGCGCTCGATGACGGCGGCCGCGATCGCCACCAGTGTCGCCTCGCCGGCGGACAGCGCGTGCATCGGGCGGTCGAGCAGCTGCTCGATCCGGAGCGTTTCGGCGACCTCGTGCACCCGTTTCTGCACCAGTGCCTGTGCGACGCCGCGCAGCTGCAATGCGAGTCCGACCTCGTCGCGGACGTGCTCGCTGCAGAAGCCTTCGCGAGGGTTCTGCAGCACGACGCCGACGAGCCGCGACGAGTCCCTGGGCGGCATCCGTCGGCGGTCATGACCCGCGACGTCGACGGTGCCCGTCGTCCAGCCGCCGTCGGTGTGGTCGATGAGGCCGGCCAGCCCACGGAGCAGCGTGGATTTGCCGATGCCGGTCGGTCCCGTCATGACGACGAGCGTGCCCGAGCGCGGAGTGAACTCCCGCACGCGGATCACCGGTTCGTCGGTGAAGCCGATCGCCGCATCGCGCACGTGCACCGGCGGCGCCGCCGGATCGCCGGATGCCGCTGTGCCGCCGAGGCCACGCAGCTCCAGTCCGTTCGCGACAGCCGACGCACGCTCCAGGGTGCGTTCGAGCACGGGGACGAGCAGGCGCGGTCCCGGCCGCTCTCCGCGCAGACGCTGCGCGGCGGCGACCGTGCGCACCGCCTGGCCGAGAGCGGGGAGGGTCGACCAGGCGACGGTGAGGGCGCGCGCGATGCCGCGCAGCGGACCACGTCTGGCCAGAGCGGCGAACCCGCGGGACACGTCGACCGCCGCGTTCAGCACACCGAACGCGAGGATCACGCCGGCGACGGGCAGGGCCGAGAGCGCGGCATCCGCAAGCCCGTCCACCGTCACCGGGCCGAGCAGCGTCACCCAGCCGAACGGCGGCGGCAGGCGGAAGGACGGCAGCGGAAGCAGCACGGCGCCGCTGCCGGACGCGCCGTCGAACAGGATGCGGTAGACGACGCGGGCGACGACGAACACCGCCGCCAGCCCCGCCGCCGCACGCAGCGGGCCGGGTCTCAGTCGGAGCCGGCCCGCATCGCTCACGGCGCCGGCGAGGCGGGCGCGCCGTCGAGCGAGAAGAGCAGTTCCACGCTGTCGCCGGGGTGCAGCTCGAGGGCCGAGAGGCCGGTCTGCGCGTAGTCCCAGGTGCCGCCGGCGGGCTTGACCCACAGGCCCCAGTACGCGGATGCCGGGGGCATGTCGGCGCACGTCTCGTGGTAGGTCGAGCCGTCCGCGCCCGGCAGTTCGGTCTCTTCGGCGGGGACGCCGTCGACCCGGCAGATCACGTCGTCGGGGTAGGTGGTGGTGCCAACGGTGGTGAACCCGGCCTTCGTGACGGCGTCCGTGCCGAGGATCGTGTCCTTCGCGTCGACGCACACGGTCTTCGACGGGTCATCCGCGACCTCGAGGTCGCCGGCGTCGACGATGACCGTGACCCCGGCGCACGACTCCGACGATGCGGTCGACTCCGCTGACGAGGACGACGGCGACGACGTGGGAGCGGAGGAGGGGGCCGACGGCGCACAGGCGGTCAGCGCGAGCACCAGGGCGGATGCCGCGGCGAGGGACAGGGCGAGGGAGCGGGTCTTCGGGGTCACCGTTACACCATACGGAATCGCGGGCTCCGGCCCTGTCCGCGTGACACAATCCGCCGCGGGGTGGCGACGGGGGCCGTTCCGGTCCCGATCACCCCAGGCGCTTCTGCAGCTCGCCCATCCGCGCCGTCATCCGGAACCCGAGCCGCGTGTTGACCGCGAGCATGTGCGCGTTCTCGTCGGCGTTGAAGGTGTACGCGCGGGTGGTGGCCGGCGAGAGCCGCTGCAGCATCCGCAGGTTCTCGAGCTTGACGCGCAGGCCGAGGCGGCGTCCGCGGTCCTGTCTCCGCACGAGCGTGCCCCACTGATAGGCGTTGCCGTCGTCGCGGGACACGACGATCTGGGTGTACGCGGCGATGTGTCCGTCGGCGGTCAGAGCGGCGGTGCCGTAGGAAGTGCGCCCCTGCCTCGCGATCAGCTGCTCGTCGGCGCGATAGTCGGCGACGTCGGACGACGACGCCTCGATGTCGAGGTCGCCGGTCGGAGCTTCGGTGTCGAGCAGCGCATCCAGCGCGGCCCATTCGGCGACGAGGTCGTCTGGCACGGGGCCGGACCAGGTGCGCACCGTGTAGCCGTCGGCCGGCGCCTCCGCGAGGAGCTCGTCGATCACGGCATCCGGCACCGGCAGATCGAGTCGGCTCTGCAGATCGCCGATCGCGACGTCGTATCCGTGGCGGCGGGCGAACTCGCGGCCGGGCTCGCCGGTTCCGTCGGCCGGGGCGGATGCGGGCCAGAAGATGTCGGCACGCATGGTCGTGCGCCCCGCCGCGGCGGCCTTCCGCTCGACGTGGCCGAGGAGCGCCGATCCGACGCCGCGACGTCGGTGCTCCTCGGGGACGTTGACCCCGATCGCGCCGATGTGCACGTTGTCCTTCAGCGACAGGGCGAGGGAGGCCGAGCCGATGACCTCGCCGTGCTCGATCGCCGCGAACGCGCGCCGGTCGGTGGTCGCCGACGGCTGCTGCAGCTCGGCCCGGCTCTCCTCCCTCGACCAGATCACGGCGTTCTCGCCCATGTCGACGCGTCTCGCCGCGGCATACGCATCCCACCAGGCGTCGACCGCCGCGTCGTCGAAGGGATCGATGCGGATGATCTCGAAGGTCATCCCTCCACGCTACCTGCCCGCTCGGACCTGTCGACTCAAATAATGTGCCCTTGACGATAGTGTGTGACACACAGTAATGTGATCGACATGAACGAGACGCTCGACACGCACCTGCAGGAGTTGCGCCGCGGCACGGTCGTGCTGGCCTGCCTGCAGCTGCTGCGCACCCCCGGCTACGGCTACGGTCTGCTCGAGCAGCTCGAGAGTCGGGGCTTCGCGACCGACGCCAACACGCTGTACCCCCTGCTCCGGCGGTTGGAGAAGCAGGAGTACCTCACGAGCGAGTGGAACACCGACGAGGCGCGGCCTCGCAAGTTCTATCGCACATCAGATGCCGGCATCCGTCTCGCCGACACCCTCACCGACGAATGGCGATCGCTGACCTCCGCGATCGCCGGCCTCACGCCAGAGGAGAACTGACATGTCCAGTACCACGCTCACCGAGCGCTACATCGCCGCCACCGTCCGGAGCCTGCGTCCCGAGACGCAGGACGACGTGCGGGCCGAGCTCGAGGCCTCGATCGGGGATGCCGTCGAAGCGCGGCTCGATCAGGGCGAAGACCGTGACACGGCGGAGCGCGCCGTGCTCACGGAGCTCGGGGATCCCGGCAGGCTCGCCGCCGGCTACGCCGACCGTCCGCTGCACCTCATCGGCCCGCGCTTCTACCTCGTGTGGTGGCGGCTGCTGAAGCTGCTGCTGATCATCGTGCCCGTCTGCGTCTTCGGCGCCGTGGCACTGGGGCTGACCATCGCCCAGGCGCCGATCGGCAAGATCATCGCCGACTCGCTCATCGCCGCGGGAGGCACGGCCATCCACATCTGCTTCTGGACGACGCTCGTGTTCGTCATCCTGGAGCGCACCGACAGCACGAGCACGATCGGGGAGTGGACCGTCGACCAGCTCCCCGAGGTTCCGAAGAACCCCGCGGGGCGCAGCGAGCTGATCGCCTCCCTCGTGTTCCTCGGGATCGCGGTCGGCGCTCTGCTCTGGGACCGCATCCGCGGCTTCGTCCCCGGCGAGGCCCTGCCGATCCTGAACCCCGGGCTGTGGCCGTGGGGCATCGGCATCCTGCTCGCGCTCATCGCGGCCGAGGCCGTCTTCGCCGTGGTGGTGTTCCGACGGAGGGGCTGGAGCACGGCGCTCGCCGTCGTCAACACGGTGCTGGCGCTGGCGTTCCTCGCCTGGACGCTGGTGCTCCTCGTCCGCGGAGAGCTCGTCAACCCGGAGTTCCTGTCGCACATCGTCGCGGCCGGAGGGGAGGGATTCGCGGCGGGCGATGCGAAGGCCGCCGGAGAGGGCGGTGTCTTCCGCATCCTCGCCGTGATCCTCGGGTTCGGCGTCGCCGCCGGCGTCGCGTGGGACATCATCGACGGCTGGATCAAAGCGGTCCGCGCCGGGCGCGGGAATAGGCTGGACGGGTGACCATCTCCGACCTGTTCGACCCGGCCGAGTGGGTGCTCGCGCCCGGCGCCGAGGACTACACCGACATCACCGCGCACGTCACGCACGACGGCGGCATCGCCCGCATCGCGTTCGACCGTCCGGAGGTGCGCAACGCCTTCCGCCCGCACACCGTCGACGAGCTCTACCGGGCCCTCGACATCGCGAGGCAGGATCCGCGCATCGGCGCCGTGCTGCTCACCGGCAACGGACCGAGCGCGAAGGACGGCGGCTGGGCGTTCTGCTCGGGCGGCGACCAGCGCATCCGCGGACGAGACGGCTACAAGTACAGCGACGACGAGGCCGCCGTGCACGACCCGGCGCGCGCGGGCCGGCTGCACATCCTCGAGGTGCAGCGACTTATCCGCTTCATGCCCAAGGTCGTCATCGCCGTGATCCCCGGCTGGGCCGCCGGCGGCGGGCACTCGCTGCACGTCGTCTGCGACCTGTCGATCGCGAGCGCGGAGCACGGCCGTTTCAAGCAGACGGATGCCGACGTCGGCAGCTTCGACGCCGGGTACGGCTCCGCGTACATGGCACGGCAGACCGGGCAGAAGATCGCACGGGAGGTGTTCTTCCTCGCCGAGGAGTACTCGGCGCAGCGGGCGTACGAGATGGGCGCCGTGAACCGTGTCGTGCCGCACGAGGAGCTCGAGCGCGAGGCGCTGAAGATGGCGCGCACGGTGCTGACCAAGTCGCCCACCGCGATCCGGATGCTCAAGTTCGCTTTCAACGCCGTCGACGACGGTCTGGTCGGTCAGCAGGTGTTCGCCGGGGAGGCCACGCGGCTCGCCTACGGCACCGACGAGGCCGTCGAGGGGCGCGACGCCTTCCTCGAGAAACGCGCGCCCGACTGGTCGTCCTTCCCGTACCACTACTGACCCCCTCGCTTCGGACGGAGCCGCGATGGTCGCCCTGATCCCGACGGATGCCGCGACACCCGCCGGGCTGCGCGATGCACTCGCGCGCGCTCTCGACGGCGGCCCCGCGCTGGGGTTCGGGATGCTGGGCGACGCCCCGACGGAGGTGCCCGACGGCACGGCCGTGGTGATCGCGACCTCGGGGTCGAGCGGCATCCCGAAGCGCGTGGTGCTCAGCGGCGAGGCCCTCCGGGCAGGGGCCGAGGCCACCGCCGCGCGGGTCGGCAGCGGCCGGTGGCTGCTCGCTCTGCCGACGGGGTACGTCGCTGGGCTCCAGGTGGTCGTGCGTTCCCTGCTCGCGGGCACGGAGCCGGTGCACCTCGACGGACGGTTCAGCGCCGAGGGCTTCGCCGCCGCCACGCTGCCGATGCTCGCGGGTCGTCAGGAACTGCTCACGTCGCTGGTGCCCGCGCAGCTCGCCACGCTGTTCGACGCCGCCCACGATCCGCCGGTTCTCGCCGCGCTGCGCGCCTACCGCGCGATCCTCGTCGGCGGTCAGGCGCTCCCCGAACCGCTGCGTGAGCGCGCGGCCGACCTCGGGGTGCGACTCGTGCGCACCTACGGCTCCACCGAGACGAGCGGCGGCTGCGTGTACGACGGGGTGCCGCTCGACACGGTCTCGGTGCGCACGGTCGACGGAGAGCTCCGCATCGCGGGGCCCATGCTCGCCGACGGCTACCTCGGCGACGACGAGCTGACGGCGCGGGTGTTCACGCGCGACGAGCACGGCATCCGCTGGTACCACACCGGCGACCTCGGCCTCGTCGACGACGGCGTGGTGCGCGTGCACGGCCGCGCCGACAACGTGATCGTCTCCGGCGGGATCAACGTCTCCCTCGACAGGGTGGAGCGGATCGTGCGGCGGGTTCCCGGCCTGACCGGCGCCGTGGTGGTGGCCGTCGACGACCCGCGCTGGGGTGAGGCATCGGTGATCGTCGCGGCGCGCGGAGAGGCTCTGCGGCGCAGCGAGTCGGAGCAGCTCGCCCACGCGCGAGACGCGGTGGCTGAGGAGATCGGCAGGCACGCCAGGCCCGCGCGCCTGATCCTCGTCGACGAGCTCGACGTACTCGCGTCAGGCAAGCCCGACCGCGAGGCAATCCGGCGGGCCGTCGCCGACCTGCACTGAGCGTCGCCGTGTCCGGCGTCCAGCGCGGCCGGTGCCAGACTGGAGCATGGCCTCCTACACGCACGGGCACCACGAGTCCGTCCTCCGCTCGCACAGCATCCGCACCATCGCGAACTCCGCCGAGTATCTGCGCCCCCACCTCACCGCGCAGACGAGGCTCCTCGACGTCGGCGCAGGACCCGGCTCGATCACCGTGGACTTCGCGAGCATCGTCGAGCAGGTGACCGCGACAGAGATCGACGAGAGCGCACTGTCGCTGTCTCGTGATCTCGCGGCCTCGCGCGGCGTGACGAACATCGACTTCTCGGTCGAGGACGTGCACGCGTTGAGCTTCGCCGATGACAGCTTCGACGTGGTGCATGCGCATCAGGTGCTGCAGCACGTCGGCGACCCGGTGCAGGCGCTGCGCGAGATGCGCCGGGTGACCGTGCCGGGCGGGGTGGTCGCCGCCCGCGACGCCGACTACGCGGCGTTCCACTGGTTCCCCCTGCTCACCGAGCTCGACCGGTGGCTCGACCTGTACCGCAGGGCGGCCCGCGCCAACGGGGGAGAGCCGGATGCCGGCCGACGGCTGCTGTCGTGGGCGCGCGCCGCCGGGTTCACCGACGTGACGGCGACGGCATCCACGTGGTGCTACGCCACCCCGGAGGACCGTGCGTGGTGGGGCGGAATGTGGGCCGATCGCATCCTGGAATCCGCGCTGACCCGACAGCTCCTCGACAGCGGCATGGCGACCCAGGCGGATCTGCAGGGGATCAGCGACGCCTGGCGGCGCTGGGCCGACGACGGCGACGGCTGGTTCCTCGTGCCGCACGGCGAGATCATCGCCCGCGCCTGAGCCGCGCCTGAGCCGGTTCGGATACATCCCCAGGCGGATGCGGCCGGACGGCGCGCCCGCGTAGCGTGGGAGGGTGTTCCGTCCCGTCTCCCGTACCTGGCTCGTCGTCGACATCATCGGCGCCGTGTTCGGGTTCCTCGTCACCACGCCGCTGACCTTCATCGCCGGGGCGTCCTGGCTGAGCGCATGGATCGACCCCGCGCCGGCGGCCGTGACGATGTACGTCATCGTGGGCCTGATCCTCTGGGGGGCGGCAGCGATCAGCCGCCTCTCACCCACCCTCGCGATCGGGATCGCCTGGTTCGGGGCCGTCGTGCAGATGGCTGCCGGACTTCCGCCGAGCGCCTACGACCTCGGCATCCTCGTCGTCCTTTTCGCCTGCGGCGCCTGGGGCAGCCGTCGCATCCTCTGGATCGGCGGCATCTCCGCGCTGGGCGGCGGCATCCTCGGCGGCCTGTACTTCGCGGTGATCTGGTCGGGCGAGCTGCTCACGGATGCCGCGAGCGCCATGCGCGCCGCGCTGATCGCCTCGCTGATGGCCGCCGTGTTCGTGCTCGCGATGGTGATGGCGTGGGGCACCGGCCTGCTCTGGCGCGTCGTGCTCAGCGGCAGGGCCACGCAGGTCGCACGCACGCAGGCGGAGACTCTCGCCGCGGAGGAGCAGGAGCGCGTGCGGATCGCCCGTGACATGCACGACATCGTCGCGCACTCCCTCGCCGTCGTGATCGCCCAGGCCGACGGTGCGCGGTACGCCGCCGCGGCGAAGCCCGAGATGGCCACCGAGGCGCTGGGCACGATCGCCCAGACCGCGCGCGGGGCGCTGTCGGACGTGCGGCTGCTGCTGACCCAGCTGCGGCACCGGCAGGGCGACGGCCCGCAGCCCACCCTCGCCGACCTCGAGACGCTGTTCGCGCAGGTGCGGCAGGCGGGCGTGGAGCCGCGTATCACCGTCGACCCGATGCCGCCGGGGGAGCCGCCGGGGGCGATCCAGCTCGCGGTCTACCGCATCCTCCAGGAGGCGCTCACCAACGCGTTGCGGCACGGGGAGGGCGTCGTCGACGTGCACCTGGCGTGGCTGCCGGATCGGGTGGAGGTGACGGTGGCGAACACGGTGTCTGCGGCGTCGGCTCCCCATCAGGGCGGACACGGTCTGATCGGCATGCGCGAGCGCGCCCAGCTCGTCGGAGGTAACCTTCTAGCGGGGCGGGAGGGCGAACGGTTCGTCGTGCGTGCGACGCTCCCGATCGTAGGAGCACAGGCATGATCAGGGTCGTACTCGTCGATGACCAGGCGCTGTTCCGCGCCGGCATCCGGATGCTCGTCGCGTCCCAGCCCGACCTCGACGTCGTCGGCGAGGCCGGCGACGGCCAGGAGGCGATCGAGCTGGTGCGCGCCACCAGGCCCGACGTCGTGCTCATGGACATCAGGATGCCGGTGATGGACGGCCTCACCGCCACCGCCGAGATCCTGGCCCAGCCCGACGCACCCCGCATCGTGATGCTGACGACCTTCGACCTCGACGAGGCCGCCGCCCGCGCGATCCGGCAGGGGGCGAGCGGCTTCCTGCTGAAAGACGCCGACCCCGAGTTCCTGCTCGCCGCGATCCGCACCGTGCACGCAGGGTCCAGCGTCATCGCCGCCTCCGCCACCCGCGACCTGTTCGCCCACTTCGCCGAGGCTCCCAAGCCCGTGCCCGCGCAGTACGCCGACCTCACCGACCGCGAGCGGGAGATCTTCGCGCTCGCCGCCCGCGGCCTGTCGAACTCCGAGATCGCCGCCCGCGAGTACCTCAGCGAGGCGACCGTGAAGACGCACATCAGCCGCATCCTCACCAAGCTCCAGCTGCGCGACCGCGTGCAGCTCGTCGTCTTCGCGTTCGAGCACGGCCTCGCCTGACGCCCCCGGTTTCGAGTCGCGTGAATGGTCCGGGATCGGCCGGTTTCTAGACCATTCACGCGACTCGAACGTCAGGGCTGGGAGTGTCCGAATCCGTAGGGAGCGAATCCGTACAGAGCGACCTCGTTGAGGGTGGCCCAGCCAGCGGATGCGGTGATGTCGACCCGCACATATCGCACCGAGACGGTGCCGCCGAGGAGTTTCGCATCGAGGTGCGTCGTGTTCGCCGTGGAATAGGTCTGCACCGCGGTCCACGTGATGCCGTCGGTCGAGGTGTAGACCACAGCGGACTCGGGGTACAGGTTGCCGTCCACGGGGTTCTGCGGCTTGAGCGAGATGCCGATCTTGCCGATCTGCCTGACCGACTTCAGATCGATCGTGTAGGTCGCAGGAGCCGGGCCCGCCTTCGCCGCCGTGTTGAAGTAGGCGGTGCTGCCGTCGATGGCGCCGGTCGGGCGCATCTCGGGATGAGCGGGGTCGGTCGCGGTCATGTCCGTGCTGATCGACACGGATCCGGCGTTGTACTCGGCGAGGAGATCGAGCTTGGGGGTGTACGCGCCTTCGATGTCCTGCACCTCGTAGCGCTGGATGAACAGCCCTGACACTGTGGAGTCGTAGACGGCGCTCACGAGCGAGGAGCCGAGGAGCACGGTGCCGGAGTACCCGGCGTCCCAGTTGTCGCGGAACGGCTGGTACAGCGTCTCGGCCTGGGTCTCGCCCCAGTACCGGTCGAGGTAGCGCATCTTCACCATGACGGGGCGGCTGGAACCGGCCGGCTGGCTCCACAGGTTCACGACCTTGTTCGTGCCGGGGATGCGGAAGAGCTCCGGTGCGTGCATGGGCACTCCGAGGTCCTGCGTCGCGGTCCACGTCGTCATGTACGCGCCGCTGTAGGAGTCGAACTGGAAGCCGTTGCCCTTGGTGCGCGCGAGGATGCGCAGGTGGCCGTCCTCGAGCTCAGCGATCGCCGGCTCCGTCCAGTCGACGGTGCCGGATCCTGATGCGACGGTCTTCTGGTTGCCGCTCCATGAGGCGCCCTTGTCGGTGGAACGGACGATCACGACCGAGGAGTTGGGATCGGATCCCTGCGTGCCGTACAGCGGGATCAGCAGATCTCCGGAGCCACGGACCTCGATGATCTTGGCCGACGTCGCCGCGTGCGGGATCGTCGAGGTGACGGCCACGGGAGCGGCCCAGCTCGCGCCGCCGTTGTCGCTGGTGCGCGTCTCGGTGCGGATGACGGCCTTGTTCACCGCGTCGTATGTGAAGTACGACAGGATAAGGCGGCCGGTGGAGAGCCGGGTGAGCGAGGGATCGCGCAGATCCGCGCTGCTCGAGGCGATGATCGTCTCGCCCGACCAGGTGGCGCCGCCGTCTGTGCTCTTCTTCATGCGGATGTCGCCGACGCTGCCCACGTGCGAGGACGCCCATCGGTAGACGAGGATCAGTTCGCCCTGCGTGCCGACCTCGAGGTCGGGGAAGTACGCGCGGCACTGCACACCGGGCTGCCCGTCGCAGTCCCGTGCCACGACGGCGTTGTTGCCGGCGTTCGCCCACGTCGTGTGATCGAGATCGGCTACGGCGGGCGCTGAGGCGCCCAGGGAGAGCAGGGCGAGCGCGCCCAACCCGGCGATCAACGGCAAGATCTTCCTCATTCGGATGCTCCTCGGTCACGCGCCGGGCCGTGTGCCCGCCGACGGTGAGGTCACCAAATCAGCGTTCTCCGTTCCATGTCAACGAAGAACTCGTGCTTGACATGGAACGACGGTCCACGTCAGGCTCATCGGCATGGAACAGAATTCCACGTCATATCACTCGCAGGGCCTGTCCCGTGGTCTTGCGGCACTGCGGGTGCTCGGCGGCGAGGCGCAGCCGATGCCGCTGGCTGCGCTGTCCCGCGCCCTCGACCTCCCGAAGCCGACATTGCTCCGGCTCTTGAGCGTCATGGAACGCGAAGGGTTCATCACGAGGGTCGGACTCCCACCGACGTACACGCTGGGTCCCAGTGTGTACGCGCTGACGGAGTCGCTGGCCCCGGTCGAGCTGTCGGAGATCACCGCGCCGACGATGAAGGCCCTCGCCGACGAGCTGGGCTTCACCTCGAACCTCGGCGTGCTGCAGGGGCGGTCGGTGCTGCACCTCGGCGTCGAGGAGCCTGCCCGCGCACTGAGGATCGCCGCCGGCGGGTTCCTCGATCACACCTACTGCACCGGGCTCGGCAAGATGCTGTTGTCGGTGCTGGAACCGGGGCAGGTGGACGAGCACGTCCCCGACCGCGAGCCGTACGAGAGCTTCACCGATTTCACGATCACGACCAGGGCCGAACTGGATGCCGAGCTCGAGAGGGTGCGTGAGCGAGGGTTCAGCATCGACGATCAGGAGCGCAATCGCGGCGTGCGCTGCATGGCGGTGCTCGTCCCGTCTGCGCACGAGCTCGCCGTGTCGCTGAGCGTCTCGGGCCCCGCGGGAGAGCTCACCGCCGACGATGAGGATCACGTGCGCAACGCGCTCATGGCTGCGGCGGCTGAGGTCGCCGCCATCCCCCGTCTGAACGCCGCACTGCAGAACGTCCGCACCCGGCTGGCGATCGCATGATCGTCGACATCCACACCCACTGCCACCTTCCGGAGCACTGGGGCACCGAGCACGAGGAGCATTGGGAAGGCGCGTACGGCGAGCCCTATCCGGTCGTCACGCCCGAGTCGTTCGACACCGCGATGGCCGGCGTCGACGTCGCTGTCACGTTCGGCATGGCCGCCAGCCGCGCCGGCGTGCGGACGCCGAATGCGTTCGTCGCCGACTTCATCTCGAGGGTGCGGACCCCGACCATCGGTTTCGCCGCGATCGACCCGTCCGATGCGGACTGGCGCGAGCAGCTCGACGAGGCGATCGAGTTGGGCCTGCAGGGGGTCAAGCTCTATCCGGTGCTCGCCCTGTTCGACCCGCTGAGCGCGGAGTTCGATGAGTTCTACACGCGGATGACCGCGAACGGTCTGGTCGTGCTCTGGCACATGGGGGCCACTCCGAGCCCGGTCGGGAGCCTGGCCGTGAGCCAGCCGCTCGTCGTAGACGAGGTCGCGCGCCGTCACCCGGACCTCGTCCAGGTGATGGCGCACATGGGGCACCCGTGGCAGCGCGACACCAACGTGGTGCTGCGCAAGAACAGACGCGTCTTCGCCGACGTGTCCGGCGTGCCCTCCCGTCCCATGGACGCATTCTTCGCGCTGGTCAACGCCCAGGAATGGGGGACCGTCGACAAGCTGCTGTTCGGCAGCGACTACCCGCTGTGGACGCCGGACGACGCCATCGCCAGGCTGCGGTCCATCGCGGCGATGAGAGCGGGCGACCTGCCGTTCGTGAACGAGGACATCATCGATTCGATCCTGCACCGCGACACTCTCGCGCTGCTCGGACTGACGGCCACGCGCCGGTGAGGGGAACCATGAAGACGATGACTGGGGCGCGTGAGCTCGCAGCCCGCGCCGAGCGGGTCATCCCGGGCGGGGTCAACTCCGCCACACGGGCGATCGGGGAGCCGTGGGCGTTCGCCTCGGCGCGCGGCGCCACGGTGACGGATGCCGGAGGGCGCACGTACACCGACTACCACGCGGCCTTCGGGGCGATCCTGCTCGGTCACGGAGACGAGCGGGTGGTCTCCGCCGTCGAGGACGCCTCGAGGCGGCTCGGGCTGGTCGGGCTGGGGATCACGGAGCTGGAGCTCCAACTCGCCGAGTCGATCGTCGACGCGATCCCGTCGGCGGAGATGACGATCACCACGATGAGCGGCTCGGAGTCGGTGCTGCAGGCGGTCCGTCTCGCGCGCGGTCACACGGGGCGTCCCTACATCGTCAAGTTCCAGGGGTGCTTCCACGGCTCGTTCGACGCCGTGGCGCGCAACGTGATCTCGCCGCCGTCTCGGGCCTACGGCTGGGATCCGAATTCGGCCGGCATCCTCGACGACGCCCTGAACCACACGTTGATCGCCGAGTTCAACGACCTCGAGTCGGTGCGGCAGCTGTTCGCGGAGCGGGGCGACCAGATCGCCGCCGTCATCCTCGAACCGGTCCCGCACAACGTGGGCGCGCTGCTTCCCGAGCAGTCGTTCCTGGAGGGGGTGCGAGAGATCACCCGCGCCCACGGCTCGCTGCTCATCTTCGACGAGGTCATCACGGGGTTCCGTCACGCGCTGGGCGGCTACCAGGAGCTGTGCGGTGTCACGCCCGACCTCACCACGTTCGGAAAGGCGATGGGGAACGGCTTCGCCGTCGCGGGAATGGCGGGATCGCGCGAGGTGATGCACAGCTTCACACCGGCCGGCGGACCGGTGATGCTCGCCGGCACCTTCAACGGCAACGCGGGGTCGATGGCAGCCGCCATCGCGACGATCCAGGTGCTCTCCGATCCGCAGGTCGGCTTCTACACGCACGTACGGTCGCTGGGCGACCGGATGCGCGACGGGCTCCGCCGCATCACCGCCGACCTCGGCATCCCGGCCGTGGTCACAGGGCTGGGCTCGGTGTTCGTGACCTATTTCCTCGACGGGGAGGTGCGAGGCTACCGAGACCTGATGCGCAACGACGATCACGCGTATGCGACGTTCCATCGCCGGATGACGGACGCCGGGTTCCTGATGTATCCGATGGCGCTCAAGCGCAATCACATCTCCCTGGCGCACACCGCTGAGGACATCGACCGGACCCTGGAGGCGGCCGAGCGGGTGTTGGCCGGAATGCTGCGCGACGGCGAGTTCGGACGAGGGGATCGCGGCTAGATGGCGCCCTCGGAACGCACGGTCATCCTGTCGGGGACGGTCGTAGACGGGTTCGGTGGCGGGACCTTCGCCGGTGACCTCCTGATCGCAGACGGGCGAGTGGAGGCGGTCGTACCGGTCGCCGCCCGCCCCTCCGCAGGGTACGACGCACACCCCGTCGATGCCGCGGGGGCGATCGTCGCCCCCGGCTTCATCGACATCCACGCTCATTCCGACCTCACCCGATTCGAGTACCCCGGCGCGGAGAGCCGCATCACCCAGGGCATCACCACCGAGGTGATCGGCAACTGCGGGATGTCGGCTGCGCCGACCGGAGGGGATACGGCAGGTCTCGCCTCGGTGATCGGGACCATCGACGTGACGCCGCAGACGCCGCGGCCCTGGGCGTCGACGCGGCAGTGGCTCGACGCGCTGGACGAGGCGGAGTCCGCCGCGAACGTGGCAGCGCTGGTCGGTCACGGCTCGGTGCGCCACGCGGTGGCCCCGGGGACGCCCGGCGCGCTGGATCCAGGGCAGCTGCGGGCGATGAGGGCGGAGATCGCCGACGCCCTGGATGCCGGATGCGCGGGGGTGAGCCTCGGACTGATGTACGCACCGGGCGAGTCGGCCGGCGAGCAGGAGCTTCGTGCCGTGTCGCAGGCCGCGAGCGATGCGGGCGCGCTGGTCGCCGTGCACCTGCGTGACTACGACGCCCGCGCTCTCGCCGACTCCCTCGGCGAGGCCGCCGCGATCTCCTCAGGCGCGTCCCTGCAGCTCTCCCATCTGCGTGCCACGCGCTCGGACGGACGGTTCGGAGAAGTGATCGAGCACGTGGAGCGGATGCGCGCCACGCAGGACGTCGCCGCGGACTGCTACCCCTACATCGCCGGTCACACCACTCTGCTGCAGCTGCTGCCGCCCGCGCTCCGTGCCGGCGGCACCGAGGCGGCGATGACGGCGACGTCCGCCGAGCTCGCTGCGGCGCTGAGGGCATCGGGCTGGGACGCCGGGCGGATCCTCGTGATGAAGGCGTCGCGGACGCCGGATGCGGTGGGCGTCTGCGCGGCCGCGCAGCCGGATCCGTGGGCCTGGCTCGCCGAACTGCTGCGTGCGAACGACGCCCTCGTCGATGTCGCGGTCGAGAGCGGGGCGTGGGAGGACGTCGATCTCGCACTCGCGACGGACTGGGTGACGATCGGCTCCGACGGCACGTCGCTGTCGCCCGCTCACCGCTCGTCCGCACCGCATCCGCGCTCCTGGGGGACCTTCCCCGAAGCGTTCCGTCGCATGAGAGCGCAGGGGGTCGGACTCGCCGCGGCGGTGCGGCGCATGTCGGTCGACTCCGCCGCACGCGTCGGACTGCGCAGCGGGCTGCGTGCCGGGATGCCCGCCGACGTCGTCGTCTTCGCCGAGGACGAGCTCGGGTCTCCTGCGACCTTCGCGCAGCCTGCGCTGCCGGCGACGGGTATCTGTGACGTGTTCGTGAACGGCGTCCGCGTGCTCGACGGCGGACGCACCACCTCGGCTAGACCCGGCCGACTGCGCAGAAGGGAGAGGGCGGCATGAGCCGTTCTGGAAAGATCGGCATCGCCATCGTCGGCGTGGGCGGCATCGCCGCCTCGCACATGGCGGCGCTGCGCACGACCGCCTCCGCGCGGCTCGTGTGCGTGCAGGACATGGACCGGGTCCGCGCTCGACAGGTCGCCGTGGAACAGGCGTGCGACGCGGAGGAGTCGCTCGATGCGGTCCTCGCACGGGACGACGTCGACGCGGTGATCGTCTGCACGCCGAACCTCACGCACGAGGCGATCGGCGCCGCCGTGCTCGGGGCAGGGAAGCACCTGCTCATGGAGAAGCCGCTGGCGATGAGCGTCGACGGCGCGGAACGCCTGGCGGCGCTCGCCGAGGATCGGGGCCTCGCGCTCGCGGTCGGACACAGCCACCGCTTCTCCGGCCAGAGCCGCGCGGTGCGAGACGTGGTCGCCTCGGGGGAGATCGGGACCCCGCGCTTCGTGCGCGTCGTCATGAACGGGGGATGGATCTGGCCGGGCTGGCAGGCTTGGGTGCTGGACCCGTCCGTCTCGGGCGGACACTCGCTGCACAACGGCGTGCATCTCACGGATCTCGCGGCATGGTGGATCGGCGAGCACCCGGACCGCGTCTTCGCCGCCGGGCAGGCGGTCACCAGCAGAGCGCTCGAGATCGCCGACTACCTCGTGATCGAGCTCGGCTTCCCGAGCGGGGCCTCCGCCGTGTGCGAGGTCAGCCGCGCTGAGCGCCCACGCAGAGCGTCGTACCTGGAACTCATGGTGGTCGGCAGCGAGGGTGTCGTGACCCGGTCGTGGGATGCCGACGGCATTCGCGCCTGGCTCGAAGAAGGGCTGTCGATGTGGGCGCCGGACGGCGCCTCCGGTGATGTGTTCGTCGCCGAGATCGACGCGTTCGCGGCCGCGGTGCGGGGCGATGCGCCCGTCGTGCCCGCTGTCGCCGATGCGGTCGACGCGGTGCGTGTGGCGGCGGCGGCGGAGGACTCGCTGCGAACCGGACGATTCGTCCACCTGGAGGGAGCACGATGACCGCGCGGATGCCTGTCCTGCTCGCCGGAGTCACCGGCGTGGGATCACAGGATCATCAGTCGTCGATGTGGGCGCCTCGGCTCGAGGCCGCCGGGTTCTTCCCCGCCGGGGTCTGGAGCCCGCCGGAGGAGGGCGAACGCGCGGACGCCGCGCGGCGTCTCGCCCAGAGCCTCGACGTGTCGCTCTCGACCGAGCCGTCGCCGCCCGCCGTGGAGGGCGCGGTGATCGCCTGCCTGCGCGGCGAGGCGCGCGCCCGGTTGCTCTCCACGGTCCCTGCCGGGACGGCAGTGCTCGTCGACAAGCCCACCCTGGACGCCACCGACGAGCTCGCGCACCAGCTGTCCGGCACCTCGGCGCAGCTTCTCTCCGGCCTTCATCTCGCCGCCCATCCGTCGTTCACCCGTGTCGCGAGCGCCGTGCGGGACGGGGAGATCGGGCTGCTGCGAGCGGTCATGGTCGATCTCGTCGTCGCCCGCGGCGACGGAGCGAGCCCTGAGGGCGACCTCCGCAACATCGGTGTGCACGCGGCCGACCTGCTGCAGCGGCTCACCGGTCCCGCATCGGTCACGATCGCCACCGCGTCGCTCGCCTCCGATCAGGTGACCCTGCTCGGGCAGACCGACCGCGACGTCGTGCTCTCCGCGCACGTGTCTCGGATCGCCGACGGCGACGGCACCGTACTCGCCCGGCTGCGTGCAGTGGGCAGTCACGGGCATGTGTCGGTGGACCTCACCGCCCCCGCCCTGACGGTACGCACGGCGCACGGTACCCGATCGGCCGGCTACGGCGCCGACTCCGTGACGGCGCGGCTGCGACAGTTGCGCGCGATCGCGGACGGGCGGCGCGCGGGTGAGACGGCGGAGTCGTGGCTCTCGACGTCACGTCTCCTCGACGCCGTCGGAGAGTCGGCGCGCTCCGGAGCATCCGTCACCGTCGAGAAGTCGAACTGAGAGGACGATCATGAGACTCATCACCTGCGAACACGAGGGTGCGGTGCTGCACGGTGTCGTGGAGGGGAACGAGATCGCGGTCATCGGCGAGGGTGATCTCGCCGCGGTGGTCGCGGGGGCGGCGACGGCACCCACCGGTGTGCGGTTGCGTGCGGACGAGGTGCGCCCTCTGGCGCCGCTGCTCGCCCCCGGCAAGATCATCGCCGTCGCCGCGAACTACCAGGAGCACGTGACCGAGAGCGGATCGGCTCCGAGGGACACCAGTACTGCGTCGCCGCGCCTGTTCCTCAAGCCGGACACGAGCCTGGTCGGGGACCAGGCCGAGGTCGAGATCGCGCCGATCACCACACAGCTCGACTGGGAGGCGGAGCTGGCCGTCGTCATCGGGCTCACCGCGAAGGACGTCTCCGTGCGGGACGCGCTCGGGCACGTCTTCGGATACGCGACCAGCAACGACCTCTCCGCCCGCAGCCTGGCGCTCGACGGCCCTCGCGACGGCGAGGCCTGGACCGGCTTCTTCGACTGGCTCGAGGGCAAGTGGCTCGACGGCTCGGCACCGCTCGGACCACACCTGGTGACGGTCGACGAGGTGCCGGACCCGCAGCGTCTCGGCGTGACCCTGACCGTCAACGGCGACGTGCGTCAGAAGGGCAGCACTGCCGACATGATCCACACCGTGGCCGAGCTCATCGCATTCTCGTCACGGATCATGACGCTCCGCCCCGGTGACGTCATCCTCACCGGCACCCCGGCGGGAGTCGGGGCGACCACCGGCACCTACCTGAGCCCCGGCGACATCGTGGTCGCCGAGATCGAGGGCCTCGGCGCCCTCACCACCCGAATCGTCGCTCCCCGGAGCGACGGATGACATCTGCACGGAGTTCCGCGATGTCGAACGATCACAAGGGAGTCCTCATGCGCAAGAAACTGCTCTCCGGGCTGGCAGCGCTCTGCCTGACCGGAGCGATGCTCGCCGGCTGCACGGCCGCGCCGACGGAACCGGACGGCGGAGGTGGTGGCGGCGATACGTCAGCGAACGTCTACCTCTACCAGAAGCCCGTCTCGTTCAACCCGCTCAAGCCGCCGCAGGGCGGAGAGCAGCTCGCGATGTCGCTCATCTTCGACAACCTGTTCACGACCGACCCCGACTTCGAGTTCACACCGCGACTCGCGGAGAGCTGGGACATCTCGGACGATGCGAAGACCTACACCTTCCATCTGCGCAAGGGACTGACGTGGAGCGACGGCGAGCCGTTCACGGCCGACGACGTGGTGTTCACCTTCAATCTCCAGGCGAACCCCGCGGTCGGAGGCGCATGGGGTGGTCGACTCTCCGGAGTCGAGGGGTACTCCGCGGTCCACGACGGCTCCACGACCGAGTTGTCCGGGCTCACCGCACCCGACGAGAACACGGTGGTCTTCCAGCTCTCCGAGCCGAACGCAGGGTTCCTCTCGTTGATCGGCTACGGCTCGGTGATGTACATCCTGCCGAAGCACGTCCTCGGCGAGAAGGACCCGGCGACCCTGCTCGAGGATCCCTGGTTCACGCGACCCACCGCCGGGATGGGGCCGTACGTCGTGAAGGCGTTCAACGTCGATCAGGACATCGAGCTCGACGCCAACTCGCACTTCCGCACGAAGGTCGGCATCGATCACCTCTACCTCAAGATGCTCACCAGCGATGTCGCGACGGCGCAGCTGGGTACCGGCGAGATCGACCTCGCCCAGGTGTCGGCGCTCGACTACGACGCCGTGAAGGCCCTGCCGGGCGTGACCGTGTCGTCCAAGCCGTCCGCCGGGTTCAACCGGGTGGCGGTGAACTCGAGCAAGCCGCAGTTCGCCGACGAGCGGGTGCGGCAGGCGATGCTCTACGCCATCGACCGTCAGGGCATCATCGACGGTGTGCTGGGCGGGCAGGCCGAGCTGCTCAACAGCGACATCATGACGCCCTGGGCGCTCCCCGACGACCTGGAGGATTACGCCTACGATCCGGACAAGGCGAAGGAGCTGCTCGCCGAGGCCGGGTTCGACCCCGCGCAGCAGGTCACGCTCTCGTGGGTGCCGGGACAGCGCGACCGCGACCAGATGGCCAACGTCATCATCGAGAATCTGAAAGCCGCAGGCATCAACGCCGTCGCCAACCAGGTGGAGGTCGGCGTGCTGCTGGACAGCTACAAGAACGCGACGTACGACCTGGCGCTGTTCGGCGGCGGCGTGTACACGCCGGACCCCGCCAGCAGCGTGCCGATCATCGCGTGCGCGCAGCGCTACCCGGCGGGCGGGAACACCGCGCTGTTCTGCAACGAGGAGCTCGACGCCGCGATGGCGGACGGTCAGAAGGTCGTCGAGCAGGACGAGCGGGCCGCCCTGTACCAGAAGGCCGCCGTCCTCGACAACGAGCTGGTGCCGTACCTGTGGCTCAACGTCCCCCACGCCATCTGGGCGACCAGCGAACGGCTGAAGGGCTTCGAGCCGCACGGCGACTTCACCAACGGCTTCTGGAACGCCGCGGACTGGACCGTCGAAGGGTGATTCTCGTGAGGAGTGCACGATGCTGAGGACTCTGCTGGTCCGGCTCTCGTCCAGCATCCTGGTGTTCATCCTGATCGCCATCGGGCTGTTCCTGCTGGTGCGTCTGGCGCCGGGAGACCCGATCGACATGATGATCCCTCCGGATGCCGGCGGCGCCGAGCGGGAGGCGTTCATCGCGGCGATGCGAGAACGGCTCGGCCTGGACCAGCCCCTGCCCGTGCAGTTCGCCGCATGGTTCGGTGCGCTGCTGCGGGGCGACCTCGGGTACTCCTACGCGAATGGCCAGCCGGTCGGGCAGCTGCTGCTCGGCCGGCTCGGCCCCACCCTGCTGCTCACCGGTACGGCCCTCGTCGTCGGCGTGCTGATCGCCGTTCCTCTGGGCGTGCTCGCGGCCGTGCGGCGGGACACCGTCGCCGACTACGGCATCACCGGGGTCAGCGTCCTCGCGATCGCCGTGCCGAGCTTCTTCCTCGCGATGCTGGCGATCTACGTGTTCGCAGTGCGGTTGCGAGCGCTTCCGTCGTCGGGGATGCACGCGTCGGGCCGGACGGACCTCGCCGACCTCCTCCTGCACATGGTGCTGCCCGTCGGGCTGCTGTCGCTCGCTGTCGCCGCCCCGTTCATCCGTTACGTCCGCAGCGGCATGCTCGAGGAGCTCGGCAAGGACTACATCCGTGCCGTCGTCGCGAAAGGCGCCGGCCCCGCACGCACGCTCCTGCACGCCTTCCGTAACAGCCTGATCTCCCTGGTCACGGTGCTGGCCCTCTACATCCCCGTCTTCCTCGCCGGAGCCGTCGTGCTCGAGCAGGTCTTCTCCTGGCCCGGAATGGGGCAGCTCGCCGTGACGGCGCTGACCACGCGCGACTATCCGGTGGTGATCGGCTTCGGCCTCTACGTCGCCATCCTCGTCCTGCTGTGCAACCTCGTGGCCGATCTGCTGTACTCCGTCGTCGACCCGAGAGTGAGGTCTTCACGATGAGCGACACCGTCGCTGTCCTGCTGCCCAGGCCCCAGCGTTCCCCCGGCACGCTCGCGGCACGGCGGTTCGTCCGCAATCCCCTCGCCGTCGCGGGAACCGTGGTGCTCGCGGTGATCGTCCTCGGCACCGTCGCCGCTCAGCTCCTCTATCAGGTGGATCCGGACGCGATCGACCTCACCGCCGTACGATCCGCACCCGGCGGCGCCCATCCCCTCGGCACCGACTCCACCGGCCGCGACGTGCTCGCCCGTCTGCTGGCCGGAGGCCAGGTGTCGCTGATGATCGGCTTCCTCGCCGCCGCGATCGCGGTGTGCGTCGGTGCGGTCGCCGGCATCGTCGCCGGCTGGTTCGGCGGCGCGGCGGATGCCGTCATCAGCCGCATCGTCGACATCATGCTGTCGGTGCCGCCGGTCCTCGTCGTCATCGTCGTCGCCGGCATCATCGGGCCGAGCGTCCCTATGCTCGTGGCCGTGATCGCCGGGCTCTCCTGGCCGTCGTCGGCACGCATCGCCCGCTCCGTCGTGCTCGGCACGAAGGAGCAGGAGTTCATCCAGGCCGCACGCGTGTCCGGATCGGGAAACATCTTCATCATGGTGCGGCACCTGTTGCCTGGCGTGCTCCCTCCGGTCACCGTTGCGGCGACGCTTCTGGTCTCCGAGGCGGTGCTGCTCGAATCGGCCCTGTCGTTCCTCGGAGCGGGTGTTCGCCCGCCGCAGGCCAGCTGGGGGAACATGCTCACCGAGGCGCAGTCTCTGACGGTGCTCTCATCGATGCCGTGGCTGTGGCTGCCCCCGGGAGTCATGATCGCCCTCACCGTGCTGTCGGCCATGGCGGTCGGCGACGGCATCCGTGACGCCGTGGATCCGAGGAGGAACCGATGAACGCCGCAGCGCCCCTCCTGGAGATCCGCGGACTCCACGCCGGGATCTCCGGAACGTCCGATCATGTCGGCATCCTGCGCGACGTCGCCCTGAGCATCCGTCCCGGTGAGATGGTCGGCGTGGTGGGGGAGAGCGGGTCGGGGAAGAGCATGACCGCGCTGTCGGTGCTCGGTCTGCTCCCGCCTGCCGTCCGCGTCACCGCAGGCTCCGTGCTGTTCGACGGCCAGGACCTCGCCACAGCATCGGCTCGCACCCTGCGGGCCGTGCGTGGACGCAGGATCGGCATGATCTTCCAGGACCCGATGACGACGCTCGACCCGGTGGTGCGTGTCGGCAGGCAGATCGAGGAGGCGTACCGCATCCATCATCCGCGGGCGTCGAGGGCGGAGGCCCGCGAACGCGCCGCCGCCGTCCTCGACCTCGTCGGGGTCCCTGACGTGCGCGAGCGGATGCGGCAGTACCCGCATCAGTGGTCAGGGGGCATGCGGCAGCGCGCCGTCATAGCGATGGCGCTCGTCAACGACCCCGAGCTCCTCATCGCAGACGAACCCACCACGGCGCTGGACGCGACCATCCAGGCCCAGGTGCTGGAGGTCCTCGCCCGTGCTCGAGAACAGCTCGGAGTCGCCATCATGCTCATCACGCACGACCTCGGCGTCGTCGCACAGTACGCGGATCGCGTCGTCGTGATGTACGCCGGGCAGATGATGGAGTCCGCATCGACCGGGGAGCTGTTCGACGACTGCCGGCATCCGTACTCGAAGGCCCTCATCCGCAGCCGCCCGAGTCTGGCCGAGCCGGGCGCACCCCTCGCGACGATCCCCGGGCAGCCGCCATCGCTCGATCAGCTGCCCACCGGCTGCCCCTTCGCGCCGCGCTGCACGGCTCCGTACCGCTCCGAGCGGTGTGCGACCGAGACGACGGCGCTCAAGGCGAGCATCGATGGGCGGCTCAGCGCCTGCCACTACCGCGACATCAGGGAGGACGCGTGATGAGCGACAGCCAGCCGATCTTGGAGGTGCATGATCTCGAGGTGCGATTCCGCGCGTCGCGGGGACGTGTCGTCCGCGCCGTCGACGGCGTCTCGCTGCGCGTCGGAGAGAACGAGGCGCTCGGGATCATCGGGGAATCCGGCTGCGGGAAGACGACGACGGGCAAGACGATCGCCCAGCTCGAGAAGCCCGCTGCCGGTCGCATCGTCTTCCGCGGCGAGGATCTCGTCACGGCGTCCCGCGCCCGCCGCAGGGAGCTGCGCCGCGGCATCCAGTTCGTCTTCCAGGATCCGCAGTCCTCTCTCAATCCCCGCATGACGATCCAGGAGATCATCGCCGAGCCGTTGCGCGCTTTCGGGGAGTGGCGAGGAGCGGCGTCTCGCGACCGCGTGGTCGAACTGCTCGACCAGGTGGGCCTCGCCCCCGCCGCGCTGAACCGGTACCCGCACGAGTTCTCCGGCGGGCAGCGCCAGCGCATCGGCATCGCGAGGGGACTCGCGCTCGACCCCGATCTGCTCGTGCTCGACGAGCCGGTGTCGGCGCTGGATGTGTCGATCCAGGCGCAGATCCTCAATCTGCTCATGGATCTGCGTTCCGAGCGGTCGCTGGGCTTCGTGATGATCTCGCATGACCTCGAGGTGATCAGGCACGTCACGGATCGGGTGGCGGTCATGTACCTGGGCGTGATCGTCGAGGAGGGGCCCGCGAGCGAGGTGCTCGAGAATCCCGCGCACCCGTACACGGCGGCCCTCGCGTCTGCGGCGCCGCCGGCGGGTCCCGACGAGCGCCGGGAGCGGATCATCCTCGCGGGCGACGTGCCATCGCCGCTGAACCCGCCGTCGGGCTGCCGGTTCCGTACCCGCTGCTGGCGCGCCGACGCGGTCTGCGCCGAGCGACGTCCTGAACTGGAGTCCATCGGTACCGGTGGGCGATCGGTCGCCTGCTTCCATCCGCTCGATCTGCGTGCCGGTCAGGTCGCGGCGGCGGGAGCACGAGCATGACCGCGAGGATCGTCGTCGGCATGGACGTGGCCGACCTCCCGACCCCGGTCGTGGTCGTCGACCGTGCGATCCTGCGCCGCAATGTCGCCGCCATGGCCGCGCACGCGCGGAGGCTCGGCGTGGCGCTGCGCCCGCACTGGAAGACCACGAAGTCCGCCCAGGCCGCCCGTCTGCAGCTCGAGGCGGGCGCGGTCGGGCTCACCGCGGCGACAGCCGCGGAGATGCAGGCGCTCGCCGACGGCATCTCACCCTCGGTGTTCCTCGCGTACCCTCCGGTGGGTCGAGCCCGCACCGATGCCGTGCTCGCGGCGATGCGATCGGCCGAGGTGATCATCGGCGCCGACTCCGTCGACGCCGTCCGGGACCTCGCAGAGCGAGTGCACGCCCTCGGCCGCACGGTGGCGGTGCGCCTCGACGTGGACACCGGCCTGCGCCGCACGGGAGTCGTGCCGGAGAAGGCGGTCGGGGCGGCGCGGGCGCTGGCCGCGATGCCAGGGGTCGTCGTCGAAGGCGTGTGGACGCACGAGGGTCAGGTGCAGGGCGTGGGGGCCGACGAGACTCGCCGCATGAAGGCGGGGGTGGCCGCGGGGCGGCTCCTGGTCGAGACCGCCGAGGCGATCCGCGCCGACGGCATTCCCGTGACGAGCGTGTCAGTGGGCTCGACGCCGGGTGCGCGATCTGCGCCGACGGTGCCTGGCATCACCGAGATGAGGCCGGGCACCTACGTGCTGGGCGATGAGAACCAGGTGCGAATCGGCACCGTCGAGAACGACGACGTCGCCGTCTCCGTGCACAGCTCCGTGGTGAGCATCGAACCGGAGCCGTGGGTGATCATCGACGCGGGGATCAAGGCGATGAGCAGCGACGGCTCCACTCATGGCGACGGCAGGATCGGCACGGTCATCGGCCCGAGCGGAGGCGTCGTCGTCACCGGGCATGAGGAGCACGGCTTCCTGCAGGGCGCCACCGGTGTGCGCGTCGGCGACGTCGTGAAGGTGCGGCCGAACCACGCCTGCGGCGTCGTGAACATGCACTCGCAGATCGCCGTCGTCGAAGACGGCGTGGTCGTCGACGTCTGGCCCGTCCTCGCCCGGCATTGACCCGCCGTGCGTCGCTGAGCCGACCACACAGAAGTATCGACCCCACAGACAAGGAGACACACATGGAGAAGATCGTCACCGACCAGGCGCCGCCGCCGGCCGGTCCGTACTCGCAAGCGGTGGTCGCCGGCGGACTGGCCTTCCTCGCCGGGCAGGGGCCGTTCGACGCAGACGGACACCGCGTGGGCGAGACGTTCGCCGAACAGGTCAGGATCACGTTCCAGAACCTCGAGACGGTCGCGCAAGCCGCCGGGTCCACTCTGCATCGCGCGGTGCGGCTCGGCGTGTACCTGCGCAGCCTCGACGACTTCGCGGAGTTCAACGCGATCGCCGGGGAGTACCTCTCCGAACCCTTCCCGGCTCGCACCACGATCGAGGTGGCGCTGCGCGGCTTCGACATCGAAATCGACGCGGTCGTCGAGTCCTGACCCGGCCCGCCGGTTTCGAGTCGCGTGATTGGTCCGGAATCGGCCGGTTTCCGGACCAATCACGCGACTCGAACGTCATCCTGAAGATGTACGAGGATGCTCCGCACGGGCGACGCGCGGGGTGAGGCTGCCGAAATAGCGTCGAAGGCATGGAGATCACGACCACCGACCTCGGGCTCGCCGCCCGCGTCCAGCACCTCAAGAAGACCTACGGCGCCGGCGAGGGCACCGTCCACGCGCTCGACGATGTGAGCGTCGGCATCCGCCGCGGCCAGTTCACCGCGATCATGGGGCCGTCCGGTTCGGGCAAGTCCACGCTCATGCACATCATGGCCGGCCTCGACACCCCCACGGAGGGGCGTGCGTGGATCGGCGACACCGAGATCACCGGTCTCGGCGACCTCGACATGACGATCCTGCGTCGTCGTCGGGTCGGCTTCATCTTCCAGGCGTTCAACCTGGTGCCCACCCTCACGGCGATGGGCAACATCCTGCTGCCGTTCGAGCTCGACGGCCGCCGGCCCAGCGCGATCGAGAAGGCGCGCATCGACGGCCTCATCGACACGCTCGGCCTCGGCTCCCGTCTGGAGCACCGCCCGCACGAGCTCTCCGGCGGTCAGCAGCAGCGCGTCGCGATCGCCCGCGCGCTGGCGACCGCCCCCGACCTCGTGTTCGCCGACGAGCCGACGGGGAACCTCGACTCCCAGACGGGTCGCGAGGTGCTCGGGCTCCTCGCCGCTGCCAGCCGTGAGCACGGTCAGTCGATCGCGATGGTCACGCACGACGCGATCGCGGCGAGCCACGCCGACCGCGTGCTGTTCCTCGGCGACGGGCGCATCGTCGCCGACCACCCGCGCAAGACCGCGGAGGAGATCTCGGCGTACATGCTCGCCGCGGAGGTGGCGGCGTGAGCGCCGTCGCCACCGTCGTGCCGCAGACGACGGCGACAGGACCGAGGCTGGCCTGGCTGCGCGACCGCGGCATGGGCGCCAGCATCCTCGTCGCCGCCCTCTCGGCGGGCTTCGGCGTGGTGCTCGTGGAGACCACCGTGTACATCGGCGCCGTGCTGCAGGCCGATCCGTTCATCGGAGACAGCGAGACCCTCGCGGTCGTCGTGGCGCTGCTGTCGTTCCTGCTGACGGCCGTCGCGATGTACGTCGCGGCGATCGTCACGGCGAACACCTTCTCGACGATCATCGCCGGCCGCACGAGGCAGATCGCCCTGATGCGTCTCATCGGCGCGACGGCACGGTCGCAGCGCGCCGAAGTGGGCCGGCAGGGACTCGTCGTCGGGGTCATCGGCGCGGCGGTCGGCCTCGTGGTCGGCGTGATCGTCGCGGCGATCGGGGTGCAGATCGGCGCACAGCTCGTGCCGAACCCGCCGAAGGGCTTCACGATCGCGCAGCCGTTCATCGTGCTGCCCGTGGTCGGCGTCGCCCTGACCACCTGGGTCGCGGCGTGGGCCGGCTCGCGCCGCGTGCTGACCGTGACGCCGCTGCAGGCGATCGGCGGCGCCGTCGAGCGCTCGCACGACGAGGTCTCCGGCACACCCCGTCGCCATGTCGGCACGTGGATCCTGCTCATCACGGGCGCCGCTCTGCTGGCCGCCGGCGTGGTCGTCGGTCTCGTGACTCCCCTCGGTGTCGTGATCGCCTTCGTGGGCGGTGTGCTCTCCTTCACCGGCCTCGCGATGGGATCCGTGCTCTTCATGCCGCCGGTGCTGCGCCTCGTCGGCCGCATGTTCGGGTCCGGCGCGACGGCCCGACTGGCCGCCGAGAACGCCCTGCGCTACCCGGAGCGCTCCTCGCGCATGGCGATCGGCGTGGTGATGGGCGTGACCCTCGTCACGATGTTCGCTGTGGCTCTGGAGTCGGCCAAGAAGCTGATGATGCAGCAGACCCCCGAGAAGATGCCGCCGGGGTTCTTCGCTCCCTTCGACGCCTTCGGCAACATCATGATGGTGCTCGTCGCGGTGTCTGCGGTGATCGCCGCTGTCGGTCTCGTGAACCTGCTCACGATCGGCGTCGTGCAGCGTCGCCGCGAGCTCGGGCTGCTGCGCGCGATCGGCCTGTCGAACACGCAGGTGCGTCGCATGGTGCTGCTCGAGGCCACGCACATCACGGTGGCCGCGACGATCACCGGGCTGGTGCTCGGCGTCGTCTACGGCTGGATCGCGGCGCAGTCGGTGCTCGGCTCCGTGCCGACGCTGCCCGACTACACGCCGGCGGGACTCGTCGCTCCGGCGGTGCCGTGGATCCCCGTGGTCGTCATCATCGTCGCGACGGCCGTGCTCACGCTCGTCGCCGCCGCCACGCCGACCCGTCTGGCCACGCGGGTGGCTCCGGTCGAGGCGCTCGCCGCCGACTGAGCGTCGTCAGGCCACGCGCCACCCCTCGTCCACGCGGGAGGTGGCGCGTCGGCGTCGTGGTCGCGCGTGCCAGCCATCGGGCGGCGGAACGGTGTCTAGGCTGGTCGGATGGCCTCCCCGTTCGATCAGTCCGTGTACCAGGTGCGTCTCGAGTGGGGCGTCGAGGGGCTCGCCCGCCTCGCTCCCGCCGACATCGTCGTGGTCGTCGACGTGCTGCGCTTCTCCTCGACGGTGGCGGATGCCGTGGCGGCCGGAGCGCGTATCGAGCTCGCCTCGGCACTGGACTGGTCGCGCAACGGGGCGTCGGTCGCAGCCGCCGCCGCGTCCGGCGGTGCGCTCGTGCTGGTCGGCGGGATCCGCAACGCCGCCGCCGTGGCGAAGGCCGTCCAGACCGTGCAGGAGCGGCGGCAGTCCCGCACCTCCGTCGCGGTGATCGCCGCGGGCGAGGCTGATGCCGACGGCGTCGTGCGGGTCGCCGTGGAGGACCAGCTGGGCGCCGGCGCCGTGATCTCGGCACTCACCGATCTCGGCATCGACCACACCTCGCCGGAGGCCGCTGTCGCCGCCGAAGGGTTCCGGGCGCTGCGCGGCGCGCTGCGGCACATGCTCTCGGCGAGCGGATCGGGTCGTGAGCTCGAGATCGGCGTGGCATCCACGGCGCGGATGGCGCAGGCGGGCGTCACGCCGGCGACCGTGAGCGAGGCCGCGGAGCTCGACGCCGTCGATGTGGCGCCGCAGCTCGACGACGGGGTGTTCGTCCGCTTCGAGTGAGCCCCGCGTGCGCGCTGCGCTATCCGACGCCGCCGACGTAGGGTCGAGGCATGAGGTACGTACCCGCTCTGATCCTCGACGCCGTGCTCGTGCTGATCTTCGCTGCGATCGGGAGGGCGTCGCACGACGAGAACCCCGCGGGGTTCCTGCTCACGGCATGGCCGTTCGTGATCGCGCTGCTCGTCGGCCACGCGCTCGCCGCGCTGCTGCCGCAGCGCCCACGGCGTCCGTGGTCGCTGCTGTGGGGCGTCGTGGTCTGGGTGGTGACGGTGGCCGGTGGGATGCTGCTGCGCGTCGTCAGCGGCGACACGGCCCAGGTGCCGTTCATCGTCGTCGCGACGATCGTCCTCGGGATCTTCCTCGTCGGCTGGCGCGCGCTCGCCGCGCTGATGCGTCGCCGCAACGGGATTCGGGCCGCGGCCGATGCGGGCGCCACGGCATCCGTGTCGCACCTGCCTGGCGTTCTCGGCTCGCGGGATGAATCGACGGATCACGCATCTGCCGACGATGCCGCACTCGACGATGTGCCGCACGCCGCCGCATCCGACGACGTGAAGGACACCGCCGCCGAGGAAGCCGCCGTCGGTGATCCGGTCGCGGAGGACGCTGTCGCAGCCGCCGAGTCGGGACTCGAGGGCATGCAGGAAGCCATCGACGAGGCCGATGCCACGCAGGACGACGACGGCGCCCCGCAGGACGACGGCGCCGCTCCCGACCGCGACACTCGCGCCTGACGCCTGAACTGACTCTCCGGACGTGGAGCAGCGCCGCGTCTAGCGCGGGGCCTGTGCGGCGAGTCTCGTGTCGGCCGTGATCTCGCGTCGTGTCCAGGCGAACTGGTAGCGGGCGTCGAAGGTGCGCGAGCACTTGGCGCACGACGTCGCCCGCGAGGGGCGGCGGTGCCGGTAGGTGAGGTGGCCGGAGGGGCACCGCCCCACCCACGGTGCGAGCTCGACGGCGGTCTCGCCGTGGTGGGTGGTGCCGCCGACGTAGCCG
Source organism: Microbacterium sp. (assembly GCA_017744855.1). Classification (GTDB taxonomy): domain Bacteria; phylum Actinomycetota; class Actinomycetes; order Actinomycetales; family Microbacteriaceae; genus Microbacterium. The sequence goes on from JAGIAK010000018.1 coordinate 30,397, forward strand.
AGGTCTCGGGCGACTCTCTTCCACATCGGGCCGTGCGCTGCCTCGTGTCCGGCAAGGGCGTGCGCCACCTCGTGCAGCAGCACCTGATGGATCTCGTCGTCGTCGAAGCGGGCGGCGAGGTAGCGCGACACGGTGATGCGCTTCTTGGTGTAGTCGCACTGGCCCGCGCGCCGCTTCGCATGGTCGAAGCCGAACGACCAGCTGTCATCGAGATGCAGTGCGATCAGTGCTTCGCCCCAGACGCGCACACGGTCGAGTTCCGCCATGCGCTCAGGCTAAGGCATGCCGCGGACATCGCGGCGCTCGCGGTGTCAGCCGGCGACGAGCTGGGTCGAGCGACGGCGCTCCGCCGCCTCGATCGCGAGCAGCGCGGTCTCCAGCTCACGGTCTTCCGCTCCGGCCTCGCGGCGGAGGAACAGCGACCTCTTGAAGCTCTCGCGTGCGGTCTCGTAGTCCCCGGCGTCATAGGCGTTCTTGCCGTGGTGCTGGTGTGCGAACGCGGCGATCGACAGCCAACGCTGCCCCTCCGCCTCGTCGGCGCAGGTGGCGAGCTCCTGCTCGGCGGCCGCGTGGGCGCCGCGGAACTGGAGGACCGTGGCGTGCAGCACGCGGGCCCTCAGCACGTCCTTGCGCGTGCCGGCCATGCGCGCCTGTCGCACGGTCTCGTCGGCCAGCACGAGTGCATCGTCGAGACGACCGAGCACCTTCAGCAGCCACACGCGCTCGAGCAGTGACGGAAGGCTGCGCTGGTTCTCGATCTCCTCGAGCCGCGTCGCGCATTCCTCGAGATCGACCATTTCGCGGAGGGTCTCCTGGTCGTATCCCCGGATGAAACTCATTGCTCTCCTTCCGCAGCGTCCCGCTCACCAGTCTGCATCGCCGTGTCGTCCTGGCGGGGGCGGCGCGCCCCGATCCTCCGCATCCGTACCGGCATATCCTCCGACGCGACGTGAGCAGCGGGTCGCGATCCCGGCTCAGCGCAGGAAGAGCGAGGCGTCCGGTCGAGGCGACGCCACGGCATCCGCATCGGTGACGACCGCGGCACCCTGGGCGAACGCCGCCACCTCGGTGCCCTGCGCGATCTTGGCCGGGTGCGGGCCGGCGGCGAGCAGCCGCGGCAGCCACTCCGTCGGCAGGGGGGAGGCCGATGCGGCGATCACGAGGTTGCCGAATCGGCGCCCCTTGAGCACCTGGGTGTCGGCGAGCACGGCGATCTCCGGCAGCGCCTCGGCGATCGTCGCGACCTGTCGCCTGGCGAAGGCGAGCCCCGGGCCGTCTGCGACGTTGACGAGCAGCACGCCCTCGGATGCGAGGAGTGCGCGCAGCTCCCGGTAGAACTCGATGCTGGTGAGGTGTGCGGGGGTCTGCGCGCCGGAGTACACGTCGGACACCACGAGGTCGCAGGCGCCGACGAGTGCGGCGGGGAGCTTGGCCACGCCCTCTCGGGCGTCGCCGATGCGCATCCGGATCGCGGCGCCGCGGGGGAGCGGCAGGTTCTCACGCACCAGCGCGGCCAACGGCGCCTCCAGCTCGATCACCTGCTGCCGAGACCCCGGTCGCGTCGCCTCGACGTACCTCGGCACGGTGAGGGCTCCGGCGCCGAGGTGCACCGCGGTCAACGGACCGGCGGGGAGCTGGTCGATGACCGCGCCCATCCGCACGACGTACTCGAAGTGGAGGTGCGTCGGATCGTCGAGGTCCACGTGAGACTGCGGGGTGTCGTCGACGACGAGTTCGAACCCGCTGGTGAACTCCGAGGGGACGACGCGGGCGATGCCGCCGTGATCGAGTCGGGCGTGCGGGTGCTCGGTGTCTCGTGCGCGCGTCCTGCCCATGCTCCGAGACTACGCGGTCACTTCGCGAGGTTGCCCTTCGAGCAGGTGTCCTGCTCGACGGTCTGCCCGGAGATCTCGGGCGGCAGCGTGACGCGTGTGTCAGGCGCCGTCGAAGCTCCGGGCGTCGGCGCGGCGGTCGACGGCGGCGCGACCGGGGTCGTCGGCGCAGGCGTCGACTCCACGACGCCGGAGTGGTTCGCCACGTCGCCGGAGAGCTGGATGGGGTCGCCGGCGATCAAGGCGGCCCACAGCGGCTTGGCCGCGGCGTAGTCGGGGACGACCTTGTTCGCGTTGGACGGATCCGTGCGGTTCGGGTACTGCACGAAGACGAAGTCGTCGAACGGCACCCCCTTGAGGGCCAGGCCCAGCTGGGCCATCGTCAGCGGGTTGCTCAGCTTGTCGCTCGGCACGATGTTGTCCGCCACGATGTTCGCCAGCTTCAGCACCTTCGTCGGGTCGGTCAGGGTCTCGGCGCTGAGCACCTTCTTCGCGAGCCGCGACATGTACTGCTGCTGGTTGGAGATCCGCGCGAGATCGCTCCCGTCGCCGACTCCATGGCGCGTGCGGAGGAACGCGAGGGCGTCCTTGCCCGAGATGGTGTGCGGGCCGGGCGGCAGGTCGATGCCGGCCTCGCTGTCGCGGATGCCCTTGCCCGCGACGCACACCTCGACGCCGCCGATCGCGTCGGTGACCTGGATCACCCCGTCGAAGCTGATCTTCGCCGCGAATTCGACGGGGAGGCCGCTGAGCTCGGTGATGGTGTTCGCGATGCAGGGGATGCCTGCGTGGTCGAACAGCGAGTTGAAGTCGGCCTTCTTCATGGAGGATGCCGTCGAGCCGTCTTCGCGCGTGCACGTCGGCACTTCGACCTGCAGGTCACGGGGGAACGACACCACCGTGACGTTGCGCGGTGCGGCCGAGACGTGCACGAGCAGGTTCACGTCGTTGCGGACGCCGTCGTCCTTGTCGCTGCAGCGCTTGCCCATGTACTGCTTGGTGATCTCGCCGCACTCGTCGGTGCCGACCACGAGGATGTTGAACGGCTTGTCGTCGGGGTACGCGCCCAGCCCCGGTGGCGCCACGTCGGCGTCCCCGTCCAGCGTGACAGCGCCGTCGCTCACCCGGTTCGCGAGGTCGGTCAGCACGAACCCTGCGACCGCGACGGCGGAGAACAGCACGACGCAGAGCGAGATGCCGACCAGTGTGAGAGCGCCGGAGAGGCGGCTCGGGGTGGGGAGGTGCGCGTGGCGCGCGACGGTCTGTCGGTCTTCGTCGTGGCTGGCCCGGCGCATGCGGGGAGCATACCTGCCGCCGGTGGAGCCTGCCTGAATACGTCGGGAGGACGCGGCTGCGTACCGCACGTGGATAGGGTGGGCCCATGCGCTCGCCGATCCCCGCCGCCGCCGTCCTGCTCGCCGCGACCCTCGCTCTCGCAGGCTGCTCCCTCGGCGGGGGCGCCGAGAAGCCCTCCGGCGACTCCACCGGCACGGTGCAGGAGGCGACGGCCCCGAAGATCGATGCCCCTGCGGCCACCGGGCAGACCATCTCGGGGGACGGCTACAGCTACGTCGTCCCCGAGGGGTGGGGAGTGCCGGAGCAGTCCGTCCCTGGGTTCGACCCCGACAGCCTCGCCGCCGACCTCCAGGACGCCGACGGCTTCACCGACAACGTCAACGTCGTGAAGTCGCCGGTGGGCGTCGTCGACGCCGATCGGGTCGAGTCCGCCGGCGTGAAGGAGCTCGACGCGGCGGGAGCCTCCGAGGTCACCGTGAACGACCGCGTCACGATCGCGGGCTCGGAGTCGGCTCACCTGACGGCGCTGATGACCGCGGGCGGCGCCACCTACGCGATCGAGCAGTACTACGTGAGCACGGCGGATCAGACCTACATCGTCACCTTCTCGTTCAACGACACGGTCGCTTCCGCCGAGCGCACGGCGCTCGCGGAGTCCGTGCTGGTGACCTGGCGCTGGGCCTGACGGCCGGTCGAGCGGGATGCTGCGGCCTTTTACCGCAGCATCTGGAATTGGTCAAGGATTGAGCTTGCCATGTCGCAAGATCGGGTCTATAGTTGGTAGTTGCGCTCGCTTCTCCGTGCCCTCATATGGTGGTCGGCATCGTTGAGCTTCTGAGCGCGAACTCCACCGACGACAAAGGAATCGAGATTCCCTTGGCTGCTGCTCGCAACGCATCCACATCCACCACCACCAAGAACGGACGCGGAGCATCCCGCCTCTCGTTCGCGAAGATCTCCGACACGCTGACGGTCCCCGATCTGCTCGCTCTGCAGACGGAGTCCTTCGGCTGGCTCGTCGGCAACGAGGCCTGGAAGGCGCGTGTCGCCGAGGCCAAGGCCGAGGGTCGCACCGACGTCAACGAGATCTCCGGTCTCGGCGAGATCTTCGAGGAGATCTCCCCGATCGAGGACCTCGGCGAGACGATGCAGCTCTCGTTCACCAACCCGTACCTCGAGCCCGAGAAGTACTCCATCGAGGAGTGCAAGGAGCGCGGCAAGACGTACGCGGCCCCGCTCTACGTCGAGGCCGAGTTCATGAACCACCTCACCGGTGAGATCAAGACCCAGACGGTCTTCATGGGCGACTTCCCGCTCCAGACCGACAAGGGCACGTTCATCATCAACGGCACCGAGCGCGTCGTCGTCTCGCAGCTCGTCCGCTCGCCCGGCGTCTACTTCGACAAGACCCCCGACAAGACGTCCGACAAGGACATCGTGTCGGCGCGCGTCATCCCGAGCCGTGGAGCGTGGCTCGAGTTCGAGATCGACAAGCGCGACCAGGTGGGCGTGCGCATCGACCGCAAGCGCAAGCAGTCCGTCACCGTGTTCCTCAAGGCGCTCGGCATGACGAGCGAGGAGATCCTCGCCGAGTTCGCAGGCTTCCCCTCGATCGAGGAGACGCTGGCGAAGGACACCATCGTCACCAAGGAAGACGCGCTGCGCGACATCTACCGCAAGCTCCGTCCGGGCGAGCAGGTCGCCGCCGAGGCCGCCCGCGCGCTGCTGGACAACTTCTACTTCAACCCGAAGCGCTACGACCTGGCCAAGGTGGGTCGCTACAAGATCAACCAGAAGCTCGGCCTCGAGGCGCCGCTCACCGACTCGGTGCTGACCGTCGAGGACATCGTCGCGACGATCCGCTACCTCGTCGCCCTGCACGACACGAGCGCCCCCGGCGTCACGGTCGCCGAGGACCGCTCGGTCTCGATCAAGGGCGTCCGCGACGGCAAGAGCGTCGACGTGCGCGTCGAGGTCGACGACATCGACCACTTCGGCAA
>JAGIAK010000190.1 GCA_017744855.1 Microbacterium sp.
GTACTGAGATGTTTCAGTTCCCCGGGTTTGCTTAATGAACCCTATGTATTCAGGTCATTATACCTCTTCTGATCAACCAATCCTGGCCCTGCCCGAAGGCAAGACTAAGTTGGGTGACCATAAAGGTGGGTTTCCCCATTCGGAGATAGCCGGATCAAAGGGTGCTCGCGCCTCCCCGGCTCTTATCGCAGCGTGCCACGTCCTTCATCGCCTCTCAATGCCAAGGCATCCGTCAGAAGCCCTTATGCGCTTGATCGTTCTCAGCAAAACCCATGCATAATCGTCTCCTGTCACTCACGTGAGAGGAGATCGAGCATGAGCTCTACCTTTAGTCAGACAATGATGTCTTCTTAAGTCCATCCTTAAACCAGGTCCGTATCCCAGGGGTGAGCTACGGTTGGCGGAGGAACCCTGCCTTCACAATGTCATTTCGCAGCTGGCTGAAAGCCAGATGCAAACTTGATCATTCCTCGATCGCGATATCTCAATTCATCCGATGATGAAGAGATGGTGGAGCCAGACGGATTCGAACCGACGACATCCTGCTTGCAAAGCAGGCGCTCTACCAACTGAGCTATGGCCCCTCACACTCGGTGTGAGTTGCTTGCCCAGGGGAGCCTGGTCGCCAGGTCACCTATTTGGTGCGGTCCGTATGATTGGAAAGAGTGGTAGGCCCGATAAGACTTGAACTTATGACCTCACGCTTATCAAGCGTGCGCTCTAACCAACTGAGCTACGGGCCCATAGGCCACACAGATCAGATCTAACCAGAGGTTAGAACCGCTCCAGGGCTCGCGATCGCCTCGCCAACCTGATCGGTCAGCAAGGAGTGGAAAGAGAAACGAAGACGGCGGCGATCCGCTCATTTGTGTGCGTCAAGCGCACTAATCGGAGCTTCAATAGCCTCGTGAGAGGCTGGAGAAGCATCCTTAGAAAGGAGG
>JAGIAK010000191.1 GCA_017744855.1 Microbacterium sp.
ATCGCGAGGAGGGCACCATCGAGATGCTCGTTGCCGACGCCTCGGGCGCGTGGGTCGTGCAGACCCCGCGCCTGCCGATGAAGGCCAACGGCTCCGGCGACGTCACCGCCGCGCTCTTCACCGCGCACTACGTCGACACGGGCAGCGCCAAGACGGCTCTGGAGCGCACCGCATCCAGCGTATTCGACCTGCTGTCGCTGACGCTGGAGTCGGGCGAGCGCGAGCTGCAGCTCATCGAGGCACAGGAGTTCTACGCCCACCCGCGGATGCAGTTCGAGGCACGTCAGGTCCGCTGAGACGTTTCGACTCGTCGCTGCGCTCCTCGCTCAACGACCGCCCAGTTCGTTGAGCGAGCGCAGCGAGACGAAACGCCCACTACCGCGCACCGCCCGGTTCGTTGAGCGAGCGCAGCGAGTCGAAACGCCCCCGCGACGCACCGTTTCGACTCGTCGCTGCGCTCCTCGCTCAACGACCGGTTCCGCGCAGCGAGACGAAACGACCTACCGCGCACCGCCCCGTTCGTTGAGCGAGCGCAGCGAGTCGAAACGCCTACCGACGCACCGTTTCGACTCGTCGCTGCGCTCCTCGCTCAACGACCGGTTCCACGCAGCGATACGAACGCCCCACCGGTCACCGCCCCGTTCATTGAGCGAGCGCAGCGAGACGAAACGCCCCGCCGACACCCCGTTTCGACTCGTCGCTGCGCTCCTCGCTCAACGACCGGTTCCACGCAGCGAGTCGAAACGCCCCACCGCGCACCGCCCCGTTCGTTGAGCGAGCACAGCGAGTCGAAACGCCCCACCTGGCACCGCCCCGTTCGTTGAGCGAGCGCAGCGAGACGAAACGCCTACCGACGCACCGTTTCGACTCGTCGCTGCGCTCCTCGCTCAACGA
>JAGIAK010000192.1 GCA_017744855.1 Microbacterium sp.
GCCGCCGCCTGACCCGACGCCCCGGGCACGGTTTCGGAGGCTCGGCCGCCGTCCCAGGACACAGTTTCGGACCGCGGTCGGTCCTCCCGGGGCACAACTTCGGATGCCGGGCCCGAGCACAGTTTCGGACCGCGGCCGGTCCACCCGGGGCACAACTTCGGATGCCGGGCCCGACACGCGGGCGAGACGACGGATGCCGCGGCGTGTCGGCCACGGCATCCGAAAGTGTGCCCGGGGTCGGGAGGGACGGCATCCGAAACTGTGCCCGGGATGAAGTCCGAATCTGTGCCGGGTCGAAGTTCGAATCTGTGCTCGGGTCGGGAGGGACGGCGTCCGAAATCCGTGTGCGTGTCGGGAGACGGGCGTACGATGAGCGCACTCGGAAGAGGTAGGTGCACAGCATGGATGCGATCGGTCTGCTCGTCACGACGTTCCCCACGTTCTTCTCGTGGTTCGAGGAGAACGTGATGACCGCCGCCGCGTGGATCTGCGGCGCGACGCTCGTCCCCGCCGGCGGGACGAAGAACCGCTGACCCTGGCACGACCTCGGAGGTCGCCCCTGCTATCCCGGGCACGGTTTCGGAACTCAGACCCGACACCCCGGTGAGACGACGGATGCCGCGGCGTGTCGGCCGCGGCATCCGAATCTGTGCCCAGCGGCCCGAGCCACGGCATCCGAAACCGTGCCCAGCGGCCCGAGCCGCGGCATCCGAATCTGTGCCCGACGGCCCGAGCCGCGGCATCCGAATCCGTGCCCGGGGAAAGGGCACGACAGCCGGGTCAGCTGAGCCAGGCGGGGACCCGGCCGCGCAGGAAGGCGCCGTCGAGGGAGAACCTGCCCGCGCCGGTGAAGGCGAGGG
>JAGIAK010000193.1 GCA_017744855.1 Microbacterium sp.
CCGCGCGCCTGCCCGGGCTGCTGCCGGAAGCCTCCGAAGCCGAAGCGCTGGAGACCGCCGCCGTCGCCTCGATCAGCGGCCGCGGCATCGATCCGGCGCGCTGGCGCCAGCGGCCGTGGCGCGCCCCGCACCACGGCGCCAGCGCGGTGGCCCTGGCCGGTGGCGGCAGTCCGCCGCGGCCGGGCGAAATCTCGCTGGCCCACAACGGCGTGCTCTTTCTCGACGAGCTGCCCGAGTGGCACCGCGCCGCATTGGAAGTGCTGCGCGAGCCGCTGGAATCGGGCCGGATCACCGTCGCCCGCGCCGGCCGCAGCGCCGACTTCCCCGCCCGCTTCCAGCTGGTGGCGGCGATGAACCCGTGCCCGTGCGGTTGGGCCGGCGACCCGGCCGCACGCTGCCGCTGCACCCCGGACCGGATCCGCCAGTACTGGAGCCGGCTGTCCGGCCCGCTGCTCGACCGGATCGACCTGCACCTGGCGATGGCCCGATTGCCGCCGCGCGCCCTGCGCGCCGATGCGCCGGTCGGCGAATCCAGCATCGCGATCCGCGCGCGCGTGGCCGCGGCGCAGTCACGCCAGTTCGCACGCGCCGGCCAGCTCAACGCGCGGCTGGACAGTGCCGGCATGGCCACGGCCTGCCGCCTGGACGATGCCGGCCAGCACCTGCTCGAACAGGCCGGCGAGCGCCTGCAGCTGACCGCGCGCAGCCTGCACCGGGTGCTGCGGGTCGCGCGCACGGTGGCCGACCTCGACGGTGCGGAGCACATCGCCAGCACGCACCTGGCCGAGGCGCTGGGCTATCGCACGCCACCGCAGGCGACGATGCGC
>JAGIAK010000194.1 GCA_017744855.1 Microbacterium sp.
GGGTGGTGACGTCCAGCGCGGTTGTCGGCTCGTCGGCGATGATCAGTCGCGGCGACAGAACGATGGCGATCGCGATCGCCACGCGCTGGCGCTGGCCTCCCGAAAGTTCATGCGGATAGCGGTTCAGGGGGAAACGGTCGGCGGGCAGGCCGACGCGGTCCAGAGCTGTTCGCGCCGCCGCCAGGGCCTGGGCGCGCGAGCCGCCGCGATGCAGGCGCACCACTTCGGCCACCTGGTCGCCGATGGTCATCACCGGGTTCAGGGCCGTCATGGGTTCCTGGAACACCATGCCGATCCGGGCGCCGCGCACGCGCAACAGGTCCGTCTCGGATGCGCCGGCCAAGTCTCCGCCCTCGAAGCGGATCGCACCCTGAGCCTGTCCGCCGCGGGGCAGCAGGCCCAGGATCGAAAGGGCTGTCATCGACTTGCCCGAACCGGACTCGCCGACCACGCCCAGCACCTGGCCGGCTTCCACCGATAGGGATACGTCGCGCAGGATCGGTTTGTCCCCGATCGACACCGCCAGGTTCTCGATCTCCAGCAAGGCCATCTCAGCGCTCCCCCGTCAGGCGTGGATCGAGCTGATCGCGCAGGCCGTCGCCCAGCAGGTTCAGACCCAGCACGGTGACCACGATCGCCAGGCCGGGGAAAATGGCCTGCAAGGGAGAGAGTGCAATCAGGGTCTGGGCGTCGGCCAGCATCTTGCCCCAGCTGGCCGCCGGTGGCTGGGCGCCCAGGCCGACATAGGACAGGCCCGCCTCGGCGATGATCCCCAGCGAGAACTGCAGCGTGGCCTGGACGATCAGGATGCTGAGCAGAC
>JAGIAK010000195.1 GCA_017744855.1 Microbacterium sp.
GGTACGGCAGGGGCGCCGCGTACATGTCGCTCTCGGTCGGCCAGCCGGTGAAGTCCGCGGTGTTGAAGAACGACTGCGAGGCGTTCAGCACCACGGGGATGTAGGGCAGATCACGCGCGATCTCGGTCTGGATCGTCGCGTACGCACCCTTCTTCGTCGCCTCGTCGAGCGTGGCGCCGGCCTCTGCGACCGCCTGGTCGACGACCGGGTTCGAGTACCGGGCGTAGTTCTGACCCTTGCCGGGCATCTCGCCCACCTTGGCGGTCGCCGCGGTGGCGAAGTACTGGTCGTAGTTCGAGTACGGGTCTGCGACGAGCGACTGGGTGAGGCCGTAGAGCGCGAGCTCGAACTCGCCGTTGGAGACCGGCGTCCAGTACTCCGCCTCGGAGACGGTGCGCGCGTTCACGCGGATGCCGGCCTTCGCGGCCTGTGCGCTGATGAGCTTCGCGGCGTCGTTGTAGTCGGTCCAACCGTCGGGCGAGAACAGGTCGAGTTCGATGGCGACGCCGTCCTTGCCGTAGAAGCCGTCGCTGCCCTTGGTGTAGCCGGCGGCCTCGAGCGCTGCGCCGGCCGCGGCGACGTCGGCCGACTGCGGGCTGGTGGCGAGGTCCGGGTCGGAGAGCCACTTCTCATCCCGCGGCAGCAGGGCGAAGCTCGGCGACGACTCGCCGGCGAGGCCAGCGAAGGCCTTGTCGCTGATGGCCGCGCGGTCGATCGCGAGATTCAGGGC
>JAGIAK010000196.1 GCA_017744855.1 Microbacterium sp.
ACGCGGGCCCGCGTGACGCAGATCCTCGCCGGACGACGCACCCTCTCGCGCTCGCCGGAGTAGGCGACACGCAGCAGCGCGCACCGCAGGGTTCCGTTCGGAACCCCGGGGTGCTACATTCACGCCCAGACCTCACGCACCCCGGAAACGGCGGACGTGAGGTCTTCGCGTCGGAACCGAAGGCCGCTCGCTGCACGGGGCGGGCGTTGAGGGCGGACCGGGCGAACAAGTGGATAGCGCGTGAGCGGGGCTTCCGGCTCGGGCTCCTGCAGCCCCGCTCACGGCAACCCAGGCAAGGCGGAGTAGAGCAGCTGGTCAGCTCGCCGGGCTCATAACCCGTGAGGTCGCAGGTTCGAATCCTGTCTCCGCTACCACCCGCCTCGGCGCATCAGGACCCCGACACAGGGCAGCCGCCACGAGCGGACGCAGCGGGCGGATCCCGTGCACGAGTCGGGCACAACGAAGCGACACGCGTACCGAGGGGGAACGCGATGGACACGCTCGAGCTCTACCGCGACGACGCCGGCGACTACCGCTGGCGCCTAACCGCAGCCAACGGTCGCAACCTCGCCGACTCCGGCGAGGGGTACCGCCGCAAGCGCGCCGCCCTCAAGGGAGCAGCGCACGCCCTCGGCCTCGTCGTCGAGCATGGGTCCGACGCCCTGGTCATCCCCGGGTACACCTACCCGCGGCGCGACGGGACGTCAGTGCAC
>JAGIAK010000197.1 GCA_017744855.1 Microbacterium sp.
CCCATCCGCTGCTCAAGGGACTGCGCCCGATGATCCAGAATGAGCTGGAACCTGGCTGGATTTTGCAGCCCGGCTTTCAGCCGGTGTTTGAGGCCATGGTCGAGGCTGGCCTGCGCTTCGACGCGCTGGTGCGCCAGCATCAGATCGATGACATCGCGGCGTTGGCCGCGCGGCATCCTGACTTGCCTATCGTTCTTGACCACTGCGGCAAGCCGGTGATCGCATCGGGCGAAATCGCCGCATGGCGGAATTCGATCGCCACGCTGGCCGCGTATCCCAACGTGCATTGTAAGGTGTCGGGCCTCTGGACCGAAGCCGGCGACGATTGCTCGGCAACCGCGATTGCGCCCTACATCGATGTCGTTCGTGCCGCATTCGGCACTCGACGGCTGATGTGGGGCAGCGACTGGCCGGTGCTGAATCTTGCCGGCAGCTACCGGGACTGGCTCGACCAGGCCCTGGCCCTGTTCGCCGACCTCGACATTGCAGAACGCGCAGCCGTGTTCGGGGGCAACGCCGCACGTTTTTACGGATTAGATCATGATTGAGCCTGCCCGGACCATTATCTTGCATCCGGCCGATAACGTGGTGATCTGCATCGCGCCGATAGAGGCGGGCGCGCGGGTTGTTATCGACGGGGAAGCGCTGATTGCGGCCAGTCCTGTCGGGCTTGGCCACAAGCTGGCGCGCCGCGATCTTGTGAGC
>JAGIAK010000198.1 GCA_017744855.1 Microbacterium sp.
GCGCCCGAACGGGCGCGACAGGGCCGGACGTCGGCTCGCACTACGCCAACAGGGGTGAAAACGAAAGAACCCCCGGCCAACTTTCGTTGACCAGGGGTTCTAACATGATGCGTTTGGTTGCGGGTGCAGGATTTGAACCTGCGGCCTCCGGGTTATGAGCCCGGCGAGCTACCGAACTGCTCCAACCCGCGTCGCGAGCATCCAGTGTAGCACCCATCGGCAGGACCGGGACTCCGGCGGAGCCCCTACCAGGGCATCGGCCGCTCGGGCCCCCGCTCCGAGTCGTCGGGGAAGTGCGGGAGCTCGTATCCGCCGGCGCGGATGCACAGCCAGCGCAGCTCGCCCGGGCTGTCCGGGAGCGCGCGCCAGGTGCGCCAGACCCCCTGGCCGACGCGGACCACGGTGCCGGCCGCGACCTCGACCACCTCGTCGTCGAGCCCCATCTGGCCCCGGCCGGCGAGGAACACGTACAGCTCCTCGACGCGCGCGTGGCGGTGCCAGTAACCCGCCTGCTCCCCGGGCTCGAGCGCGTTCGCCGTCATGCCGATGAACTGCATCGCCAGCTCGTGGTCGACGACGCGCCGCCCCTCGCGGGAGGAGTCGGGGCGGAAGCCGCCGAAGTGCGCGCGCCACTCG
>JAGIAK010000199.1 GCA_017744855.1 Microbacterium sp.
GACCAAGGCCCAGCTCAACATCCCGCCGCCGCCGGCGGTGACCCGCGTGGCGCCGGGGCAGCGGCGACAGGCGCCGGGGCCTCCTCGCGCTCCTCGCGCACCGGGGCCGGGCGGGGCGGCGCCACGCGGGTCACCGCCGGCGGCGGCGGGATGTTGAGCTGGGCGAGGAAAGCACCAAGCCGAGCTACCAGCGCGGCACCCCGCGCAAGCTGCCGGTGCATGCGCTGACCAAGGCCCAGCTCAACATCCCGCCGCCGCCGGCGGTGACCCGCGTGGCGCCGGGGCAGCGGCGACAGGCGCCGGGGCCTCCTCGCGCTCCTCGCGCACCGGGGCCGGGCGGGGCGGCGCCACGCGGGTCACCGCCGGCGGCGGCGGGATGTTGAGCTGGGCCTTGGTCAGCGCATGCACCGGCAGCTTGCGCGGGGTGCCGCGCTGGTAGCTCGGCTTGGTGCTTTCCTCGCCCAGCTCAACATCCCGCCGCCGCCGGCGGTGACCCGCGTGGCGCCGCCCCGCCCGGCCCCGGTGCGCGAGGAGCGCGAGGAGGCCCCGGCGCCTGTCGCCGCTGCCCCGGCGCCACGCGGGTCACCGCCGGCGGCGGCGGGATGTTGAGCTGGGCCTTGGTC